>NZ_JBICJR010000038.1:0-318494 GCF_043103245.1 Pseudomonas sp. YQ_6
CCTTTCGTCTCAACCGAGGCGCGCATTCTACGCTTTCCTCAGAGCCTGTCAAGCGTTTATTTTGAAGTTTTTTGCGAGAAACTCGTTTAGCTTCAAACACTTGGCTCGCTGCGATCTCTCGTAGCGGGAGGCGAATCATACAGCACTTGAAAGCGCTGTCAACCTTCATCTCAACCGCTTTCGATCATTTGATCGTAGCCCTTACAGCACCTTCCGAATCGTCTAACTCATTGAATCTCAAGGAGTTTGTCGTTCCGTTGTTGCTGGAAGTGGGGCGCATTATAAGGGGATTCGAAAGCCCGTCAACCTTTAATTTCAAGAAACCTTAATATTGCTGAATACAAAGCGGGGAGGCCTACCGGCCTCCCCGCTTCTATATAGCTACACCATCCAGGCAATCACTCAGCCTTGAGGGTAACCCGGCCAAACGACTTCTTGCCCGCTTGGCACACATGGGTAGCACCAAGGACAAACATGAAGTCCTTGTCGACCACTGCACCATCAACTTTCACCGCACCGCTATTCAGCAAGTCTCGCGCCTGCGCCGAGTTCTTGACCAGACCAGCCCGGTTCAGCACCGCAGCAATTGGCAGGTCTTCCGCCGCAGCCACTTCGATCTCCGGCAAGTCTTCCGGCAGCTCGCCTTCCTTCATACGGTTACCGGCAGCACGGTGAGCATTGGCCGCAGCCTCCTCACCATGGAAGCGCGCCACAATTTCTTCCGCCAGCTTGATCTTGATGTCACGTGGGTTGGCGCCATTTGCAACATCGGCCCGGAACTGCTCGATTTCTTCCATCGAACGGAAGCTCAGCAGCTCAAAGTAACGCCACATCAGGGTATCCGGGATCGACACCAGCTTGCTGTACATCACCCCTGGCGCCTCTTGGATGCCGACATAGTTGCCCAGCGACTTCGACATCTTCTTCACGCCGTCGAGCCCTTCGAGCAGTGGCATGGTTACGATGTTCTGCGCTTCCTGGCCATAAGACCGTTGCAGTTCACGCCCCATCAGCAGGTTGAACTTCTGGTCGGTACCGCCCAGCTCGACGTCCGCTTTCAGCGCTACCGAGTCGTACCCCTGCACCAGCGGATAGAGGAACTCGTGAATGGCAATCGGCTGATTGGTGGTGTAACGCTTGTCGAAGTCATCACGCTCCAGCATGCGCGCGACGGTGTACTGCGAAGCCAGGCGAATGAAGTCGGCAGGGGTCAGCTTGTCCATCCATGTGGAGTTGAACGCAACTTCAGTCTTGGCCGGGTCAAGAATCTTGAACACCTGCTGCTTGTACGTCTCGGCGTTCTCCAGCACCTGTTCGCGGGTAAGCGGCGGGCGCGTGGCGCTCTTGCCACTCGGGTCGCCGATCATGCCGGTGAAGTCACCGATCAGGAAGATGACCTGATGGCCCAGATCCTGGAACTGGCGCAGCTTGTTGATCAGCACCGTGTGACCCAGGTGCAGGTCCGGAGCGGTCGGGTCGAAGCCGGCCTTGATGCGCAGAGGTTGGCCGCGCTTGAGCTTCTCCACCAGTTCCGACTCGACCAGTACTTCTTCCGCACCGCGCTTGATAAGCGCCAGCTGCTCTTCAACCGACTTCATAGACAAACCCGCAAGGCTCAGATTCAGGGGGAGCCAACCATACAAGATCGGCCGTCAAATACAAGTTTCGCAAAGGGATGTGACCCGAACACAGGCTTGCGGCGTCTACGCGCCCTTGCGTGAAAATGGATTTGGTTATATTTTATACAGTTATTTCATCTTCATCATGTCATTCATCTTTTCCATTTCACTTTTTTCAAAGTCACCTTGCCCATGACCAACGAACCGCCTAAAGCGCCCCCGCTTTATCCGAAGAGCCATCTGTTGGCCGCCAGCGGCATCGCCGCCCTGCTCAGCCTGGCTTTGCTGGTATTTCCTTCCAGCGAAGTGGAAGCCAAGAAAACTACCCTCAACCTCGAGCTCGAAAGCCCTGCCGAGCAGCTGAAAGACGAATCCCGCGCCGCGCCACTGGTGCAAAGCGAAAGTGAGCAAGGCTCGCCTTTCGCCCAGATCGAAGAGGCTACCCCCGAAACCCAGAAGGCCGATCAGCAGGCTCCGGCCGCCGAACCGGTTGCCGAGGCCGCCAAGGAGCCTGGCCACCGCGAAGTCACCGTGGCCCGCGGCGATACCCTGTCCACCCTGTTCGCCAAGGTTGGTCTGCCTGCCAATGCAGTGCATGACCTGCTGGCAAGTAACAAGCAGGCCAAGCAGTTCAGCCAGCTAAAGCACGGCCAGGTGCTGCAGTTCGAACTCGACAAGGATGGCCAATTGGCCAGCCTGCACAGCAAGGTCAGCAACCTCGAAACCATTCAACTGACCAAGACCGCCAAGGGCTACACCTTCAATCGTGAAATCAGCAAGCCGGTGGTGCGTACCGCCTATGCCCACGGCGTGATCAAGAGCTCGCTGTCGGCATCGGCCCAGCGCGCCGGCCTGTCCCACAGCATGACCATGAGCCTGGCCCGCGTGCTGGGTTACGACATCGACTTCGCTCAGGACATTCGTCCGGGTGACGAATTCGACGTGGTCTATGAGCAGAAAGTGATGGACGGCAAGGTCGTCGGCACCGGCAATATCCTGTCCGCCCGCTTCACCAATCGCGGCAAGACCTACACCGCCGTGCGCTATACCAACAAGCAGGGCAACACTGCCTACTACACCGCCGACGGCAACAGCCTGCGCAAGGCCTTCATCCGTACCCCCGTCGACTTCGCCCGCATCAGCTCGCGCTTTTCCGCCGGCCGCAAGCACCCGATCCTGAACAAGATCCGCGCCCACAAAGGCGTCGACTACGCGGCCCCCCGCGGTACGCCGATCAAGGCAGCCGGTGACGGCCGTATCGAACTGGCCGGTCGCCGAGGCGGCTACGGCAATACCGTGATTATCCAGCACGGTAACCGTTACAAGACGCTGTACGGCCACATGCAGGGCTTCGCCAAGGGCATCAAGACCGGCAGCACGGTCAAGCAGGGCCAGATCATTGGCTATATCGGTACCACTGGCCTGTCCACCGGACCGCACCTGCACTACGAGTTTCAGGTCAACGGCGTGCACGTCGATCCGCTGAGCCAAAAAGTGCCGATGGCCGACCCGATCGCCAAAAACGAGCGCCAACGCTTCCTGCAGCAGAGCCAACCACTGATTGCCCGTATGGACCAGGAAAAGGCAACCATGCTCGCAGCGAACAAGCGCTAAGCCATGGCGCTCTATCTGGGGGTGATGTCCGGCACCAGCCTCGATGGCCTGGACATTGCCCTGATCGAACAAGGCGAGCAGCTTGAGCTGCTCGCCACTCATTACCTGCCCATGCCCGACGACTTGCGGCAGGAGCTGCTTGCCCTGTGCAGCAGCGGCCCTGACGAGATCGCACGTGCGGCACTGGCGGAAAACCGCTGGGCCAGCCTGGCAGGGGAAGGTATCAACCAGTTGCTGGCCCGCCAGGGCCTGAAGGCGGAAGCCATCCACGCCATTGGTAGCCACGGCCAGACCATCCGCCATGAACCGGCACGTGGTTTTACTGTGCAGATCGGCAACCCGGCGCTGCTCGCCGAACTGACCGGCATCAGCGTGGTCGCCGACTTCCGCCGCCGCGATGTAGCGGCCGGCGGCCAAGGCGCGCCGCTGGTGCCCGCCTTTCACGAAACCCTGTTCAACCACCTTGGCCAGCGACTGGCAATCCTTAACGTAGGCGGTTTCAGCAACCTCAGCCTGATCGAGCAGGACAAGCCGGTTCATGGGTTCGATTGCGGCCCGGGGAACGTGCTGCTGGATGCCTGGATCGAGCGCGAGCACGGCCACGCCTACGATGCAGATGGCGCATGGGCTGCCTCGGGTGTGGTGCAGCCCAGGTTGCTCAGCGTACTGATGGCTGACCCGTTCTTTGCCGGCAGCGGCCCGAAGAGTACCGGCCGCGAGGTATTCAACCTGCCTTGGCTGGATCGCCACCTGGCCACCCTGCCGGCATACCGGGCCCAGGACGTGCAGGCGACACTGCTGGAACTGACCGCACGCAGCATCATCGATTCGCTTGGCAAAGCCCAGCAAGGCACCGAGGCGCTGTTGGTCTGTGGTGGAGGCGCCCGCAACGGCGCGCTGATGGCCCGTCTTGGCCAGCTGCTACCTGCGGCCCGTGTCGCAAGCACTGGCGCCTATGGCGTAGACCCGGACTGGGTCGAAGCCATGGCCTTCGCCTGGCTGGCTCACTGCTGCCTGGAGGGTATCGCCGCCAACCGCCCCAGCGTCACTGCCGCCAAGGGCCTGCGCGTACTGGGCGCAATCTACCCGGCATAGCCGCTACGCCAGAAAGCAAAACGCCGCGCAATTGCGCGGCGTTTTCGTATGCCCAGCCCTTAGATCGAGAACGACGACCCGCAACCGCAGGTGGTCGCGGCATTCGGGTTCTTGATCACGAAACGCGAACCTTCCAGGCCTTCCTGGTAGTCCACTTCGGCACCTGCCAGGTACTGGAAGCTCATCGGGTCGACCACCAGGGAAACGCCCTCGCGCTCGACAATGGTGTCATCTTCGGCCACGTCTTCATCGAAGGTGAAGCCATACTGGAAGCCCGAGCAACCACCACCGGTCACGAACACCCGCAGTTTCAGACGTTCATTGCCTTCCTCATTGACCAGGTTTTTCACCTTCTGGGCTGCCCCATGGGTGAACTCCAGACCTGTAGGGGTGAAGGTTTCGACGCTCATGTTGATTCTCCCGGCGCGGTAGCCGCCATAAAACTCGATGACGCGCATTATCCGCTTTCCCGAGAAAATCGGTCAAGAATTGTGCGGCTTTAGTCGCGACCTGCAAAAAGGCCCGCACGACGCGGGCCTTTTCCAATGCTGGCGGACTTACGGCAGCAAGCCGGCATGGGCCAGGCCCATGCGCTCATCCAGGCCGAACAGAATGTTGAGGTTCTGCACCGCCTGGCCGGAGGCGCCCTTGACCAGGTTGTCGATCACCGACAGCACCACCACCAGGTCACCACCCTGCGGACGATGAACGGCAATGCGGCAGACGTTGGCACCACGCACGCTACGGGTTTCCGGATGGCTGCCTGCTGGCATCACGTCGACGAACGGTTCATCGGCGTAGCGTTTCTCGAACAGCGCCTGCAGGTCGACCGACGTATCGACCACGTTCGCGTAAAGGGTGGCGTGGATACCACGGATCATCGGCGTCAGGTGCGGCACGAACGTCAGGCCGATATCCTTGCCAGCGGCCAGGCGCAAGCCTTGGCTGATTTCTGGCAGGTGACGATGCCCCTTGACTGCATAGGCCTTCATGCTCTCGCCGGCTTCGCAGAACAGCGAGCCCACTGCGGCGCCACGGCCAGCGCCGCTGACACCCGACTTGCAGTCGGCGATCAGGCGCGACGGGTCAGCCAGCCCTGCTTCCAGCAGCGGCAGGAAGCCCAGCTGGGTTGCGGTCGGATAGCAACCCGGCACAGCGATCAGGCGGGCCTGGCGGATCTTCTCGCGGTTGACTTCCGGCAGGCCATACACTGCGTCCTTGAGCAGCTCTGGTGCGCCATGGGGCTGACCGTACCATTTGCCCCACTCAGCGGCATCCTGCAGACGGAAGTCGGCCGACAGGTCGATCACCTTGGTGCCAGCTGCCAGCAGCTCACCAGCCAGGGCGTGGGCAACACCATGCGGAGTGGCGAAGAACACCACATCGCAGGCGGCCAGAGCCTTGCTGTCCGGCACGCTGAACGCCAGCCCGTCATAGTGGCCGCGCAAGTTCGGGTACATGTCCGCCACCGCCACGCCCGCCTCGGAGCGCGAAGTGATGACCGCCACTTCGGCCTGTGGATGCTGTGCCAGCAGACGCAACAGTTCGACGCCGGTGTAACCCGTGCCGCCGACGATACCGACCTTGATCATAACGCTTGCCCCTTATAAACGAGCCGTCTGGAAAGCGCACGATAATAGGGGCGCAGGGCGCCTGTAACAACTCTTCGGGTGACCCTTCGGGCGCCTGACCACTACTATCTGACGACCGTGACTATCTGAAGGAACTCCCTCCATGCTTTACCTATGGATCAAAGCGCTGCATATCGTCAGCGTGGTCTGCTGGTTCGCCGGCCTGTTCTACCTGCCCAGGCTGTTCGTCTACCACGCCCAGAGCCAGGACAGCATCAGCCAGGAACGCTTCGTTACCATGGAGCGCAAGCTGTACCGCGGCATCATGAACCCGGCGATGATCGCCACCTACATTTTTGGCGCCTGGATGCTGTACCTCACCCCCGGCTGGCTGAGCCAGGGGTGGCTGCATGCCAAGCTCACCCTGGTCATCCTGCTGACCGGCTACCATCACGTATGCGGTGCCCAGCGCAAACGCTTCGCCAACGGCACCAACACCCGCAGCCACGTTTACTATCGCTGGTTCAACGAAGTGCCCGTGCTGATCCTGCTGGCTATCGTCATTCTGGTGGTGGTGAAACCGTTCTGACATAGCCGCCCGCTCAAGGAGCCTTGCCATGTCGCTACCTGCCTCGCTCGAACAACGCCTGCGGCTGCCCGTGGTTGCCGCGCCGATGTTCCTCATCTCCAACCCCCAACTGGTGCTGGCCTGCTGCGCCAGCGGTGTAGTTGGCAGTTTCCCGGCCCTGAACCAACGCGACAGCGCTGGCTTCAAGGCTTGGCTGGAAGAGATCGAGGCAGGCCTGGCTCAACTGCAGGCGCCAGCGCCCTACGCCGTCAACCTGATCGTCCACCCGACCAACCCGCGCCTGCAGGCCGACTTGGCCTTGTGCGTCGAACAGCGTGTACCAATCGTTATCACCAGCCTGGGGGCGGTAAAGGAAGTGGTCGATGCCGTACACGGCTACGGCGGCCTGGTGCTCCACGATGTCACCACCCGCCGGCATGCAGAAAAAGCCGCCGAAGCCGGTGTCGATGGCCTTATCGCCGTCGCCGCCGGCGCAGGCGGCCATGCCGGCACCTGGAGCCCGTTCGCCCTGGCCGCAGAAATTCGCCAGTTCTTCGACAAGACCCTGCTGCTGGCTGGTTGCATTAACCACGGCCACGAAATCCTGGCCGCACAACTGCTGGGGGCGGACTTGGCATACATGGGCACGCGCTTCATCGCCACCACAGAAAGCCAGGCTCAGGGCACCTACAAACAGATGCTGCTGGATGCCCATGCCGCCGACATCATTCACACACCCGTGGTGTCCGGCATCCCCGCCAGCTTCTTGCGCCAGAGCCTGGAGCAGGCCGGCTACGACATGAACGCCCTCAAAGGCGGGCAGGTGCAAGGCAAGCTCAAGCCGATCGATGACGAAGCCAAGGCCTGGAAGACCGTATGGTCAGCGGGCCAGGGCGTCGGTGCAATCCATGACCTGCCCAGCGCCAGCGCATTGATCGAGCGCCTGCATGGCGAGTACCGGCAAGCCCTGGAGCACTGCCAGGTTCTGCGCGCCCGCGCCTTGTAGCAAAAGGCAACACCTTGCACGGGCAAGTTGTACACTAGGCGCCCTCTTCCGGCCCCAGGAGCCTTGCATGACCCGTTACGCCATGATCACTGGTGCTTCCAGCGGCCTGGGCCTGGCCTTGGCGGAAGCGCTGGCACGGCGCGGGCGGAACCTGATCCTGGTGTCACGCCAACGAGAAACGCTGGAGCCTGTCGCCATCGAGCTGACCCAGCGTTTCGGTGTCGAGGTGCTGTTCCGCGCCTGCGACCTCAGCCAGCCGTTGCGCCTTTCAGGCTTCGTGCTGGAGCTGGAAGAAGGCGAGCGGCGTATCGATTTACTGGTCAACTGCGCGGGCTTGCGCACCTATGGCCCGTTCCTGGCCCATGAATGGGCCGACGAACAGGATCTGCTGGAAGTCAACGTGCTGGCCCTGAGCCGCCTGTGCCACGCCATCGGTAACCTGATGGCTGTACAGGGTGGCGGGCAGATTCTCAACGTCGCCGGCTTGGCCGGGGTGGCGCCTGGCCCATGGATGGCCGCCTATGCCGCCAGCAAGGCCTACGTGCTGAGCTTTTCCCAGGCCCTGCGTGAAGAACTCAAGCGTACCGGCATCAAGGTCTCGGTACTGTGCCCTGGCCCAGTACGTTCCGCACGCCGGCGCATTGCGCGGCTCGATGGCAAGCCGCGCTGTCTCAGCCCCGAGGAAGTGGCGCTGTACACCGTGCGGGCACTGGACAAGAACCGCGCACTGATCATGCCCGGCCGGCGCAACCGCTGGCTGGCGTTCGCACCGCGGCTGCTGCCGCGCTGGCTGGTGCGCAAGCTGGCCGGGGCCATCCACCGCCGCTATTGCCCCTCAGGCATGGAATAGCCACTGGGCGAGCGGCTCACGGCTGAGTACACTCGGCCCGACCCTCACCATGGAGCAAGTGCTGTGGACGATCTATTCCTCAAAATCATCAACCGGGAAATCCCGGCAGATATCATCTATGAAGACGACCAGATCCTGGCCTTCAAGGACATTGCACCCGCGGCACCGGTACATTTTCTGGTCATCCCGAAAAAGCACATTCGCACCCTCAATGACCTGACCGAAGAAGACAAGGCCCTGGCTGGCCACATCCTGTTCACCGCCCAGCGCCTGGCTGTCGAACAAGGCTGCGAGGAAGGTTTCCGTGTGGTCATGAACTGCAACCCAAAAGGCGGCCAGACCGTCTACCACATCCATATGCACGTGCTTGGCCAGCGCCAGATGAACTGGCCACCGGGCTGACCCACGGCAAGCGACCCCGCCGCTATTGCGGTAAACTGTCGGGCACATTCTTGCGGAGGTGCCCGATGGCTACCGAACGTCACTACTCGCCGCTCGACCGCTTGTTGCTGCAGGCCGATACTGCCATGCGCACCTTGCTGCCTTTCAGCGGCCAACCCGCCCGGCCATCGCCGGCCATCGTCCAGCCAGACGTTGACCTGGACGAACAACAGGCCCGTCATATTGCCGGACTGATGCGCATCAACCATACCGGTGAAGTCTGCGCCCAGGCGCTGTACCAAGGCCAAGCCCTGACCGCCAAGCTGCCGGAAGTGCGCAAGGCCATGGAGCATGCCGCCGAGGAAGAAGTGGACCACCTGGCCTGGTGCGAGCAGCGCATTCGCCAGCTGAACAGCCACCCAAGCGTGCTCAACCCTCTGTTCTACGGCATGTCGTTCGGCATCGGCGCGCTGGCCGGGCTGGTCAGCGACAAAGTCAGCCTGGGCTTCGTCGCCGCTACCGAACATCAGGTGTGCAAGCACCTTGACGAGCACTTGGAGCAGCTCCCGCACGAAGATGAAAAATCCCGGGCCATTCTCGAGCAAATGCGCATCGACGAAGAACAGCACGCCGAGTCTGCACTGGAAGCCGGTGGTTACCGCTTCCCGGCCCCCGTCCGCTTTGGCATGAGCTTGCTGGCCAAGGTCATGACCAAGAGCACATACCGTATCTGAAGGCATCACCATGACGGATCGATTCGACGCCAAGGACCTGGCGCGCGCCGTGCAAGCAGGCATTCTCCAACCAGGTCAGGACCAAAGCCTGTTGGCATTCCTGCGCCAGCAACCCGCACCACGTGGCAGCTTTCAGCTGGCCCATGTTGCCTTCTACTTTGGCGCCATGCTGATCATGGCGGCCTTGGGCTGGTTGCTCACCGAGGCCTGGATGAGCCTCGGTGACAGCGCGCTGTTGATCATCGCCAGCCTCTATATCCTGTTGATCACCTTGTTCGCCCTCAATCTGCAACGCCGCGCCCAGCCCGTCGCCGCTGGCGTGCTGGCAGCTGTAGCAGTCAGCATCGTGCCGCTGGCGGTATTCGCTATCGAACGCATGTTCGGCTGGTGGCCACTGGACGATGTGCAGGCCGACTACCACCAGTACTACACCTACGTGCAGGGTGGCTGGCTGGCGATGGAAGCGGCCACGGTGCTTGCCGGGCTGCTGATGCTGCGGCTGATCCCCTACCCGTTCGTCGTCATGCCAATGGCCGTAGCCTTGTGGTTCATGTCGATGGACCTTAGCGAGTGGTTCTTCGGCTCCCCGTTCAGCTGGGAGCAGCGCCGCCAGGTATCCCTGTGGTTTGGGCTGGGCTTGCTGGTGGTGTTCCTCGTGATAGACGGCCGCACGCGTGAAGACTACGCCCGTTGGGGTTACCTCGCCGGACTGGCAGCATTCTGGGGCGGGTTGACACTACTGGAAAGCGGCAGTGAGTTGGGCAAGGCCATTTACTGCCTGATCAACATTGCGCTGATGGGCATGGCGGTGCTGCTGCGTCGGCCGGTGTTCATGGTGTTTGGTGCGCTGGGGGTGGCGGCTTATCTGGGATATCTGTCGTACGAGGTGTTTGCCCAGTCGCTGCTGTTCCCGGTGGTGCTGACCATGATCGGGCTGGGGGTTATCTGGCTTGGGCTGGTTTACCAGAAGCGCCGGGAGCGGTTGAGCCAAGCGCTGAGAAGCAGCCTTCCGCAATGGTTGCGGATAGCCCTTCCGGCCCTGCGCAACTGAAGCTCGCCCGGGCCGCAGGTGGGAGCGGGTTCACCCGCTTCCACAAGGGCTGCAAAGCGGCCCCGGAATCTCAGCCTTAACCCAGCTCTACGATTTCGTACCCATGGGTAATCTCAACCCCGGCACGCTCAAGCATGATCGAAGCCGAGCAATACTTTTCCGCCGACAGCTCCACCGCCCGCTTGACCTGCGCCTCTTTCAGCCCACGCCCCTTCACCACGAAGTTCATGTGAATCTTGGTGAACACCTTAGGGTCTTCGCTGGCGCGCTCCGCCTCCAGAAATGCCTCGCAGCTTTCCACTGCCTGGCGCGACTTCTTCAGAATGCTGACCACGTCAAAGCTGCTGCAGCCACCCAGGCCCAGCAACAGCATTTCCATCGGTCGCACGCCCAGGTTGCGGCCGCCGGCCTCGGGCGGGCCGTCCATTACGACGACATGGCCGCTCCCCGATTCGCCGAGGAACATTGCCTCACCGGCCCACTGGATACGTGCCTTCATCTACCCGGACTCCTGATTTTCGGAAAAGGGTGTCAGCTTAGACCTTGCGCGGCTGTGGGAAAAGCACGAGATGTGTCGGTTTAGTACCGAAACATCTTGTAGTGTCTGATAAGCTGGCGCCAAATGACTGGCGCTTTCCGTCAGCCAACCTCTAAAAAAAGCCTATGCGTCATATCGAACAGGATTTCGTGATGGTTGCCTCCGCCCTACCCGCCAAGATAAAGAACATCGACAAGCTACTGGTACACTGCCAGCGCCGCCGCTACACCGCCAAAAGCAATATCATCTGCGCCGGCGACCGGGCCGAGACACTGTCTTTTATCATCAAGGGTTCGGTCACCATCCTCATCGAGGACGACGACGGCCATGAAATGATCATTGCCTACCTCAACAATGGCGATTTTTTTGGCGAGCTAGGCCTGTTCGAGCCCGTTGATGGCGAGCAGCAGCGCAGTGCCTGGGTACGCGCCAAGACCGAATGCGAAGTGGCCGAAATCAGCTACGAGAAGTTTCGCGAGCTGGCGCGCCAGGACCCGGAAATCCTCTATGCCCTGGGTAGCCAGATGGCCCAGCGCCTGCGCAACACCACGCGCAAGGTTGGCGATTTGGCATTTTTCGACGTCACCGGGCGAGTTGCCCGTTGCCTGCTGGAACTGTGCAAGCAGCCCGACGCCATGACCCACCCCGATGGCATGCAAATCAAGATTACCCGTCAGGAAATTGGCCGAATCGTCGGTTGCTCTCGGGAAATGGTCGGCCGCGTTCTCAAAGACCTTGAGGAACGCAGCCTGGTGCAGGTCAAGGGCAAGACCATGGTGGTCTACGGTACCCGCTAGTCCTTGGGCAACTCGGCCAGTACCTTGGCGTAGGCCTGCGAAAGGCGCTCGAACCAGGGTGCTGCCGGCGCCACTTCGTGCAAGGCGATGTGCGCATCGGCGCGACAGCGTTGCTCCAGCTCACAGCACTCGTTGAAGCGGTTGACCGCCGCCACCATCGACTCACGCTCGTTGTCCAGCAGCAGCGCACCGTGCACCAGCACCACCGGGCGCTTGCCACCCAGGCCCTGACGCCAGCGCTGGGCGGTACCCACCAATTTGCGGCCATTGAGGTTGACGTTGTAGCGGCCATCGCAGAAGGCCCCGTCGATTTCCCCGACCGACGCTACACCGCCCCACTCGCGCAGCACATCGCACAGCGGCAGACACAGGCGCTCGTAGGCATTTTCGATACGGCCATGGTCGCCTTCACTGCGCGGCGCGGCGTAGACCAGTGCAACGTTCACCGTCGAATGCGACTGAGGCACCGGCTCACCGCCGGTTTCTCGCAACAGCACCGGCCAGCCAGCAATAGCCAATTCCGCGCAGGCGACCTCGAAGTTGCCCAGCCGGCTCATGCGCCGAGGCATGACCAGCGCGTGGTCGGTGGGGCGCCAGAACAGCACGCCACTTTCGCGTTCGCCGCGGCAGACGGCGGCCAGCAGCTCCTGCTCGGCGTGCAGGCCTTGTTCGACGCTCAGGGCCAGGGGTTGATCGGTCATTGATCCACCTATGATGTTGATTTCACTGGCCTCTTCGCGGGTAAACCCGCCCCTACGACAGGGCGCGTACCCGTGTAGGGGCGGGCTTGCCCGCGAAGAGGCCACTACAGGTACAAAAAAGCCGGCAAAAACGCCGGCTTCATTTGATCAGTCCAGTTGCTGAACAGTCTTCTTCACCTGCTCAGGGAAGAACAGCCGCTGTAATTCCAGGCCAGGCTGCTCAGCGCGCATGAACGCCTCACCCACCAGGAACGAGTAAACCTCGTTGATTGCCATCAGCTCCACATCGGCCCGGTTGAGAATACCGCTTTCGGTAATCGCCAGACGGTCACGCGGAATGCGCGGCAGCAGGTCAAGGGTGGTTTCCAGGCTGACCTCGAAGGTGTGCAGGTTGCGGTTGTTCACCCCCACCAGCGGCGTGTCCAGTGTTTTCAGCGCGCGCTCCAGTTCATCGCCATCGTGCACTTCCACCAGCACGTCGAGGCCGACGTCCTTGGCAGTGGCGGCCAGTTCAGCCATCTTCACGTCATCCAGCGCCGACACGATCAGCAGTACGCAATCTGCCCCCAGGGCACGGGCTTCGACGATCTGGTAAGGGTCGACCATGAAGTCCTTGCGGATCACCGGCAGCGAAACAGCCGCGCGGGCCTGCTGCAAGTACTCATCGGAACCCTGGAAATAATCGACATCGGTCAACACCGACAGGCAGGTGGCCCCACCCTTCTCGTAGCTGACCGCGATTTCCGCTGGCACGAAGTGCTCGCGGATCACGCCCTTGCTTGGCGAAGCCTTCTTGATTTCGGCAATCACCGCGGGCTGCTTGCGCTTGGCCTGCTCGATCAGCGCGTTGGCGAAGCCTCGCGGGGCGTCAGCGGCCTTGGCCAGGCCCTCCAGTTCGGCGAGGCTGACGCGCGCACTGCGCTCGGCCACTTCCTGAAACTTGCGGGCAATGATCCTTTCCAGCACCGTCGGCACACTCATGCTTCGTTCTCCACCTTGAATACTGCAGTAAAGGCACCCAATTCCTGCAGCTTTTCCCAGGCCAGGCCGGTGTGCAGTACATCATGGGCCAGTTCTACACCGGCTTTCAGGCTCATGGCATGGTCAGCGGCATACAGCGCCGCGCCAGCATTAAGCACGATCATCTCGGCGGCCTTCTGACCGTTCTCGGTCTTGCGCCGCCCCAGCGCATCGCGGATCAACTCCAGCGAAGCCTGAGGGCTCTCGACAGCCAGGCCATGAAGGCTCTGGCTCTTCATGCCGAGGTCTTCCGGCTCTACCCAATATTCAGTGATTTCGCCGTTTTTCAGTTCGGCAACGAAGGTGGGTGCAGCCAGGCTGAACTCGTCCAGACCATCCTTCGAGTGCACGACCAGCACATGCTTGCTCCCCAGGCGCTGCAGCACCTCAGCCAGCGGGCGGCAAAGGGTTTGCGCGAACACACCAACCACCTGGTGCTTCACTCCGGCCGGATTCGTAAGCGGGCCGAGCATATTGAACAGGGTGCGCAACCCCAGTTCTCGACGCGGGCCAGCGGCATGTTTCATGGCCGAGTGGTGACTTTGCGCGAACATGAAGCCGATGCCCAGGCTGTCGATGCAGCGTGCCACTTGCGTTGGCGTCAGGTTCAGGTAGATGCCGGCAGCTTCCAGCAGGTCGGCACTGCCGCTCTTGCCCGATACTGCGCGGTTACCATGCTTGGCCACCGGGCAGCCCGCCGCCGCCAGGACAAAAGACGAAGCGGTGGACACGTTGAAGATGTTGGCGCCATCACCGCCGGTCCCGACAATATCGACGACACCATCAAGGCTTTGCAGCTCGACCTTTTCGGCCAGCTCGCGCATCACCGACACCGCACCGACGATTTCGTCGATGCTTTCGCTTTTCATGCGCATGCCCATCAGGAAAGCGCCTATCTGCGCCTCGCTGCACTGACCGGTCATGATCTGGCGCATGACCTCGCGCATTTCTTCGGTAGTAAGGTCCAACTGGCCGACGATACGGCTCAACGCACTCTTGATATCCATGTTCGATCCTTAACGGCGGCCGCCGGTCTGCTTGAGGAAGTTGGCGAACAGTTCGTGGCCCTGCTCGGTCAGGATCGACTCAGGGTGGAATTGCACCCCTTCGATATTCAGCGTCTTGTGGCGCAGGCCCATGATCTCATCGACCGAACCGTCAGCATGGGAGGTCCAGGCGGTAACTTCCAGGCAGTCGGGCAAGGTTTCACGCTTTACCACCAGCGAGTGGTAACGGGTCACGGTCAGCGGGTTGTTAAGGCTGGCGAACACGCCCAGGTCGCGGTGATATACCGGGCTGGTCTTGCCGTGCATGACCTGGCGTGCACGTACAACGTCGCCGCCAAAGGCCTGCCCGATTGACTGGTGGCCCAGGCATACGCCGAGGATTGGCAACTTCCCGGCGAAATGCAGGATGGCCTCGATGGACACGCCTGCCTCGCTTGGGGTGCACGGGCCCGGAGATACGACGATGCGCTCAGGGTTGAGGGCCTCAATCTGGGCGATGGTCATTTCGTCATTGCGAATGACCTTGACCTCGGCACCCAGCTCGCCAAGGTACTGAACGACGTTGTAAGTGAATGAGTCGTAATTGTCGATCATCAGTAACATGGTGTTAAACCTCTTGAATCTACTGACTTCATGATTCGAACCTTCCTGCACCAGCCACAGGCGCGGCTTTGCCACAACGGGCGGTAAACGAGAAGGCAAACGGGGGCGGGCCGGGCGGGCCGGCAGGAGATAAAGTCAGGCGCGCCAACGCCAACGGGCGTGGGCCTTGATTACGCGCATCAAGAGTTTGCTGACGATCAACACAGGATAGGTCTCGCTCATACGTCCCGGCACAGTAGCCTACCGGGGCGACGGGCGCAATATGCCTGTAAACACGGGGAAACGAATGGACTTGGGAGCGAAGCACGACGATTTGCTAAGGTCGATGGGCTTGTTCTGATAAAAACAAAGAAAAGGATGTTCACTGATGCGAAAAGCCCCGTTATTGCGCTTTACCCTCGCTTCACTGGCCCTGGCCTGCAGCCAGGCGTTGGCCGGCCCTTCGCCCTATTCAACCCTGATCGTGTTTGGCGACAGCCTCGCCGATGCCGGGCAGTTTCCCGATCTTGGTGGCGGTACCCCAGGCGCGCGTTTCACCAACCGTGACGCCGACGGCAACTTCGCCCCGGTGTCGCCGATGATCCTCGGTGGCCGCCTGGGCGTCGCGCCAGGCGAGCTTAACCCGTCGACATCCGTAGGCATCCAGCCCGATGGTAATAACTGGGCAGTCGGCGGGTACACCACCCAGCAGATCCTGGACTCGATCACGACAACGTCCGAGACCGTCATCCCACCAGGAAACCCCAATGCCGGGCAGGTGCTGCGCGAGCGCCCCGGCTACCTGGCCAACGGCCTGCGCGCCGACCCCAATGCCTTGTACTACCTGACAGGCGGCGGTAACGACTTCCTCCAGGGCCTGGTTAATAGCCCAGCCGACGCCGTAGCCGCCGGCGCCCGCCTGGCTGCCAGCGCCCAAGCGCTTCAGCAAGGAGGTGCGCGCTACATCATGGTCTGGCTGCTACCTGACCTCGGCCAAACGCCCAATTTCAGCGGCACGCCCCAGCAAAATCCACTGTCACTGCTCTCCGCTGCGTTCAACCAGTCATTGATCAGCCAGCTAGGGCAGATCGATGCCCAGATCATTCCACTGAACATCCCTGTGCTGTTGAGCGAGGCGCTTGCCAGCCCCAGTCAGTTCGGCCTGGCCAGCGACCAGAACCTGGTCGGCACCTGCTACAGCGGCGATAGCTGCGTGGAAAACCCGGTGTACGGGATCAACGGCACAACGCCAGACCCGACCAAACTGCTGTTCAACGACTCGGTACACCCGACCATCGCGGGTCAGCAGCTGATTGCCGATTACGCCTACTCGATCCTCGCAGCCCCCTGGGAACTGACCCTGCTACCGGAAATGGCCCACGCCAGCCTGCGGGCTCATCAGGATGAGTTACGCAATCAGTGGCAGACACCTTGGCAAGCAGTTGGCCAATGGCAAGCCTTTGTCGCCAGCGGCGTTCAGGACCTGGACTTCGACGGCCAGCGCAGCGTGGCCAGCGGTGACGGCCGCGGCTACAACCTGACCGTGGGCGGCAGCTATCGCCTGAACGACGCCTGGCGCCTGGGCCTGGCCGGCGGTGCGTACCGGCAGAAGCTGGAAGCTGGCGAACAGGATTCGGACTACAAACTGAACAGCTATATGGCCAGCGCCTTTGCCCAGTACCGTCAGGACCGCTGGTGGGCCGACGCGGCGCTGACCGCCGGGCACCTGGACTACAGCGACCTCAAGCGTACCTTCGCCCTGGGCGTGAATGATCGCAGTGAGAAGGGCGACACCGACGGCGAAGCCTGGGCATTGTCCGGGCGGCTGGGCTACAACCTGGCGGCCGACACCAGCAACTGGCAGTTGGCACCTTTCATCAGTGCCGACTATGCGCGGGTGAAGGTGGATGGTTACGACGAGAAGAGCGGACGCTCGACGGCGCTTGGCTTCGATGACCAGGAGCGCACGTCACGCCGCCTGGGCGTGGGGCTGCTGGGCAGTGTGCAGGTACTGCCAAGTACCCGGCTTTTTGCCGAGGTGGCGCAGGAGCATGAGTTCGAGGACGACGAGCAGGATGTGACGATGCACCTGACCAGCTTGCCGGCGAATGACTTCACCCTGACCGGGTATACGCCGCACAGCGACCTGACCCGGGCGAGCGTGGGTGTGAGCCATGAACTGTTGGCAGGGGTGCATTTGCGCGGGAACTACAACTGGCGCAAGAGTGATGAGTTGACGCAGCAGGGCGTTAGCGTGGGGGTTAGTGTGGACTTCTAAATTGCCGGGGGCCGCTTTGCGGCCCATTCGCGGGTAAACCCGCTCCTACGACGGCCCCGTATGCCTCAGACTTGCGCAACACTTGTAGGAGCGGGTTTACCCGCGAATGGGCTGCGCAGCAGCCCCAATCAATTTATCTGGCGGAAGTCTGCTCGGCCAACGCCACCGCACGGAACATCGCCCGGCGCTTGTTGATGGTTTCTTCCCATTCCAGCGCCGGCACCGAGTCGGCAACGATGCCGCCACCGGCCTGCACATGCAGCTCGCCATCCTTGATCACTGCAGTACGAATGGCAATTGCGGTATCCATGTTGCCGTTCCAGGCAAAATAGCCGACGGCACCGCCGTAAACCCCACGCTTGACCGGCTCCAGTTCGTCGATAATCTCCATCGCCCGGATCTTGGGCGCACCCGACAAGGTACCAGCCGGCAGAATCGCCCGCAGTGCATCCATCGCCGTCAGGCCTTCACGCAGCTGGCCGGTAACGTTGGAAACAATGTGCATCACGTTGGAGTAACGCTCGATCACCATCTTCTCGGTCAGGCGCACACTGCCGGTCGAAGACACACGGCCGACATCGTTGCGGCCCAGATCGATCAGCATCAGGTGTTCGGCAATTTCCTTGTCGTCCGACAGCAGGTCGTCTTCCAGCGCACGATCGGCCTCTTCGGTCGCACCACGCGGGCGGGTTCCGGCAATCGGGCGCACGGTGACCAGGTTGTCCTCGACACGTACCAGCACTTCGGGCGAGCTGCCGACCACATGGAAGTCACCGAAGTTGAAGAAGTACATGTATGGCGTCGGGTTGAAGCAACGTAGCGCGCGGTACAGATCGATAGGCGCAGCCGTGAAGTCGATCGACATGCGCTGCGACGGCACCACCTGCATACAGTCCCCGGCCAGGATGTATTCCTTGATACGACCGACGGCGCTTTCGTAATCCTCGCGGGTGTAGCTGGAGCGGAACGCCGGCTCGGCCGCCTGCGGGCCACTCAGGTCCAGGCCGCGGCGCGGGGTGATTGGCTGGCGCAAGGTTTCCAGCAAGCCTTGCAGGCGTGCCTGGCCCTGTTCGAAGGCCTGATCTTCAGCTGGGTCGACCAACACGATGGCGTGCATCTTGCCCGCCAGGTTGTCGAACACCACCACCGCGTCGGACACCATCAGCAGGATATCCGGTACGCCCAGCGGGTCTGGGTTGGGGCTGGCGCCCAGGCGCTTTTCTACATAGCGCACGCAGTCATAGCCAAAGTAACCGACCAGGCCGCCATTGAAACGCGGCAGGCCGGGGATATCGGCAACTTTGTAGCGGTCCTTGAAGGTTTCAACGAATGCCAGCGGGTCTTCGACATCGCAGCTTTCCACCTCGACCCCATCGTGCAGGATGCTGACATGGTAGCCATGCACACGCATCACGGTGCGCGATGGCAAGCCGATCATCGAGTAACGGCCCCACTTCTCCCCGCCCTGCACCGATTCGAGCAGGTACGAGTTGGGCTGGTCAGCCAGTTTCAGGTAGATCGACAGCGGCGTGTCGAAGTCGGCCAAGGTTTCACAGGCCAAGGGAATACGGTTGTAGCCGGCAGCAGCCAGGCGCAGGAATTCTTCGCGGTTCATGAGTAGTCTCGTGGCAAGCAGCAATAGGTCAGGCAAACGGACGGGCCGGCACACGCCGGCAGGCTGAAGTCAGGCGCGCCAACGCCAACGGGCCAAGGCCTTGATGACTTTCATCCAGAATTTGCCAGTAACCGCCACGGTGGACTCTCTGTCTTGTGAGGCTTGAAGGTCCGCCAACGTTATCCCAGTGGCCGGGTCTGCGCAACCGGGCAGCAATGCGCGCAGATCGTCGATTACCAGGCTGGGGGATTCGTCGTCGATCGGCCGGCCATGGTTATAGCCGTAGGTCAGGCCCACGCATTGCACGCCAGCCGCCTTCGCCGCCTGCACGTCACTGCGCGAATCACCGACAAACAGGGACTGCTGCGGGGTAACACCGGCCATCTGCATGACGAACAGCAACGCCGCCGGGTCAGGCTTTTTCTGCGGCAGGGTGTCGCCACCAATGATCCAGCGGAAGAAATTACCGATCTTCATCTGGTCCAGCAGCGGACCGACAAAGCGCTCAGGCTTGTTGGTAATCAGCGCCATCTCCACACCCTGCTTGCGCAGCCAGCGCAGGGTGTCGCGCACGCCGGGGTAGACCACGGTAAGTTCATGGCTTTCGGCATAAGCGTCCATGAACAACGCCAGCGCCTGTTCTGCCAGCGCATCGTCCACATCGGCATGGTCGATGCCGCCCGCCAACGCGCGGCGCACCAGCACCTGGGCGCCGTTGCCAACCCAGTGGCGCACGGCCTCAAGGCCAGCAGGCGGGCGCCCCAGTTCGAGCAGCATGCGGTCCACAGCGGCGGCCAGGTCAGGCACGGAATCGATCAGGGTACCGTCCAGATCGAACATCACCAGCCTTGGCAGCGTTCCGGGGAACAGCTGCTCGAAGCCACTCATGGGCGGGCCAGGGCCAGTTCGGCGCGCATCTTGGCGATCACTTCCTGGTAGTCCGGGGCGTTGAAGATCGCCGAGCCGGCCACGAAGGTGTCGGCGCCAGCGGCAGCGATCTCGCGGATGTTGTTGACGTTCACGCCACCATCGATCTCCAGACGGATATCACGGCCACTGGCGTCGATCAGCGCACGCGCTTCGCGCAGTTTGTCGAGGGTGCCGGGGATGAACTTCTGCCCGCCGAAGCCTGGGTTGACGCTCATCAGCAGCACCATGTCGATCTTGTCCATCACATACTTCAGGGCGTCCAGGCTGGTGGCCGGGTTGAACACCAGGCCGGCCTTGCAACCACCATCCTTGATCAGCTGAAGCGAACGGTCGATGTGCTGCGTGGCTTCAGGGTGGAAGGTGATGTAGGTGGCACCCGCTTCGATAAAGTCACCAATGATGCGGTCAACCGGGCTGACCATCAGGTGCACGTCGATCGGCGCAGTAACGCCGTACTTGCGCAGAGCGGTGCAAACCATCGGACCGATGGTCAGGTTGGGGACATAGTGATTGTCCATGACATCGAAGTGGACGATGTCTGCACCCGCAGCCAATACCTTGTCGACGTCCTCACCCAGGCGGGCAAAATCGGCAGAGAGAATGGAGGGGGCAATAGCGTAGGGCTGCATGGCGCACCTGTTGGCAGAGTCACGGTGGCGCGCATTGTAACTCAGGGAAAGCGATGAAGGCTGATTGGTATCAATTGCTGTCGACCAGCGCAACCTGTGCGGGCCTCTTCGCAGCTTTAGCCGCGAAGAGGCCCGCACAGGCAACCCCTCATCAGGCCGGCTGCTGGGTCCTCAGCTTCTCACTACGCCCACGCAACCATTCCAGGGTCAACAGCAACACCACCGAGAACGCAATCAACAAGGTCGCCGCCGCGGCAATGGTCGGGCTCAGGTTCTCGCGAATACCGCTGAACATCTGCCGCGGCAGGGTTGCCTGCTCCGGCCCTGCGAGGAACAGCGTCACCACCACCTCGTCAAACGAGGTGGCAAAGGCAAACAGGGCTCCCGAGATGACGCCGGGTGCGATCAGCGGTAGGGTTACCCGGCGGAAAGCCAGCAGAGGCGAAGCTCCCAGGCTGGCCGCCGCACGCACCAGATTGTAGTTGAACCCCTGCAGCGTCGCCGACACGGTAATGATGACGAACGGCACACCCAGTACCGCATGCACCAGAATCAGCGAGGTGAAACTGTTGCCCATGCCCAGAGGGGCGAAGAACAGGTAACTGGCCACCCCGATGATCACTACCGGCACCACCATGGGCGATATCACCAGCGCCATCACCAGCGACTTGCCGGGGAAATCGCCACGGGTCAGGCCGATGGCCGCCAAAGTGCCGAACACCATGGCCAGCACCGTGGCCGCTGGGGCAACGATGATGCTGTTTTTCAACGCCCGCATCCATTCGGCCGAGCCGAAGAAGTCCTGATACCACTGCAGCGAGAAGCCCTGCAGCGGGTACACCAGGAAGCTGCCACTGTTGAACGACAGCGGCACGATCACCAGCACTGGCAAGATCAGGAACAGCAGGATCAAGCCACAGAGAATGCGCAGGCTGTAGAACCAGACCCGCTCCACGGGCGACATGTATGGGCTCAGCATGACAGGCTCCTCAGCTCAGGCGCAGACGACTGGCACCGACCAGCCAGCTATAGATCAGGTACAACAGCACGGTCGCCAGCAGCAACAGCCCGCCCAGTGCGGTGGCCATGCCCCAGTTGATGCTGGTGTTGGTATAGAAGGCGACAAAGTAGCTGACCATCTGGTCGTTGGGGCTACCCAGCAGCGCCGGGGTGATGTAGTAACCGATGGCCAGGATGAACACCAGCAGGCAACCGGCGCCAACACCGGCGTAAGTCTGCGGGAAGTACACCCGCCAGAAACTGGCGAACGGGTGGCAGCCCAACGAGATCGCCGCGCGCATGTAGCTCGGGGAAATACCCTTCATCACGCTGTACAGCGGCAAGATCATGAACGGCAGCAGGATGTGCACCATCGAGATGTAGACGCCTGTGCGGTTGAACACCAGCTCCAGCGGCTGGTCGATGATGCCCATGGCCATCAGCGCGCTGTTGATCAGCCCGCCCGACTGCAGCAGCACGATCCAGGCCGCCACCCGCACCAGGATCGATGTCCAGAAAGGCAACAGCACCAGAATCATCAGCAGGTTGCTCTGCCGGGTCGGCAGGTTGGCCAACAAGTAGGCCAGTGGGTAGGCCAGTACCAGGCAGATAGTGGTAATCACCACCCCCATCCACAGGGTACGGACAAAAATGTCCAGGTAAATGGCCTGGTCCGGGGTGGCCTTGGCCAGCTCACCAAGATCATCGATGCGATGGTCCACCGAGGCCAGCAGGTAGAAAGAAGTCACCGAACTGGTATTGCGGCGTATCGCCTGCCAATAAGCCGGGTCGCCCCAACGCTCGTCGACAGCCTGCAATGCCTCTTTATAAGAGGCAGGCTCAGCCTTGAAGGGCAGTGCACGGGCAGTCTTGGTCAACAAGCTGCGGTAACCGGCCAGTTCCATGTTCAAGCGTTTGGAAAGGTCACCAAGGGTCTGGTTCTTGCGCGACTCGGCCAAATCCTGGCTCAGCGCCTTGTAAACGTCCTCGCCTGGCAGGCTCTTGCCATCCCACTGGCTGATGATTTCCACCGTGCGCGGCAGGCCGCCGACCACTTCAGGGTTGCCGACGCTCTTGTACAGCAGCGCCGCAATCGGCACCAGGAACACCAGCAGAAGAAACAGCGCCAGCGGCGCGATCAACGCCTGCGCCTTCCAGCGGTTGACCCGCTCGGCGTGTTTGAGGCGCTGCTTGAGACTTGGACCTGCGCCTTCGTTGAGGGGCACTGCAATGGCCATGGCGAACTCCGCAATACAGGCTGAATTGGGGGCCGCTTTACGGCCCCACACACTGGACGTTTACTTCTTCGCCGCCCAGGCGTTGAAGCGTTGCTCCAGCTGCTCGCTGTTGTCGGCCCAGAACGTCACGTCGATCTGCACCTGGTTGGCAATGTTCTCAGGCGTGGTCGGCATGTCTTTCTTCACTTCGTCCGACAGCAGGCTCACGGCCTTGGAGTTGGCCGGGCCATAGGCGATGTTTTCGGAGTAGATCTTCTGCTGCTCGGGCTTGACGCTGTAGGCGATGAACTTCTTCGCCTCTTCGACGTTTTTGGCGCCTTTAGGAATTGCCCATGCATCGAAGTCGTAGATGCCGCCGTTCCACACCACCTTGAGGTTGCTCTCTTTCTGCACAGCGGCAATACGGCCGTTGTAGGCAGAGCTCATGACCACGTCGCCAGAGGCCAGGAACTGCGGTGGCTGTGCACCCGCTTCCCACCACTGGATGCTGGGCTTGAGTTCGTCGAGTTTCTTGAAGGCGCGGTCCTGGCCTTCCTTGGTTGCCAGCACTTTGTAGACGTCCTTTGGCGCAACACCGTCGGCCATCAGTGCAAATTCCATCGTGTACTTGGCGCCCTTGCGCAGGCCGCGCTTGCCCGGGAACTGCTTGGTGTCCCAGAAATCGGCCCAGCTGGTGGGGGCGGTCTTGAGCTTGTCGGCGTTGTAGGCCATGACCGTGGACCAGACGAAGAAGCCCACACCGCAAGGCTGAATGGCACCAGGCACGTAGTCTTCCTCGTTGCCGAACAGGGCCGGGTCGAGCTCTTCGAACATGCCTTCGTCGCAACCGCGCGCCAGCTCCGGCGACTCAACCTCTACCAGGTTCCACGACACACTCTTGGTGTCGACCATTGCCTTGACCTTGGCCATTTCGCCGTTGTACTCACCCGCGACAATCTTGCCATTACCCGCTTTTTCCCAGGGTTCGTAGAACGCTTTGACCTGGGCAGCCTTGTTGGCGCCGCCGAACGAAATCACGGTGAGGTCTGCGGCCATGGCCTGGCCAGCGGTGAACAGCCCTAAAGCCAGGGCGGTCAGTTTCAACTGCTTGCGCATTATTATTCTCTCCACAGTACAGGGTTGGTGAAGCAATCCATCAATGGGCTTCGGCAATCGGATCGAGCGCGCGGGCGTGCTCCACCTCCCAGCCCAGCGGTACCACATCGCCCACGGCCAACGCCGGGTCGAGCTCGGCAATAGGCTGCTTCACGAAGAAGTCGCCTTTGCCGCAAACCTCCAGGCGCACCCGCACGTGGTCGCCCAGGTAAATGAATTCGGCCACCCGGCCAGAGAACCGGTTCACGCAGCTTTCACTGTGGCCGTTCAGGCGCACGCGCTCCGGGCGTATCGACAGGGTCACCGGCTCGCCGGCCTGGCCGACATTCACCGCCAGCGCCTCGACCCGCTCGCCGCGAGGCAACTGCACCTGGCAACGTTTGCCATCGCTGGCCAGCAGGGTGCCGCTGATGCGGTTGTTCTCGCCGATGAAGTTGGCGACGAAGGTGTTGCAGGGCTCTTCGTACAGCGTGCGCGGGTCGGCGATCTGCTGGATTTCGCCCTGGTGGAACACCGCCACGCGGTCGGACATGGTCAGCGCTTCGCCCTGGTCGTGGGTCACGTACACCACGGTCACACCAAGACGCTGGTGAATGTGCTTGATCTCCATCTGCATGTGTTCGCGCAGCTGCTTGTCCAGCGCGCCAAGTGGCTCGTCCATCAGCACCAGCTGAGGCTCGAACACCAATGCCCGGGCCAGCGCCACCCGCTGCTGCTGGCCACCGGACAACTGGCCGGGGTAGCGTTTGGCGAAAGCGTCGAGCTGCACCATGTTCAGCACACGTTTGACCCGCTCGCTGATGTCGGTCTTGCTCAGGTTGCGCACGGTCAGCGGAAAGGCCAGGTTCTCGGCCACTGTCATGTGCGGAAACAGCGCGTAGTTCTGGAACACCATGCCGATATCACGCTTGTGCGGCGGCACGTTGTTGATCGAGCGCCCGCCAAGCTGGATTTCACCGGCGGTGGGCGTTTCGAAGCCCGCCAGCATCATCAGGCTGGTGGTCTTGCCCGAGCCGGACGGGCCAAGCAGGGTGAGGAACTCGCCCTTGCGGATATCCAGGTTGAGGTCTTTGACGATCAGCGACTCGCCGTCGTAGCTCTTCTGCACACCACGGAAGCTGACCAGCGTTTCGCCGGTTGCAGCGTTCGACTTCGCCTCGCTCATGCCTGCACCTTCTTGTTGGATGACTGCGTAGGCAAAAGAGTAGAAGAGACGCAAGCGCCCGAAAATCGGGGGTACTGAGAGAATGCCATCATCCGGATGGAAGATTTGTTGTAAGGATCGCCCTACAAGGATGGCGGGATTGGAATGCCCTTGCGAGCCAACCACGAAACCTGTGGGAGCGGGCATGCCCGCGAAGAGGCCGGCTCAGCCATAGAGATCAGCAGGCCAGGCCCGTTCGCGGGCATGCCCGCTCCCACAGAGGCTTCGGGAAGTTTCGGGCACCCGTATGTCGCAATCAGATCAGCTTGTGCTCCATGGCGTACTTCACCAGCTCCGCCAGCGAGTTCACTTTCAGCTTCTGCATCAGGCGCGCCTTGTGGGTGCTGATGGTCTTGCTCGACAGCGCCAACTGCTGGGCGATGTCGTTGACGTTGGCGCCCTGGGCCAGGCGCTCGAACACCGAAAACTCCCGCTCCGAGAGCAGTGTGTGCAACGGCCGGGATTCGGTGAGGCCTACTTCGAACACCATGCGGTCGGCCAGCGACGGGTCGATATAACGCCCGCCACCTGCCACCCGACGAATAGCTGTCAACAACAGCGCCGGGTCACTGTCTTTGGTGGCATAGCCCGCCGCACCGGCCTTCAGCGCCCGCGCCGCCATCTGTGCCTCATCGTGCATCGACAACATCAGGATCGCTGGAGCATCGTGCAACGCACGGATACGCGGGATCGCCTCCAGGCCGTTCACACCCGGCATCGAGATGTCCAGCAGTACCACCTCGCACGGTGTGTGGCGCAGGGTTTCGAGCAACTGCTCGCCATTACCGGCCTCCCCCGCCACTTGCATGTCCTTGGCCAGGCCAATCAACTGCTTGATGCCTTCACGGACAATGGTGTGGTCTTCGGCCACCAGTACTCGAATCACGATTGCTCTCCTACTCCAACGGAATGGCCACGCTCAGGCTGGTGCCTTCGCCCGGCTCGCTTTCCAGCGTCATGCTCCCCCCCAGCATCAGCACCCGCTCGCGCACACCCACCAGGCCAAACGAGGTGGGCCGGGTCTGCTCGCGGCAAAAGCCTTGGCCATCATCACTGACCGTCATGCGCAACTGTCCGCCCTCACGTACCAGCTCAATCTCTACGCTGTGCGCCTGGGCGTGACGCATCACATTGGTCAGCGCCTCCTGGAGGATACGAAACAGCCCGGTGGCCTTGGCATCACTCAATGCTGGCAGATTATCGGGTACTTGCACCAGACAGGGGATTTGCGTACGTGCCTCGAAACGCCGCGCCTGCCATTCGATGGCCGAGGCAATGCCGGCATCAAGGATCGGCGGACGCAAGGCAGTGGCGACATCGCGCACCAACTGGAACAACTGGGCGATCAGGCGCTTCATGCTTGCCAGGCGATCATTCAGGCCAGGGTCCAGCTCGGCATAGGCCAGCTCGCACATCGACACTTCCAGCTTGAGCACGGTCAGCATCTGCCCCAGTTCATCATGCACTTCCCGGGCGATACGGGCTTTTTCCTCTTCACGCACGCTCTCCAGGTGGGCCGAGAGTTCGCGCAACTGCTCCTGGGACTTCGCCAGCGCCAGCTCGGCCCGCTTGCCCTGTGTGATGTCCCAGACTACACCGTCCCACACCACCTGGCCGTTGCCCAGATGCCGGGCGCTGGCCTTGATATCGGCCCAGCGCTGTTCGCCCTGCCGGGTGAGGATGCGCCCCTGCCAGGACCAGTCCTGGTCGCTGGCCAGGGCCAGGTCCTGCACCCTGTGATAATCAGCACGGTCCTCTGGGTGCACCAGGTTGCGCAGGCCCATCTGCGGGTGCTGGATCTCGCTGGGTGCATAACCTACCAAAGCCTCGCTACCCTCACTGATATAGGGGAACTCCAGATCGCCCTCGGCCGGGTCACGTTCCAGGCGAAACACCAACCCTGGTACGTTGCCAGCAATGCCCTTGAGCCGCGCCTCGCTTTCGCGAAGGGCCGCCAGGGCACGGTGGCGTTCGGTGACATCGGCGAGGTAGACCACCAGATATTCGGAATCACGAAAGCGCAGAAAGCTCAGCGACAGCTCCACGGGTAGCAAGCTTTGATCAGCCCGCTGGCATTGCGTCTCAAACTGACCGACCCCCCCCGCCCCTGTCCGCGCCCCCTTCCACAGCTCCAGCCAACGGTCCATGTTCAGGCTCGGCTCGAAGTCGCTCAGCGGCCGCTCCAGCAACGCCCCTTCGTTGTAGCCCAACATGCGCTCGGCGGCATGGTTGGCGTAACGCACATGGCTGTCCCAGTTGACCCAGAGGATACCCACGGTGCTCTGATCGATGGCGAACTGGCTCAGGCGCAACGCCTCTTCGCGCACCTGGCGCTCAACAAGGCTTTCCCGCGCGGCCAGCAGGCTGCGCTCCAACTGGCGCTGCTGACGGCGTTGCCACACCAGCGTGGCCAAGGCACACAACAGCAACAGACCGAACAGCAAGGCCATGTTCTGCCAGAAGCCAGGCGACTCGCTCAGGCGTGGGTATTTCGGCTGCAACCAACGCTGATGCAGTTGTTCCAGCTCCTTGGCCGGCAGTGCCTGCAGGCCACGCTCAAGTACATCGGCCAGCAGCGGCCAGTCGCGCCGCGAACCGATACGCAGCAGCTGCGGCAGGCCAATATCGCCGACTACCGCCAGCTCACTGAACTCGCTCTCGCGCGACAGGCGGCTGAGCTGCGCTTCATCCAGCACGGCGAAACTGGCCTGGCCACCTACCACCAGTTGCAAGGCCTCACGATCGTCGGGCACCCCCTGCAGGTTGAGGTTGCCGTAGTTGCCGCGCAGGTAATCCGCCAGCGGGCTGGGCATGCGCACCGCCACGCGTTGCTCGGCTTCGAGCTTTTCCAGCTCCACGGCCATGGCCCCGGTGCGCGGCCCCACCACCAGCTGTGGCACGCGCATGTACGGGTCGCTGAATAGCCACAGGCGCAGGCTGGCCGGCGTCTGGGTAAGGCCAGGGGCGAAGTCGATTTCGCCGCTCTGCAGGGCATGTTCCAAACTGGCCTGGTCACTGAAGTTACGCCAGGTGAGGTCCAGCCGCAGCGTCTGCGCCAGGCTGTTCACCAGCTCCACATTGGCTCCATACAGTTGCTGCAGACGCCGGTCGAACTGGGCGTAGGGTGCCTGCAACACCAGGCCGACACGCAGGCTACGGTGGGTGTCCAGCCACCGCTGCTGGTCAGGCTCCAGCACCACAGTTGGCAGCGCCTCGGGCTTGGCCCAGGCAATCAAGGGCAGCCACAAGCAGCCGATAACCAACAGGCGACGCACTCGCTTCATCTATACGCTCGACTTGGCAAAGACGGCCATGCAGCATGGCCGTCACGGGCAAATACTATTAGGCTGCCGGTTTCATTCTGGCCTTGGGTTGACTCATGTCCACACTTTATCGCACGACGCTGGCAATGTGCTGCCTGGCCTCGGTCCTTCCACTAGGCGCCCTGGCCGCCGATGCCGAAAAACCACCTGCAAATACCATGGCACCTGCTGCCGAGGCACCACGCCCACCCTTGCTGGAACGCAGCCAGGAGGATGCACTGGCGCTGGAACGGCTGCTGCCCAAGGCTGAGCAGCAGACCCTGCAGGCCGGTGCCGACAGCTTCCTGGCCCTGTGGAAGCCGGCCAACGACAACGATCCGCAAGGGGCGGTGATCATTGTCCCTGGTGCAGGCGAAACGGCCGACTGGCCAAATGCAGTCGGCCCACTGCGGCAAAAATTCCCTGATATCGGCTGGCACAGCCTGAGCGTCAGCCTGCCCGACCTGCTCGCAGACAGCCCGCAAGCGCGGGTCGAAGCCACACCACCGGCAGCGCCTGCGCCAGACAAAGGCGAAAGCGCACCGGTCAAGGACGTTCCGGCCGATGCCAACGCCAACGTGGCCCAAGCCACCGCAGCCGATGCCGACACAGCAGAAAGCACCGATGCCGAACAAGCCAGCGAGCAGGCCGACCCGGCAGATGCCGAACGCATCTTCGCCCGCCTGGATGCCGCCGTGGCGTTCGCCCAGCAACACAATGCCCGCAGCATCGTACTGATCGGCCATGGTAGCGGTGCATATTGGGCGGCGCGCTACCTGAGCGAGAAGCAGCCACCACAGGTACAAAAACTGGTGATGGTCGCTGCGCAGACCCCTGCACGGGTTGAGCAGGACCTGGAAAGCCTGGCCCCAACCTTGAAGGTACCCACGGCCGATATCTACTACGCCACCCGCAGCGCTGACCGCAACGCAGCCCAGCAACGGCTGCAGGCCAGCAAGCGGCAGAAGGATAGCCAGTACCGACAATTGTCATTGATTGCCATGCCAGCAAACAAAGCGGCGGAACAAGAGCAATTGTTCCGCCGGGTGCGGGGGTGGATGAGCCCTCAGGGCTGATTCGTCTTGATCCTTGTGGCGGGGCGTCAAAGGCCGCGCCGCTTGCGGATCATGGCATAGGCCTGGTGCAACTCACGGGTACGCGCGGTTGCTTCACGCACCTGCGCCTCGCTGGCACCGGTACCTGCCAGCTTGTCCGGGTGATGCCGGCTGACAAGCCGACGATACGCCTGCTTGACCTTATCGGTGTCGGTGTCTGCGTCCACCGCCAGCAAGCGCAACGCTGCCGCGTAGGTCATGGGCACGCTTTCTGCCCCCGTGGCCTTGCGCGGCTCGTACTCCAGGGACATGGCCTGCACCTGGCGTCGACTCATGCCCAGCTTCTGCCCCCAGTCCAGCAGCAACTCACGCTCCTTGTTGCCCATCTTGCCGTCAGCCCAGACCATGCGCCAACAGGCCCGCAAAGTACCTTCCGCCGCGTGGGGCTGCTGACTGATGCGCCGCAGGTGCCCGCCAAGCCGGTCCTTGCCCGCCTTGCCACGGTTGAACGCATTGATGGCGCGCAACCGGGCTGCCTCGGCCAGGTCCAGGCGCACCATCTCCTGACGCGCCTGCTGGATATGCTGCTCGGCTACCCGGCCATCGCACTTGGCCAGGCGCCCGAGCATCACGAACAACAACTCGTCGTCGCGTAATGCGGGGCGCCCACCCAGGCGTTCGCGCATGTCTTCCCAGCCTTGCAAGCGCAGCCGGCGGTCAATGGCCTGCCCAAGCAACGCACCGAGCAAGGCACCCGGTATGCTCGCAACGGCAAAGCCGGCACCCACACCTATCACCGTGCCTGGCCACCACATGTCAGGCGCGCTCGCCAATCAGAGACTCAGCCTCGGCCAGGCGTTCAAGCGTGCCAACATCCACCCAGTGCCCACGGTAGTGTTCGCCAGATACCTTGCCGGCCGCCATCGCCTGGCGCAGCAACGGTGCCAGTTTGAAGGCACCCGCCTGGCAACCTTCGAACAGCGCCGGGTGCAGCACGGAAATGCCGCTGAAGGTCAGCGTGCCGGGCGCGTCATCGCCGTCAACGACCTGCTCGCCCACCAGGCGGAAGTCACCGCGGCCGTGATGGTCAGGGTTGTCGACCAGTACCAGGTGAGCCAGGCCTTGCAGGGGAGCCTGCAAACGCGCGAAGTCGTAGTCGGTCCACACATCGCCATTCACCAGCAGGAACGGCGCATCACCCAACAAAGGCAGGGCCTTGAAGATGCCGCCACCGGTTTCCAGCGGTTCACCTTCAGGTGAATAGCGGATGCTCAGGCCGAAGCGGCTACCGTCGCCCAAATGGTCTTCGATCTGCTGGCCAAGCCAGGCATGGTTGATCACCACTTCGGTCACGCCCGCTGCCGCCAGGGCGCGCAGGTGGTACTCGATCAGCGGCTGGCCGGCGACCGGGACCAACGGTTTTGGGGTGTGCAGGGTCAGCGGGCGCATGCGCTCGCCCTTCCCCGCAGCCAGGATCATGGCCTTCATGCACGCGCTCCGGCCTGCAACTCGGCAATCAGCTCACCCAGCTCCGCCAATTCGGGCCGGCGACCGATCACTTCATTTATATAGGCGAAGAAACGCGGCACGTCGCCCAAGTAACGCGGCTTACCGTCGCGGTGGCAGATACGGGCGAAGATGCCGATCACCTTCAGGTGCCGCTGCACGCCCATCAGGTCACTGGCGCGGTGGAAGGCTTCGAACTCGGCGTGCACCGGGATCCCGGCCGCCTGCGCCTGCTGCCAGTAGTCGCTCAGCCAACCTTCGACCCGCGCCTGCGGCCAGCTAACAAAGGCGTCCTTGAACAGGCAGGTAATGTCGTAGGTGACCGGGCCGTATACCGCATCCTGAAAGTCCAGCACACCAGGGTTGGGGGTGCTCTGCATCAGGTTGCGCGGCATGTAGTCACGGTGTACCAGCACCTTGGGTTGCGCCAGGGCGCTGTCGATCAGCAACTGGCTGACGCGCTGCCAGGTGGCCTTCTGTGCATCGGTGAGGCTCAGGCCCAGCTCACGCCCCACGTACCATTCGGGGAACAGTTCCACTTCACGGCGCAGCAGGGCGTCGTCGTAGCTGGGCAGCGGCGCGTCCATCGGCAAACGCTGGAACTTCAGAAGGGCATCGATGGCGTCGGCGAACAGGCCATCGGCGTTGTCGGCATTGATGATGTCAAGGTATGTCTGAGTGCCCAGATCCCCAAGCAGCAAAAAGCCGCGTTCCAGGTCCTGGGCGTGGATCAGCGGCACATGTACGTCAGCGCTGGCCAGCAGGTGGTCGATGGCGACGAACGGTCGGCAGTTCTCCTGCGGGGGGGGCGCATCCATGATCACGAAACTGTGGCCAGCGCCCTGCCAGCGGAAATAGCGGCGGAAGCTGGCGTCGCTGCTGGCAGCGGTCAAGCTGCCTGCAGGCACCTCGCCCCAGGCGTTGTCACGGAAAAGATCATTGAGCTGCTCATCGAGCCAGACCGTCAGTTGTTGCAGGCGTACATCGTGTTCAGGCATTGCAAGGGTCTCCGACGGCCCTAGCCGTCAAGCGGGTCATGCTTTATTATCCAGCATCTTTTTCAGACCATCGAGAGGCGTGCGGCCCCACACGCGGGCAGATGGCACGCAGGAAGCCCGGACTAATAAGATGGCATTGAAATCCCCCGCGTTTCGTAGAAAGTTTCCGTTGCTGGTAACCGGCGGTCTGCTGGCCCTGCAACCTCTGGCCACCTCATACGTAGTGGCAGCCGAACAGTTCGACTGCCAAGTGTCCGCCGCCGGTGGTTGGGACTGCAAGCCCAAAACCCCAGTCAACAACTTGCCACCGCGCCCGGTGCACGAAGGTGCAGCCGTCAGCTCCGGTACCGAAGCGGCGGGCGAAGCCGAAACTGCGGACCGGCCCATGCTGGTTACCGAGGCCAAGGGCCGTGGTCTGAAGTCGCGCAGCGAAGACTACAGCCACCTGGACTGGGTTCCGCGTGAAAAGCTCACCGCCGCGCAACTGGCTGAAACCGGCCCGTACTGCGGTGGCGCGTATATCGAGCCAACCCGCCCGGGCATGGCCGACACCACGCCGAAGGACGAGTCGCCAACCTACATCAATGCCAAGGTATCCAAGTACCAGCAGGAGCAGCAGATCGCTACCCTCGCCGGTGACGTGGTGATGCGCCAGGGCAGCATGCAGGCCGAAGCCGACGAGGCCAACCTCTACCAGGCCGAAAACCGTGGCGAGCTCAAGGGCAACGTCAAGATCCGTGACAACGGTTCGCTGGTGGTCGGTGACGAGGCCCAGATCCAGCTCGACACTGGCGAAGCCCAGGTCGACAACGCCGAATACGTGATGCACAAGTCGCACATCCGCGGCAGTGCCCTGTACGCCAAGCGTGGCGAAAACGCCATCATCCGCCTCAAGGACGGTACGTACACCACCTGCGAACCGGGCAGCAACGCCTGGCAGCTGAAGGGCAACAACATCACCCTGAACCCGGCCACCGGTTTCGGTACTGCGACCAACGTTACGCTTCGGGTCAAGGATTTCCCGGTGTTCTATACACCGTACATCTACTTCCCGATTGACGACCGTCGCCAGTCCGGCTTCCTGCCGCCGTCGTTCAGCACCAGCAGCGACACCGGCTTCATGCTGGTCACGCCGTACTATTTCAACCTGGCGCCCAACTACGACGCCACGTTGTACCCGCGTTACATGGCCAAGCGCGGCCTGCTGATGGAAGGCGAGTTCCGCTACCTGACACCTTCCAGCGAAGGCCAGTTCGGCGGCGCCTACCTGAACGACAAGAACGACGACCGCAAAGATCAGACGGATTACAAAGATCAGCGCTGGATGGTCAACTGGCAGCACAAGGGTGGCCTGGACGAACGCCTGATGACCGAGGTGGACTACACCGACATCAGCGACCCGTTCTACTTCCAGGACCTGGAGTCCGACCAGATTGGCGTGGAAAGCCGCGACCTGCTGAACCAGCAGGGTGCGTTGACCTACCGAGGCGACAGCTACACCGCGCGGTTGAATGTGCATGCCTACGAGATGGCGACCATCTCGCAGATCACGCCGTATGATCGCCTGCCGCAGCTGACCCTGAACGGTACGCTGCCGTTCCAGCCTGGCGGTTTGAACCTTGGGTACGAGACTGAAGCTGTTCGTTTTGATCGTGATCTGAAGGACGATTTCGTTCTGGACGAAGATGGCAATCCAGACGCCAGCGCCGGCGTACCCGGTCGTCGTCTTGACGAAAACATCTTCGGTGTAGCGCGTGCCAACGGTACCCGCCTGAACGTCGCCCCGTCCATCAGCCTGCCGATGGAGGCCAGCTACGGCTACATCACGCCGAAGCTGAAGTACATGTATACCCATTACGACCTTGACCTGGATAGCAAGGGCAAGAGCGACATTGCTGGCGCGAACGCAGACACACTGGACGTGTTCGGCGACTACAAAAGCAACCTGAACCGCGATATCCCGATTTTCAGCGTCGACAGCGGCCTGTATTTCGATCGCAACACCTCGTTGTTCGGCACCAACTACCGCCAGACCCTCGAACCGCGCATGTTCTACCTCTATGTCCCGTACAAGGACCAGATGGACATCCCGCTGTTCGACACGGGTGAAACCCTGTTCAGCTACGACTCGCTGTTCCGTGACAACCGTTTCAGTGGTACCGACCGCATCGGCGACGAGAACAAGCTGTCGCTGGGCGTGACCACCCGCTGGATCGAGGAGAACGGCTTCGAGCGTCAGAACTTCAGCATCGGCCAGGCCTACTACTTCAAGGACCGCAAGGTCCAGCTGCCAGGCATCGACTACCGCACCCGCAAGGACGCGCAGTCCGATGTATCGCCATACGCCCTGGTGTACAACTACTACTTCAACCGCGACTGGCGCTTCAATTCGGACTTCAACTGGGACCCGGACAGCCGCAGCACCCGCTCGGGCAGCGCGATGTTCCACTACCAGCCTGAAGACAACCCGAACAAGATCGTCAACCTCGGTTATCGCTACCGTAACGACACCATTGCCTACGACTCGACCACGGGTACCTGGAAAGTGGGCGGCGGTGACTATGGCACCCCGGGCGATCCGAACTACATCAAGGATTACTACAAGATCCAGCAGCACGACTTCTCGGTCATCTGGCCGATCGTGCCGCAGTGGAACGTAATCGCTCGCTGGCAGCATGACTACAACCGCAACCGCACCCTGGAAGCCATGGGTGGTTTCGAATACGACAACTGCTGCTGGAAGCTGCGCCTGATCAACCGTTACTGGATCGACTACGACGATTTCAGCCAGGCCCTTCCACAGAACGAAAAAGGCGACCACGGTGTCTTCCTTCAGATCGTCCTGAAAGGCCTCGGCGGCGTAGTTGGCAACAAGGTCGAGTCTTTCCTCGACCAAGGCATTCAAGGTTACCGTGAACGTGAAGACCAAGCTTATTGATCGTCTGCGCCCAGTGTTGCTGGGCGTCGCTTTGCTGAGTGGCGCGGTGCATGCCGCGGTGCAACCTCTTGATCGCGTGGTGGCTATCGTCGACAACGACGTGGTCATGCAAAGCCAGCTGGACCAGCGTGTCCATGAAGTCCAGCAAACCATCGCCAAGCGCGGCGGCGGCGTGCCGCCGACCAGCGCCCTGGAACAGCAGGTCCTGGAACGCCTGATCGTCGAGAACCTGCAGCTGCAGATCGGCGAGCGCTCTGGCATCCGCATCACCGACGAAGAGCTGAACCAGGCCATTGGCACCATTGCCCAGCGCAATGGCATGTCGCTGGACCAGTTCCGCGCGGCGCTGGCCCGTGACGGCCTGTCGTTCGAGGACGCTTGCGAGCAGGTCAAGCGCGAGATGATCATCAGCCGCGTGCGCCAACGCCGCGTTGCCGAACGCATTCAGGTGTCCGAGCAGGAAGTGAAGAACTTCCTGGCCTCAGACCTGGGCAAGATGCAGATGTCGGAAGAGTACCGCCTGGCCAACATCCTCATCCCAACCCCGGAAGCCGCCAACTCGGACGATATCCAGAAGGCTGCGCGCAAGGTCGGTGACGTGTACCAGCAACTGCGCCAGGGTGCTGACTTCGGCCAGATGGCGATTGCCAACTCGGCCAGCGAAAACGCCCTGGAAGGCGGCGAGATGGGCTGGCGTAAAGCCGGTCAGCTGCCACCCGACTTCGCCAAGATGCTCAGCAGCATGCCGGTGGGCGAAATTACCCAGCCTATTCGCATCCCCAACGGCTTCATCATCCTCAAGCTCGAGGAGAAGCGCGGCGGCAGCGAGAACGTGCTGCGTGACGAAGTGCATGTACGCCACATCCTGATCAAGCCAAGCGAGATCCGCAGCGAGGCGGCCACCCAGCAACTGGCCGAGCGCCTGTACGATCGGATCAAGAACGGCGAAGACTTCGGCGAACTGGCCAAGAGCTTCTCGGAAGACCCGGGGTCGGCACTCAACGGCGGCGACCTCAACTGGGTCGACCCGAACAGCCTGGTACCGGAGTTCCGTGAACAGATGGCCAATGCCCAGCAAGGCGTAGTGACCAAACCGTTCAAGACCCAGTACGGCTGGCACGTTCTGGAAGTGCTGGGCCGCCGCGCCACCGATAGCACCGAGCAGGCTCGCGAACAGCAGGCCCTGGGCGTACTGCGCAACCGCAAGTACGACGAAGAGCTGCAAACCTGGCTGCGCCAGATCCGCGACGAAGCCTACGTTGAAATCAAGCTGCCTGGCGCTGACCAGGCCGCCCAGTGAAGCCCCTGCGCTTCGCCGTCACCCCCGGCGAGCCGGCCGGCATAGGCCCCGACCTGTGCCTGCTGCTCGCCGCAGACGCCCAGCCCCACCCCCTGATCGCCATCACCAGCCGTGACCTGCTCGCCGAGCGGGCCACGCAGCTGGGGCTGGCCGTCAGCCTGCTGCCGGTAGCCCCGGGCCAATGGCCTGACCTCCCGGCACCTGCAGGTAGCCTGTACGTCTGGGATACCCCCTTGGCGGCCCCGGTGGTGCCAGGCCAGCTCGACAAGGCCAACGCAGCGTTCGTGCTGGAAACCCTGACCCGCGCTGGCCAAGGTTGCCTGGACGGCCACTTCGCCGGGATGATCACGGCCCCGGTGCACAAGGGTGTGATCAACGAAAGCGGTATCGCCTTTTCCGGGCATACCGAATTCCTTGCCGAACTGACCCGCACCGCACAAGTGGTAATGATGCTGGCCACCCGCGGCCTGCGCGTGGCCCTGGTGACCACGCACCTGCCACTGCGTGATGTTGCCGACGCTATTACTGCAGAGCGCGTCGAACGTGTAACCCGTATCCTGCATGCCGACATGCGCGACAAGTTTGGCATTGCCAACCCGCGTATCCTCGTGTGCGGCCTCAACCCGCACGCGGGCGAGGGCGGCCACCTGGGCCGCGAAGAAATCGACATCATCGAGCCGACCCTGGCCCGCCTGCGCACCGAAGGCATGGACCTGCGCGGGCCGCTGCCGGCCGATACCCTGTTTACCCCCAAATATCTGGAGCACTGCGATGCGGTGCTGGCGATGTACCACGACCAGGGCCTTCCCGTACTCAAGTACAAAGGCTTCGGCGCTGCAGTGAACGTGACCCTGGGCCTGCCAATCATCCGCACGTCGGTTGACCACGGCACCGCCCTGGACCTGGCCGGCACTGGCAAAGTCGACACCGGCAGCCTGCGCGTCGCACTGGAAACCGCCTACCAGATGGCCGAGAACCGACCATGAACGAGCAATACCAACACCGGGCGCGCAAGCGCTTCGGCCAGAACTTCCTGCACGACGCCGGTATCATCGACCGCATCCTGCGTGCCATCAACGCAAAGGCCGGCGAACACCTGCTGGAGATCGGCCCGGGCCAGGGCGCCCTGACCGAAGGCCTGCTGGGCAGTGGCGCACAGCTGGACGTGGTGGAACTGGACAAAGACCTGGTGCCGATCCTGCAGCACAAGTTCGCCGATCGCAGCAACTTCCGCCTGCATCAGGGCGACGCCCTGAAGTTCGACTTCAACCAGCTGGGCGTGCCGCCGCGCAGCCTCAAGGTGGTTGGCAACCTGCCCTACAACATCTCCACCCCGCTGATCTTCCACCTGCTCAGCCACGCCGGGCTGATCCGCGACATGCATTTCATGCTGCAGAAGGAAGTGGTCGAGCGCATGGCCGCCGGCCCTGGCGGCGGTGACTGGGGACGCTTGTCGATCATGGTGCAGTACCACTGCCGCGTGGAGCACCTGTTCAATGTAGGCCCTGGAGCCTTCAACCCACCCCCGAAAGTGGATTCGGCGATCGTCCGCCTGGTGCCGCACGAAGTGCTGCCGTTCCCGGCCAAGGACCACCTGCTGCTGGAGCGTGTCGTTCGCGAAGCGTTCAACCAGCGCCGCAAGACCCTGCGCAACACCATGAAAGGCCTGCTGGACAGCGCCGCCATCGAGGCTGCTGGCGTTGATGGCAGCCTGCGCCCTGAACAGCTCGACCTGGCAGCCTTCGTGCGCCTGGCTGACCAACTGGCTGATCAGCAAAAAGCCTGATTTAGCCCGTTCCGGCCTCTTCGCGGGCCACAAGGGATCGCACAACCCTCAAATCCTGTGCGACCCCTTGTAGGAGCGGGTTTACCCGCGAAGAGGCCGGTACAGGTAACACACCCCCCAAGCCCGATCACCGCTGGCCCTCCCCCCTCCCAATGGCCTAGACTGCATTATTGCGTCAGTTCGCCCAAGGCCCTTGCATGTCCGACCCCCGCTATCAAATCGACGTCAGCGTCGTGACCCGCTACCTGAAAGAACAATCCGACCCCGAAAACAGTCGCTTCGCTTTCGCCTACACCATTACCGTGCAGAACAACGGCTCGCTCAGTGCCAAGTTGCTGTCGCGCCACTGGCTGATCACCAACGGTGACGGCGAGGTTGAGGAAGTACGCGGCGCCGGCGTGGTTGGCCAGCAACCCAACATCGACCCTGGCCAGAGCCACACTTACAGCAGTGGTGCCGTCATCAGCACCCGCGTTGGCACCATGCAGGGCAGCTACCAGATGTTCGCCGAAGACGGTAAGCGCTTCGACGCAGAGATTGCCCCCTTCCGGCTGGCAGTGCCCGGAGCGCTGCACTGATGGCCACCTACGCCGTCGGTGACCTGCAGGGCTGCCTGCAGCCACTCAAATGCCTGCTCGATCGCGTCAGTTTCAACCCCGCCGTCGACCGCCTGTGGCTGGTCGGCGACCTGGTCAACCGCGGCCCCGAGTCACTGGAAACCCTGCGCTTCCTGTACTCGATCCGTCATTCACTGGTCTGCGTGCTGGGCAACCATGACCTGCACCTGCTGGCCGCCTGGCACAACGTCGAGCGCCTCAAGAAAAGCGACACACTGCGCGAGATCATCGAAGCGCCGGACGCCGACCAGCTGTTCGACTGGCTGCGCCAGCAAAAGCTGCTGCATTACGACGAGCCCCGCGGCATCGCCTTGGTTCACGCCGGCATACCGCCACAATGGACCCTTGGCAAAGCCCTGGAGCTCGCTGCCGAGGTCGAGGAAGTGCTGCGTGACGACACCCGCCTGCAGCTGTACCTCGACGGCATGTATGGCAACGAGCCGAACAAGTGGAGCAAGAACCTCGCCGGCGTCGAACGCCTGCGGGTCATCACCAACTACTTCACCCGCATGCGCTTCTGCACGGCCGATGGCAAACTCGACCTCAAGAGCAAGGAAGGCCTGGGTAGCGCGCCCAAAGGCTACAAAGCCTGGTACGCGCACAAGGACCGCCGCTCACGCCACGTGAAGATCATCTTTGGCCATTGGGCCGCTCTGCAGGGTGAGGTCACCGAGCCCGACGTCATCGCCCTGGACACTGGCTGCGTATGGGGCGGCGCCATGACCCTGTACAACGTCGACAGCGGCCAATACCACCGCTGCGACTGCGCCGACGACGGCACCCTGCGCCAGCCGGCACAACCCACTACACTCAACGACCACACCTGAAGGAAGTAGTACCCATGAGCGAATTCAAGCGCATCCCTCCTGAGCAGGCCTTGGAGCTTCGCAAGAAAGAAGGTGCGGTCGTCGTCGACATTCGCGACCCGCAGGCCTTTGCCGCCGGCCACATCACCGGCGCCCGGCACCTGGATAACCACTCGGTCGCTGATTTCATCCGCAACGCCGACCTCGACGCGCCAACCCTGGTGGTCTGCTATCACGGCAATTCCAGCCAAAGTGCTGCCGCCTACCTGGTAGGCCAGGGTTTCTCCGACGTGTACAGCGTGGACGGCGGCTTCGAACTGTGGCGCGCGACCTACCCGGCCGAGACCGCCCAGGGCAACGCTGAATAATTTTTTATTTTCCCCTGCAGCCCGTGCCCCGCGCGGGCTTGCGGCTTATCTGACGAACGGTCGTTCGTAACTTCTGCCTTTCTCGCCCCTTTACCTTGCAGATAACCAACTACGCTTAAGCTCAGGCCATCCAAAAAGGGGAGAGCCGGTACACCGGCGTGCGGGTCATCGGTAGCGTTACAGGGTGTTCTGGGGGGTATACAGCAATCGGCCAACCCGGTTGCATGCCAGCATCAGCTGACTGATCCGGCGTCGTCTCCACGTATCGAGCGAGGTGACGTCATGAGTATTTTTAGCCACTTCCAACAACGTTTCGAGTCTACGCGCCAGGAAGAACTCTCGCTGCAGGAGTACCTCGAGCTGTGCAAAGAGGATCGCAGTGCCTACGCATCGGCGGCCGAACGGCTGTTGCTGGCCATCGGTGAGCCAGAGCTGATCGACACCTCTACCAACTCCAGGCTGTCGCGCATCTTTTCCAACAAGGTTATCCGCCGCTATCCGGCCTTTGCCGACTTCCATGGCATGGAAGAGTGCATCGACCAGATAGTGTCGTACTTCCGCCACGCCGCCCAAGGCCTGGAAGAGAAGAAACAGATCCTCTATCTGCTGGGCCCGGTAGGCGGCGGCAAGTCCTCGCTGGCGGAAAAACTCAAGCAGCTGATGGAAAAGGTGCCCTTCTACGCGATCAAGGGCTCGCCGGTATTCGAGTCACCTCTGGGCTTGTTTAATGCCACCGAAGATGGGGCCATTCTCGAGGAAGAGTTCGGCATCCCACGGCGCTACCTCAACACCATCATGTCGCCTTGGGCCACCAAGCGCCTGCAGGAGTTTGGCGGTGACATCTCCAAGTTCAAGGTGGTGAAGCTGTACCCGTCGATTCTTAACCAGATCGCCATTGCCAAGACCGAACCCGGCGATGAAAACAACCAGGACATCTCGGCCCTGGTCGGCAAGGTCGATATCCGCAAACTTGAGGAATACCCGCAGAACGACGCCGATGCCTATAGCTACTCGGGCGCGCTGTGCCGGGCCAACCAGGGCCTGATGGAATTCGTCGAAATGTTCAAGGCGCCGATCAAGGTCCTGCACCCCTTGCTCACCGCCACCCAGGAAGGCAACTACAACAGTACCGAAGGCCTTGGTGCGATCCCCTATACCGGTATTCTGCTGGCGCACTCCAACGAATCGGAGTGGCACACCTTCCGTAACAACAAGAACAACGAAGCGTTCATCGACAGGATCTATATCGTCAAGGTGCCGTACTGCCTGCGGGTCAGCGATGAAATCAAGATCTACGACAAACTGCTGGTCAACAGCTCGCTGTCCAAGGCCCACTGTGCGCCAGATACGCTCAAGATGCTGGCTCAGTTCACTGTGCTTTCGCGCCTGAAAGAGCCCGAGAACTCCAATATCTATTCCAAGATGCGCGTTTACGACGGGGAAAACCTCAAGGACACCGATCCCAAGGCCAAGTCGATTCAGGAATACCGGGACTCTGCGGGTGTCGACGAAGGCATGAACGGACTGTCGACTCGCTTCGCCTTCAAGATCCTGTCCAAGGTGTTCAACTTCGACCCACACGAAATTGCCGCCAACCCGGTGCACCTGCTGTATGTCCTCGAACAGCAGATCGAACAGGAACAATTCCCGGCTGAAGTGCGCGAACGCTATCTGCGCTACCTGAAGGAATACCTGGCACCGCGCTACATCGAGTTTATCGGCAAGGAAATCCAGACCGCCTACCTGGAGTCCTACAGCGAATACGGCCAGAACATCTTCGACCGCTACGTGCTGTATGCAGACTTCTGGATTCAGGATCAGGAATACCGCGACCCGGAAACTGGCGAAATTCTCAACCGAATTGCGCTCAACGAGGAATTGGAAAAGATCGAGAAACCGGCTGGCATCAGCAACCCGAAAGACTTCCGCAACGAGATCGTCAACTTCGTACTGCGCGCACGCGCCAACAACAATGGCAAGAATCCAAGCTGGCTGAGTTATGAAAAGCTGCGGGTCGTGATCGAGAAGAAAATGTTCTCCAACACCGAAGACCTGCTGCCGGTCATCAGCTTCAACGCCAAGGCCAGCAAAGAGGACCAGAAGAAACACAACGACTTCGTCACCCGGATGGTGGAGCGTGGCTATACCGACAAACAGGTACGCCTGCTGTCGGAATGGTACCTGCGGGTCAGGAAATCGCAATAAAGCGGCAAGCTACGAGCCGCAAGCTGCAAGCTGCCTGGCGTTGGCATTGCTGCCCGCGTCACAGCTTGCAGCGGCGGTGGCTGCTCTTTCTTGCAGCTTGAAGCTTGTGGCTTGCAGCTTGTGGGTTGCAGCTGCATCCAGTCACCGGAGGGACCATGAGCTACGTTATAGACCGACGCCTGAACGGCAAGAACAAGAGCACGGTCAACCGCCAGCGCTTCCTGCGGCGGTACCGCGAACATATCAAGAAGGCCGTCGAAGAGGCGGTGAGCCGCCGTTCCATCATGGATATGGAACACGGCGAGCAGATCAGTATTCCCGGGCGCGACATCGACGAACCGGTCTTGCATCATGGTCGTGGGGGCAAACAGACCATCGTGCATCCTGGCAACAAAGAATTCACTGCCGGTGAACACATCCCACGGCCGCAAGGCGGTGGAGGTGGCGGCGGTCGCGGCAAGGCCGGCAATTCCGGCGAGGGCATGGACGAGTTCGTCTTCCAGATCACCCAGGAAGAATTTCTCGAATTCATGTTCGAAGACCTTGAGCTACCCAACCTGGTCAAACGTCACCTGACGGGCGCCGACACCTTCAAGACCGTTCGCGCCGGCATCGCCAACGAAGGCAACCCGTCACGCATCAACATCGTGCGCACCCTGCGCTCGGCCCATGCCCGGCGTATCGCCCTGACCGGCAGCAGCCGCGCCCTGCTGCGCGAAGCACAAAAGGAACTCGATCGCCTGCGGGTCGAAGAACCAGACAATTTCACCGATATTCAGGAAGTCGAACAGGAAATCGAGCGCCTGAAGGCACGTATCAACCGCTTGCCCTTCCTCGACACCTTCGACCTCAAGTACAACCTGCTGGTCAAGCAACCCAACCCCAGCTCGAAGGCAGTGATGTTCTGCCTGATGGACGTATCCGGCTCGATGACCCAGGCCACCAAGGACATCGCAAAGCGCTTCTTCATCCTGCTGTACCTGTTCCTCAAGCGTAACTACGAGCGCATCGAAGTCGTGTTCATTCGCCACCACACCAGTGCCCGGGAAGTCGATGAAGAAGAGTTCTTCTACTCGCGGGAAACCGGCGGCACCATCGTCTCCAGTGCCCTCAAGCTGATGCAGGAGATCATGGCCGAGCGCTACCCGGCCAGCGACTGGAACATCTATGCCGCGCAGGCTTCTGATGGCGACAACTGGAACGACGACTCGCCCATCTGCCGCGACATCCTCTCCAAACAGATCATGCCGCATGTGCAGTACTACACTTACGTTGAGATCACCCCCCGTGAACACCAGGCGCTGTGGTATGAATACGAGCGTATCGGAGATGCTTTCCCCGACACGTTCGCCCAGCAGCAGTTGGTATCGGCCGGCGATATCTACCCGGTCTTCCGTGAACTCTTCCAGCGCAGGTTAGCCACATGACCGCCAGAGCACAGAGACGCCAACCCATTTCCACTGGGTCCGAGTGGACGTTCGAGCTGATCCAGACCTACGACCGGGAAATCAGCCGCTTGGCCGAGCGTTACGCCCTGGACACCTACCCCAACCAGATTGAGGTCATCACTGCCGAGCAGATGATGGACGCCTACGCCTCTGTCGGCATGCCGCTGGGCTACCACCACTGGTCCTACGGCAAGCAGTTCCTCAGTACGGAAAAGTCCTACAGCCGCGGCCAGATGGGCCTGGCCTACGAGATCGTGATCAACTCCGACCCTTGTATCGCCTACCTGATGGAAGAAAACACCATGTGCATGCAGGCACTGGTGATTGCGCACGCCTGCTACGGCCATAACAGTTTTTTCAAAGGCAATTACCTGTTCCGCACCTGGACTGACGCCAGTTCGATCATCGACTATCTGGTGTTCGCCAAGCAGTACATCGCCCAGTGCGAAGAGCGCCACGGTATCGATGCTGTGGAGGACTTGATCGACTCCTGCCATGCCCTGATGAACTACGGTGTCGACCGCTACAAGCGGCCTTATCCTATTTCCGCCGAAGAAGAGCGGCGCCGGCAACAGGAGCGTGAAGAGCATCTTCAGCGTCAGATCAACGACCTTTGGCGGACAATTCCGAAAAATGCCGAAAAGGGTAACGACCGGGATGAGGGGCGCTTCCCCGCCGAACCGCAGGAAAACATCCTGTATTTCATCGAGAAGAACGCCCCGCTGCTCGAGCCCTGGCAGCGTGAAGTAGTGCGCATCGTGCGCAAGATCGCCCAGTACTTTTACCCGCAGCGCCAGACCCAGGTCATGAACGAGGGTTGGGCAACCTTCTGGCACTACACTCTGATGAACGACCTGTACGACGAAGGGCTGATTACCGAAGGCTTCATGATGGAGTTCTTGCAGTCGCACACCAGCGTGGTGTTCCAGCCCGGTTTCGACAGCCCGTACTACAGCGGCATCAACCCCTACGCACTGGGCTTTGCGATGTACACCGACATCCGCCGCATGTGCGAAAACCCCACCGAGGAAGATCGCCACTGGTTCCCCGAAATTGCCGGCAGCGACTGGCTTTCTACCATCAAGTTCGCCATGAGCAGCTTCAAGGACGAGAGCTTCATCCTGCAGTACCTGTCGCCCAAGGTGATGCGCGACCTCAAGCTCTTCAGCATCCTCGATGACGACCAGCGCGACGACCTGCTGGTGCCCGCCATCCATGATGAGGCCGGCTACCGGGTGATTCGGGAGCAGCTGGCAGCGCAGTACAACCTGGGCAACCGTGAACCGAACGTACAGATCTGGAGCGTCGACCGCCGCGGAGACCGCTCGCTGACCCTGCGACACCAGCAACACAACCGCAAACCGCTGGGCGACTCGACCGACGAAGTGCTCAAGCACCTGCATCGCCTGTGGGGCTTCGATATCCACCTGGAGACCGTGCAAGGCGAGCAAGTGATGAGTACTCACCACATGCCGCCGCGCGGCGAGCATAGCGAAAGCGCCGACTACGGCCGCATGGACCTGGCCGTTATCCACCACCTCTGATGCAACCCCATGACCGCCGACGGGTTATCCTGTCGGCAGTTATGGAGAGCTGCACATGCACATCTACAAAGTTGGCGGCGCCGTGCGCGACCGTTTGCTCGGCCGCCCTGTCAGCGATATCGACTGGCTGGTGGTGGGCGCCACCGTCGAAGAAATGCTCGCCAAGGGCTATCGGCCGGTCGGAGCCGATTTCCCGGTGTTCCTGCACCCGAAAACCGGTGAGGAATACGCCCTGGCGCGCACCGAGCGCAAGAGTGGGCGAGGCTACGGCGGGTTCACTTTTCACGCCAGCCCCGACGTAACCCTGGAAGAGGACCTGATCCGCCGCGACCTCACCATCAATGCGATGGCCGAGGATGAGGCGGGCACGGTCTACGACCCCTACCAAGGCAAGAACGATCTGGATCAACGCCTGCTACGCCATGTTTCCCCGGCATTCGCCGAAGATCCTTTGCGGGTGCTGCGCGTTGCACGCTTTGCTGCCCGTTACGCACCACTGGGGTTCCGGGTTGCCGATGAAACCTTGGCGCTGATGCGCCAGATCAGCGCCTCAGGCGAACTGCAGGCACTCACTGCCGAACGCAGCTGGAAGGAAATCGAGCGCGCGCTGATGGAAGTGCAACCGCAGGTATTCTTCAAGGTGCTGAGCGCGTGTGGGGCCCTACAGGAGCTGCTGCCTGAGCTCGATGACGGCTCCCGGACATTGGCGGCACTGGAGCAGGCGGCGGCGCACGAACAACCGCTGCACGTGCGCTGGGCCTGCCTGTTGCGAGGGTTGCCACCGACATCGATCAAAGCCGTCAACCAGCGCCTGAAGGCACCGCGAGAGTGCCAGGAACTGGCCATGCTGGCCGGGGAATGCCTGGCGCAGGGTAATCAGGCGCTAGAACTGCCTGCCACGGCACTGCTGGAGCTGTTGCAGAAGTTCGATGTTTACCGACGACCGCAGCGATTTGAGGATTTTCTGGCCGTTTGTGAGATGGCGGCGCGGGGCGATGGCAAGCAGGGTTACCCACAGGCCGATTACCTGCGAGGCGCAGCAGCGGCGGCGCGAGCGGTGGATGTGAAGCCGTTGGTGCAAGCCGGGCTGACGGGTCAGGCGCTGGGCGAGGCACTCAAAGGTGAACGGCTGAAAGCGCTCGAGGCTTACCAGCGCGGTTAGACCTACCGGCCTCTTCGCGGGTAAACCCGCTCCTACAGGGGCACACATCGAGGTTTGGGCACAGCCCGTTGTAGGAGCGGGTTTACCCGCGAAAGGGCCGGACCTGCTGGCCAATTTCCACCCGCGGTTCACCGTCGCAGCCGCCACCGTATTCGCGGGTAAACCCGCTCCTACAGGGGGCACACATCAGAGGTTGGGCTCAGCCCGTTGTAGGAGCGGGTTTACCCCGCGAAGAGGCCGATACAGGCTCAAGCGGGCGTCAACTGCAACCCGCGCCACTCAAAGGCCACCGGGGCCAGTACCTGATCGATCTGCGCTTCCTGCCACAGCTGCGCCATGCGCTTGCCCACCCCCGGATGCACCAGGTCGGGCGCCAGCAACGACAGCGGCCACAGCACAAAAGCGTTCTTCAGGATCTCGGCACGGGGCAATACCAGCCCATCGAAGGTACCGTGCAAATCGTCATACATCAGCACGTCGATATCCAGCGGCAACCCTTTGCGGTCAGGTGCATAGCGGCCATTGTCGGCCTCGATGAACTTCAGCCGGCGGTCCAGCTCGATCAACGGCAACGCGGTTTGCCCCGTTACCACGAAGTTGATGAACGGCCCGCTCTTGATGCCCACCGCCTGGCTTTCGAAGGCCGGCGAACAGCGCATGTCAGTCAGGATGCCAGCCAACGCATCGAGCCCGGCGCACAAATGCGCCTCACGGTCGATGTTGCTGCCCAGGCCCAGGTAAACCGTGCTCAGAGACATCCGCGCTCGATCTCCACGCCAACACCACCACGGGCCGCCGGCACCGCACCCGGCTTGGTCAGCTTCAAGCGCACCCAAGGGATGTGGAACTCGTCCATCAGGGTTGCCACCAGGCGCTCGGCAAATGTCTCAACTAGTTCGAAACGGGCCTGTTCGGCAAACGCCTGGATGCGCGCCGACACACTGGCGTAATCCAGCGCCAGGTTCAGGTCGTCTCCGGCGGCGGCCGGGCGGTTGTCCCAGGCAAAGCTCAGGTCCAGGCGCAAGCACTGGCGAATATCCCGCTCCCAGTCATAGGCACCGATGACGGTATCGACTTCCAGGCCTTCGATGAACACTCTGTCCAAGCACTTCTCTCCACAGCACGACAAGGGCGACTGGCGCCGTTAGAATCAGGGCGTCCTCGCCCGGAATAGTTAGCATGTTTTGGTTACTGGCGTTGCTCGCCTACCTGCTCGGCTCGCTGTCCTTCGCCATTGTTCTCAGCCGCCTCTCGGGCAGCCCGGACCCGCGTTCCAGCGGCTCAGGCAATGCCGGCGCCACCAACATGCTCCGCCTGGCAGGCCGTAAACTGGCGATCCTGACCCTGCTAGGCGACCTGTGCAAGGGCCTTTTGCCGGTATTGCTCGCCCGCGCTGCCGGGCTGGACCTGCACGCGCAGGCCTGGGTGGGCATATGCGCAGTGCTGGGCCACCTGTTCCCCCTGTACTTCCGTTTCAAGGGCGGCAAGGGCGTGGCGACGGCTGCCGGCATGCTCATGGCCCTGTACTTTCCGGCCGCGCTGCTGGCCATCGGCGCCTGGCTGCTGACCTTCTACCTCACGCGCACCAGCTCACTGGCCGCGCTGATTGCCACGCCACTCACCTTGCCATTGCTGGCCTGGCGCGAGCCCGAGGCCCTGCTGCCGATCAGCGTACTGACTGTGATGATCGTGTGGCGCCACCGCAACAACCTGCGCGACTTGTTTGCAGGGCGCGAACGGCACTTCTGAACCTTCGACGCGCTACCTTACAGCGGCGGCAACTGTTCCATCGGCCAGCGTGCCTGCACGCTGATCGCCAGGTCTTGCTGCTGCCCGGCCAGCAGGCGCTGGCAACCGGCGTAGGCGATCATCGCACCATTGTCGGTACAGAATTGCGGGCGCGCGTAGTACACGTTGCCCTTGATGCTACCGAGCATGTCCTCCAGGGACGCGCGCAGGGCCTTGTTGGCACTCACGCCACCCGCGATGACCAGCCGCTTGAGGCCGGTCTGCTTGAGCGCCCGCTTGCACTTGATGGTCAAAGTCTCCACCACCGCCTGCTGGAATGCCAGGGACAGGTCGCAACGGGTTTGCTCACTGTCGTCGCCAGCATTCCTGCATTGCTGCCAGGTGTTCAGGGCGAAGGTCTTGAGGCCACTGAAGCTGAATTCCAGGCCTGGCCGATCGGTCATTGGCCGCGGGAACACGAAGCGCCCAGGCACACCTTGCTCGGCCAGACGCGCGATTTCCGGACCACCAGGGTAATTGAGGCCGATCAGCTTGGCGGTCTTGTCGAACGCTTCACCGGCAGCATCGTCCAGGCTTTCGCCCAACAGTTCGTACTGACCGATGCCATCGACCCGAACCAGCTGGGTATGCCCACCGGAAACCAACAAAGCGACGAACGGAAACTCGGGCGGGTTTTCTTCCAGCATGGGCGCCAGCAGGTGCCCCTCCATGTGGTGCACACCGATCGCCGGGATGTCCCAGGCAAAGGCCAGCGCCTGGGCGCAGGAAGCGCCCACCAGCAAGGCGCCGACCAGGCCGGGGCCCGCGGTATAGGCGATGGCGTCGATTTCGGTGGCAACGCAGCCTGCCTCGTCTAGCACCTGGCGGATGAGCGGCAGCATGCGCTTGACGTGATCACGCGAGGCAAGCTCGGGCACCACGCCGCCGAAGACGCGGTGCAGGTCGATCTGGCTGAACAGTGCGTCGGCCAACAAACCGCGTTCACTGTCGTATAATGCGACGCCGGTTTCGTCGCAGGATGTTTCCAATCCCAGTACTAGCATGGGCTCGTCCCTTGTGGGGGCTGAATTCGAAGCCGCGCATGATAGTCCCCGTGTCGGGTGCCGACCAGCGGTTTTCGATCAGAGGCTTTGCATTCCGGCTTGCTAAGGGTTAACATCCGCAACCCTTGAAAACCGACGTTCTCCAGCACACCTTTGTTTTGCCAGGAGCACGTCTACCCCGGTAATGAATTAAGGTAGCCCTGGATGCCAGCCGTCAAAGTTAAAGAGAACGAACCCTTCGACGTAGCTCTGCGTCGTTTCAAGCGCTCCTGCGAAAAAGCCGGTGTACTGGCTGAAGTTCGTAGCCGCGAGTTTTACGAGAAGCCGACCGCAGAGCGTAAGCGCAAAGCAGCTGCTGCTGTTAAGCGTCACGCCAAGAAAGTTCAGCGCGAACAGCGCCGCGCCGTTCGTCTGTACTAATACAGACGTTCAACGCAAAGCTTCTGCCCTGCCCGGCTAACCCCCGGGCGATGGCAGTGGTCGTTTCAAACTTGAGCAGCTAGCTCAAGGCCCTGCACAAGCTTCATGCGAACTGCATCATGGGCAACCTGCCTGAAACGTCAGAGCTGGTCCTCCTTAGCTGTATGACCAGACGTGCACGTCCGACTGACGAGCCCTTAGGGGCTGGCGACGAGCACACATTCCCTCGCACTTCCCCAAGCAGCACTCGCCCCCTACGGCGCGTGAGCGATTAGACTTGCCAGTTGCCAGATAACGAGACTGCCATGGCCGGGCTGATTCCCCAGAGTTTCATTGACGACCTGATCAACCGCCTCGACATCGTCGACGTGGTGAGTTCGCGTGTCCAGCTGAAAAAAACCGGCAAGAACTACTCCGCCTGCTGCCCGTTCCACAAAGAAAAAACCCCGTCCTTCACGGTCAGCCCCGACAAGCAGTTCTACTACTGCTTCGGCTGTGGCGCCGGTGGCAACGCCTTGGGCTTTGTCATGGACCACGACAACCTGGACTTTCCCCAGGCCGTCGAGGAACTGGCCCGCGCCGCCGGCATGGAAGTGCCCCGCGAGCAAGGCCGCCGCGACCAGAAGCCGCGCCAGCCCACTGACTCGCCACTGTACCCGTTACTGGACGCCGCCTCGGAGTTCTACCGCCAGGCCCTGCGCAGTCACCCGTCCCGCAAGGCAGCGGTGGACTACCTCAAGGGGCGCGGCCTGTCCGGGGAAATTGCCCGCGACTTCGGCCTGGGCTTTGCCCCACCCGGCTGGGACAACCTGCTCAAGCACCTGGGTGCCGACACCCTGCAGCAGAAGGTGATGATCGATGCCGGCCTGCTGATCGAGAACGCCGAGAGCGGCAAGCGCTACGACCGCTTCCGCGACCGGGTGATGTTCCCGATACGTGACAGCCGCGGGCGCATCATCGCCTTCGGTGGCCGGGTGCTCGGCGACGACAAGCCCAAGTACCTGAACTCCCCGGAAACCCCGGTGTTCCACAAGGGGCAGGAGCTGTACGGGCTGTACGAGGCGCGCAAGCACAACCGCAACCTCGACGAGATCATCGTCGTCGAGGGCTACATGGACGTCATTGCCCTGGCCCAGCAAGGCCTGCGCAATGCCGTGGCCACCCTTGGCACCGCCACCAGCGAAGAGCACCTCAAGCGCCTGTTCCGCGTGGTGCCCAGCGTGCTGTTCTGTTTTGACGGCGACCAGGCTGGGCGCAAGGCGGCCTGGCGCGCACTGGAATCGACATTGTCGAACCTGCAGGACGGCCGTCGCGCGCGCTTCCTGTTCCTGCCCGAAGGCGAAGACCCGGACAGCCTGGTGCGTGCCGAAGGTACCGACGCCTTCATGGCCCGTATCAACCAGCATTCCCAACCGCTGGCCGACTACTTCTTCGAGCAACTTGGCGTCGAAGCCGACCCGCGCTCGCTGGAAGGCAAGGCGCATATGGCGACCTTGGCCGCACCGTTGATCGAAAAGATCCCCGGCGCCAACCTGCGCCAGCTGATGCGCAACCGCCTGAAGGAAATCACCGGCCTCGACCCGCAGCAGGTCGAGCAGCTGGCGCAACAAGCGCCGGCGACCAGCAGCATGCCGGACTACGACCCTGGCTACGACTACGACGCCATGGCCAGCTACACCCCCGACTACGGCGACATGCCGCAGCACGACTATGCCCCCGTTCATCAGGAGCAGGCATGGAAACCCAACAAGGGGGGCAGCAAGAAGCCGTGGAGCGACAAACCCTGGGACAAGAACCGCAAAGGCGGCAAGCCCTGGCAGCAACGCGACGAAGCACCTCCCCGCGTGCCAGCACCGGTCGAGCCGCCCACCCTGGCCGCGCTGCGCACCCTGCTGCACCACCCACTGCTGGCAGGCAAGGTGGAAGATGCCAGCCACTTCGCCGACGAAGAACACCTGTACAGCCAGCTGCTGGTGGCGTTGATCGAAGCCGCACAGAAAAATCCTGGGCTAAGCTCAATGCAGTTGATCGCACGTTGGCATGGCACCGAACAGGGCCGCCTGCTGCGGGCCCTGGCGGAAAAGGAATGGCTTATCGTGGCCGATAACCTTGAACAACAGTTTTTCGACACTATAACTAGCTTGTCCGCCCGCCAACGCGAGCGCAGCCTGGAACAATTGCTCAGGAAGTCACGTCAAAGCGAATTGACCAGCGAGGAAAAAACCCAGCTCCTCGCCCTGCTGAGCCGAAATGTTCCCGCACAAACGCCGACCTCATCTGGCGCGTGAGGCCCATGCTCGGGTATAATCCTCGGCTTGTTTTTTGCCCGCCAAGACCTTCAGTGGATAGGGTGTTATGTCCGGAAAAGCGCAACAGCAGTCTCGTATCAAAGAGTTGATCACCCGCGGTCGTGAGCAGGGCTACCTGACTTACGCGGAGGTCAACGACCACCTGCCTGAGGATATTTCAGATCCGGAACAGGTGGAAGACATCATCCGCATGATCAACGACATGGGGATCAACGTATTCGAGAGTGCTCCGGATGCGGATGCCCTTCTGTTGGCGGAAGCCGACACCGATGAAGCCGCGGCCGAAGAAGCCGCTGCTGCATTGGCGGCAGTTGAAACCGATATCGGCCGCACGACCGACCCGGTGCGCATGTACATGCGCGAAATGGGTACTGTCGAGCTGCTGACCCGCGAAGGCGAGATCGAAATCGCCAAGCGTATCGAGGAAGGCATTCGTGAAGTCATGGGCGCTATCGCCCACTTCCCGGGCACTGTCGACTACATTCTCGGCGAATATGATCGCGTCACCACCGAGGGTGGCCGCCTGTCGGACGTTCTCAGCGGTTACATCGACCCTGACGACAACATTGCCGCGCCAACCGAAGAAGTGCCGATCCCAGGTGCCAAGGCCGCTGCGGCGAAGGAAGAGTCCGACGACGACGAAGAAGAATCCGAAAGCGGTGACGACGAGGAAGAGGCCGAGAGCGGCCCGGATCCGGTCGTCGCAGCCCAACGCTTCGGTGCGGTATCCGATCAGCTTCAGGCAACCTCCAAGGTCCTGAAGAAAAATGGTCGTAACCACAAGGAAAGCATCGAGGCCTTGCAGGCCCTGGCTGACCTGTTCATGCCGATCAAGCTGGTACCGAAGCAGTTCGAGGTACTGGTCGAGCGTGTCCGTGACGCCCTGAACCGTCTGCGACAGCAGGAACGCGCCATCATGCAGCTGTGCGTACGTGACGCCCGCATGCCGCGAGCCGACTTCCTGCGCATGTTCCCAAGCAACGAAACCGACCAGACCTGGAGCGGTGACCTGGCCAAGCGCAACACCAAGTGGGCTGCCGCCCTGGGTGAAAAGAACGCTGCCATCGTCGCTTGCCAGCAGAAGCTGATCGACCTTGAGACCGAAACCGGCCTGACCGTTGCCGAGATCAAGGAAATCAACCGTCGCATGTCGATCGGTGAAGCCAAGGCCCGCCGCGCCAAGAAAGAAATGGTCGAGGCGAACCTGCGTCTGGTGATTTCCATCGCCAAGAAGTACACCAACCGTGGCCTGCAGTTCCTCGACCTGATCCAGGAAGGCAACATCGGTCTGATGAAAGCGGTGGACAAGTTCGAATACCGTCGCGGCTACAAGTTCTCGACCTATGCCACCTGGTGGATCCGTCAGGCGATCACCCGTTCGATCGCCGACCAGGCACGCACCATCCGCATTCCGGTGCACATGATCGAGACGATCAACAAGCTCAACCGTATTTCCCGCCAGATGCTGCAGGAAATGGGTCGCGAACCGACTCCGGAAGAGCTGGGCGAGCGCATGGAAATGCCTGAGGACAAAATCCGCAAGGTACTGAAGATCGCCAAAGAGCCGATCTCCATGGAAACCCCGATCGGTGACGACGAAGATTCGCACTTGGGCGACTTCATCGAGGACTCGACCATGCAGTCCCCGATCGACGTGGCCACGGTCGAAAGCCTCAAGGAAGCCACCCGTGACGTGCTCTCGGGCCTGACTGCACGCGAAGCCAAGGTGCTGCGCATGCGTTTCGGTATCGACATGAACACCGACCACACCCTCGAAGAGGTGGGCAAGCAGTTTGACGTAACGCGTGAGCGGATCCGTCAGATCGAAGCGAAGGCGTTGCGCAAGCTGCGCCACCCGACTCGCAGCGAGCACCTGCGCTCCTTCCTCGACGAGTGATGACAAAACCCCGGCCCAGGCCGGGGTTTTTCTTTAGTGGCCCGAGACATAAAGCCCGCCTTCCGTTGCACACCAGCAGCAATGCCCGTCTACACTCGACTTCAGACCACCTGAGTGCGAGGCTGCCATGTCCTTGAAGCCGGCCATTCTGTTGCTGATCCTGATTTTATGGAACACAACGGCCGGCGCCCTGACCCTGACAGATGAGGAGAACGCCTGGCTGGCTGCCCACCCGCAGCTGAAACTGGGTGTAGACGCCTCTTGGCCACCGTTCGAGTTTCGCGACCAGGAGGGCCGGTACCAGGGATTGGCCGCCGACTACATCGCCATGATCCAGCAGCGCCTGGGCGTGACGTTCAAACCGGTCGAACCCAGCAGCTGGACCGAGGTGCTGGTGCAGGCGCGGGAAAGCCGTATCGACCTGCTGCCCGGCATCATGTCCACCCCCGAACGCCAGGGCTTCCTGGCTTTCACTCGCCCGTACCTCGACTTCCCCATTGTCATCCTCGCGCACAAAGGCGGCGCGCAACCGCGCAAGCTGGCTGACCTGTACGGCCTGAAAATTGCCGTGGTCGAGAACTACGCCCCGCACGAGTTGCTGCGTACCCACCACCCGGACCTCAACCTGGTTGCCCTGCCAAACGTCAGCTCCACGCTGCAAGCCCTGGCCACCGACCAAGTGGATGCCGTGGTCGGCGACCTCGCTTCCAGTATCTGGAGCCTGCGCCAACTCAAGCTCGACGGCCTCTACGTCAGCGGCGAAACGCCCTACCGCTACCAGTTGGCGATGGCCGTTCCCCGCGACAAGAGCGTACTGGTCGGCATTCTCGACAAAGTGATGGCCGACATGAGCAGCAGCGAAATCAGCCAGATCCAGCAGCACTGGGTGGGCAATGTGGTCGACCAGCGGATGTTCTGGTCCGACCTGCTGGTGTATGGCCTGCCAACGGTGCTGTTGCTGATGGCTGTGCTGGCAGTGGTCATTCGCATCAACCGCCGGCTCAGCTCGGAAATTTCCCGGCGCATCGCCCTGGAGCAAGAACTGCGCAGCAGCGAATACCACTACCGCGGCCTGGTCGAGAGCCTGTCAGCGATCGCCTGGGAAGCCGATGCCAACGACTTCACCTACAGCTATGTTTCACCCCATGCCGAAGACCTGCTTGGCTACCCATTGAGTGACTGGCTCAGGCCCGGTTTCTGGCGCAGCATCCTGCACCCGGAGGACGCGCTCTGGGCCCAGGCCTACTGCGACAGCGAGACCGCAGCGGGGCGCGACCACAGCCTGGACTACCGGGTGATCCGGGCTGACGGTCAGCCACTCTGGGTACGCAACATCGTCAGCATGATCGAGCACGGCCACCAGCCAGTGATGCGCGGGCTGATGATCGACATCAGCGAAACCAAGCGCACTGAGGACGCCCTGCGCCTGTCCGAACAGAAGTTCGCCTCGGTATTCCAGCAGTGCCCCGATATCTTGCTGATCGCTCGCCACAGCGATGGCTGCCTGCTGGAGGTGAACGAGGCTTTCGAAGAGCAGATCGGCCTGCCCCCAGACCAGGTCATTGGCCGCACTGCCACCGACCTTGACCTGTGGGGCGTAGAGGGCAGTGGCCCGCTCCTGCTTGAAAGGTTGCACCAAGGGGGTATCCGTAACCTGGAAATGAGCTTCCGCCGCAGCAACGGCCAACTGTTCACTGGCCTGACTTCGGCTGAAACCTTCGAACTGGACGGCACGCCCGCGCTGGTAGTGGCAGTACGCGACATCAGCCAGCTCAAGGAGACCCAGCAGCAGCTGCAAACTTCAGAAGAAAAGTTCGCAAAGGCCTTCCACGCTTCGCCCGACGGCCTGCTGCTGTCGCGCCAGAGCGACGGTTTGCTGCTGGAGGTGAACGAAGGCTTCTGCCGCCTCACCGGCTACGACCTCAACCCAACCATCGACCAGACCTCGCTGGACCTGGGTATCTGGGTCGACCTCAACGAGCGCAAACGCCTGGTCGACCAGCTAAACCGCGACGGCTTCGTGCGCGACTTCACCTGCCATATCCGCCGCAGCGACGGGCAGATCCGACTGTGCGAGCTGTCTGCCCGCCCCCTGCCGATTACCGGCGTCGACTGCATGCTGACCATCGCCCGCGACATCACCGAGCGTCACCTGATGCAAGAAAAACTGCAGCTGGCCGCCACAGTGTTCGAGAACACTGCCGAAGGGGTGCTGATTACCGACATTGACCAGCGCATCAGTGCCGTCAACCGCGCCTTCAGCGAAATCACCGGCTACAGCGAGATCGAGGCCCTTGGCCAGACCCCGCGCCTGCTCGCCTCTGGCCAGCACGACAGCGCTTTCTACCTGGCCATGTGGCACCAGCTTACCGCCGAGGGCCACTGGCAGGGCGAAATCTACAACAAGCGCAAGAACGGCGAACTTTACCCAAGCTGGCTGACCATCAGCGCCGTGCGCAACAGCGACCGCGAGATCACCCACTTCGTGGCGGTTTTTGCAGACATCTCCAGCATCAAGCACGCCCAGGCCAAACTCGACTATCAGGCCCACCATGACCCGCTGACCGGCCTGCCCAATCGCACCTTGTTCGAAAACCGGCTGCAGGGCGTACTCACCTGCGCGCAGGTGTCCAACCGCCAAGGCGCAGTGCTGTTCCTGGACCTCGACCGCTTCAAGCACATCAACGACAGCCTTGGCCACCCGGTCGGCGACCTGCTGCTCAAGGGCATCGCCCAGCGCCTGAAAGAGCAGGTACGCGACGTTGACACCGTAGCCCGCCTGGGTGGCGACGAATTCATCATTCTGCTGCCCGGCTTGCACAAGCCCAGTGACGCCAGCACTATCGCCAACAAACTACTGGCCTGCTTCAACGCACCGTTCCAGGCCGGCGAGCATGAATTTTTCACCAGCGCCAGCATCGGCATCAGCCTCTACCCACAGGATGGCACCGACGTCTCCACACTCATCCGCAACGCCGACGCCGCCATGTACCGCTCCAAAGCCAAAGGCCGCAACCGCGTCGAAGCCTACACCCGCGACCTCACCGCCCAGGCCAGCGAGCGCATCGCCCTGGAGCATGAGCTGCGCCGGGCCGTCGAACGCAACGAAATGAGCCTGTGCTTCCAGCCCAAGCTCAGCCTGAAGACCCAGAGCCTGGTAGGTGCCGAAGCGCTGATCCGCTGGAGCCACCCGACCTTTGGTGAGGTACCGCCGGAACACTTCATCCACTTGGCGGAAGAGAACGGCACCATCCTGCAGCTCGGCGACTGGGTACTGGAGCAAGCCTGCCGGCAGATGCAGGCCTGGAAGCAGCACTACGAACCCTTCGGCCCGCTGTCGATCAACCTTGCCGGCGCCCAGCTGCGCCACCCGCACCTGGCACGGCGCATCGAACAACTGCTCAAGCACCATCAGCTGAAGGCCGGTGACCTGCAGTTGGAAATCACCGAAAACTTCATCATGAGCCAGGCAGAAGAGGCCCTGGCCGTGCTGTACCAACTGAAGAAACTCGGCGTACAGCTGGCCATCGATGACTTCGGCACCGGCTATTCCTCGCTCAGCTACCTCAAGCGCCTGCCGCTGGACATTCTCAAGATCGACAAGTCGTTCATCCGCGGCCTGCCCGACGATCCACACGACGCCGCCATCGCCCGGGCGATCATTGCCCTGGGCCGCAGCATGCAGTTGACCATCATTGCCGAAGGCGTGGAGAACCAGGCCCAGCAACGTTTTCTGGCGGCCGAGGGCTGCGAGCAGATCCAGGGTTACATCGTCAGCCTCCCGCTACCCCCAGAGGAATTCGCAGCCGCGTTTCTTCGCATAGCACTATCGGATCTTTCAGATGGCACAGGTGCGAAACCCTCGTTATAATCCGCCCACTTACTGAGGGCCTATAGCTCAGTCGGTTAGAGCAGAGGACTCATAATCCTTTGGTCCACGGTTCGAGTCCGTGTGGGCCCACCACCTTCAAAGCCGCGTCCTGCGCGGCTTTGTGCTTTCTACGGTCGTGGCACTCGGATCAGTCCTTTGGTCCAAAGGTACGAAAACGGTACAGCGCTGGCACGCCAGCCTACCTTTGGAGTCCTCTCAGATGCCCACGAACGTCAAAACACTCGCCTGTATTGGGAATGCCCTTCTCAGTGAAGCTGGCTGCCCCACCTCCCCCAATACCTTACCAACCAAGAGCAAAGCCGAGGACCTGGCATACCAAGCCGAAGGCAATATCGCGTGGAACATCTTCATCCAGCCCAGCGATATTGGTTCACCCTGGTTGGGATTTATTCCAAAGCGTCCATCTGATCCCCTCAGGACCGGAGGAGCCTCATTAGGGGCACTCCCTTTCCACTGTTAGGAAACACAGCACTGAACCACGGTTGATGGAAACGTCGACTCCACCGCTATTCAGCGCAGTTGCTAAACCAGCCTAACTTTGGAGCTCCAACCTGATGGCCACAATCGTCAAGACCACTGCCGGCACTTGGAAAGCGGTTATCCGCAAAACCGGCTGGCCAACGAACGCCAAGACCTTCCGAACCAAGCGCGACGCCGAGGACTGGGCTCGTCGCACAGAAGACGAGATGGTACGTGGCGTCTACATACAGCGCAGCGGTTCCGAGCGCATGACGCTTGAGAAAGCTCTGGGCCGCTATCTTCGTGAGGTCACTCCCACGAAGAAACCCACCACGCAGAAGGCCGAGGCCACCAAAGCGCAACAACTAATTCAGCATTTGGGAAAATACTCCCTCGCAGCCCTCTCTGCAGACATCATTGCCGACTACCGCGACACTCGGCTTGCCTCCCTTACCAAGCGCAAACGCCCAACCAGCAATAACACTGTCAGACTTGAGCTGGCTCTGCTCAGCCACCTCTTCACAATAGCGATCCAAGAATGGGGGCTTGGCCTGACATTCAATCCAGTCCTGAACATTCGCAAACCGAGTCCAGGCGAAGGTAGGGACAGGCGTTTGTCCCAGGATGAGGAGCGACGCCTTCTGACTGCCGTGAACAATCACAGCAACCCTATGCTGGGCTGGATCGTTTGCATCGCACTGGAATCCGGCATGCGTTCATCAGAAATCACTGGCCTTCTTTGCCATCAGGTCGATCTGAAAAAGCGCGTTGCGCGTCTTTCCGATACCAAAAACAACAGCGCCCGCACCGTACCACTTACCAAGCTCGCCACAGAAGCCTTTAGGCTGGCCCTGGAAAATCCTCTGCGCCCAGCGGACTGTAACCTGGTGTTCTTCGGTGAGCCTGGCAAGGACCATAAACGACGTCCTTATGCTTTCACCAAGACGTGGGGCTTGATCAAACAGCGTCTCGGTCTAGCAGACCTACGCTTTCACGATCTGCGCCATGAGGCCGTTAGTCGCCTTGTTGAAGGAGGGCTATCTGACCAAGAGGTCTCAGCTATATCCGGCCATAGGTCCATGCAAATGGTCCGTCGTTACACGCATCTTCGAGCGGAGGATCTCGTTTCTAAGCTGGATCGCATCCAGCAGAACTAGTTGCCTGGATTTCCGGTTTAGCATGCGAAAGTAGTCGAAATTTCCCCTAGAGGCTCCCACCTTTAGGGGCTCGCTATCTGCCAAGGAGCTATACAACCGCACTACTCCCCCAGAGTCGTGCCCCGTCCCTCGCTACGCCAGCCTGCCCCCAGAAAAGGGGCACTGCATTTCCACTATTTGGGTATCAAGAAAAACGGAGATACCCCATGTCCCTCGAGGAGCAGCTCATTTCTCGCTTCGGTCCGCTTCTATCCATGGAGCAACTGGCCGAACTGTTGCACCGCCCCACCAAAAGCCTGTCTGTTGCCTTGAGCCGTCCCGGCCCGCTGTCCGACCAACTCAACATTGCTCGAGTGAAAATTGGCCGGAAAGTCTACTTCCGGGCAACCGATTTGGCTGCGGCGCTCTCGTAACGTGCCCGTGCAAGTAGATCAGGCGCTAGCACGCCTGGAAGAAAGCCGCCTACGACGTGGAAAAGTCGTTCCGCATGTTAAGGATCGGCTCCCCACCCAAGCGTCGATCGAAGCTCCTTTGGGGGCGATTGAGAAGAACTGTGAGAATCGCGAATTTTTCCTAGCAGATATGTTCGACCTTCCACTCAAATGTGACGGTCACAGCCTTCAGGCGCCGATCTTCTCGCTTTCAACCAAGCCGGATAGAAACGTTTGGGAATGGCGGAGCAAGGACGAAAAATCGTACATCAAAGTGGTTCCATCAGTTCTAGGACGGGCTACACAGCACGATAAAGACATCTTGATTTTTGTGATCAGCCAGCTCGTAGAAGGGCGCAATCGAGGCAGGGCGGACGCAAGAAATCGTACCGTCAGATTCAGAGCATATGACCTCCTTGTGGCCACCAACCGCCAAATTAGCGGGGATGGCTATAGACGCTTGAGAGAGGCGCTGGAACGGCTTAGCTGCACGAAAATCTTGACCAATATTCAGTCGGGTGGTCAGCGATTCAGAGAGGGGTTCGGGCTCATAGATCAATGGCGAATTGTGGAACAATCCGCTAATGACACCCGGATGGTCGCAATCGACATCACCTTATCTGAATGGCTATTCAGCGCCGTTCGCTCGCTTGAAGTGTTAACCCTCGATCCAGCCTATTTCGAGCTTCGATCTCCCCTGGCCCGACGGCTCTACGAGATTGCACGTAAACAGTGCGGATATAAGGGGCAGTGGAGCATTGGCCTTGAGTTGCTAAGGGGGAGAGCCGGCAGTCACTCTCAAATTCCAGAATTCCGGCGCCAGCTACGTGCCATCCAAGCAGAAAATAACCTTCCTGGATACCGATTGGAGCTGAGCGGAAAGGACAGAGTAACCTTCTTCAACCTCAGCAAAATCAGGGTAGGTCATGAGGCTTTATAGCCCCGAGCAGATGGAGCAGGCTGTGGATAGTATCGTCTTTTCACACATACTCGCCTCGTCGTTTCACACACGAAATCCTGTGGAAAGACACGTCGTTTCACCCACGATTGCTTCGTCGTTTCACACACGACGGCTACTGTACATCCCCCACGCTCATTGCGTTTCCGCCCGACTAGCTCCGCCCTAACGCGCGCGCGCGTTTCTTAACAAATAGATCTTTAACTAGCTCAAAGCCCCGCCGTAGCGGTTCCTCAGGTTGAGGCGTTGGGGGGAAACCTCGTCCTACATCAAATAGCCACTACCGAATAGCGGGCCCATCGAATAATGTAGGGTAGGCTCAAAAGACGATTACTATGGAGAGGTAAATGGCTTTAGATTTCGGAAAGCTGAACGCCGGGACAGCTTCAAAACAAACAGATCCGCGAAAAATTTTCACCACCCTCAAGAGGGATGGACGCTTCAGGCGCCCGCTTGATGAGCAGTCAGACGTTCTTGACGCCTGGTACGCTCGCCGGACCGCCCGGGATTTGACGCTTAAGATGAATACGGGAGGTGGGAAGACAGTGGTCGGGCTGCTCTGCCTTCAAAGCTCACTCAATGAAAATGTTAAGCCCGCTGTTTACATAACTCCCGACAGCTTCCTTGTTGCACAGGTTTTAGCAGAGGCTGAAGCTCTGGGAATTGCTGCCACTGATGATGAAAGAGACCCCGATTTCATCGCAGGGCGCGCCATTTTGGTGGCCAATGTACACAAGCTTTTCAACGGACGCTCCGTGTTTGGAGTTGGCGAGAAAAAAATCCCCATCGGCTGCATAGTGATTGATGACGCTCATGCGTGCTTGGGCGTTGTGCATGACCAGTTCTCGATAAAATCTAAAGCTGGCAGCCCTGTGTATGACGGGCTTCTGGAGCTCTTCGGGGAAGACTTAAAGGCACAGTCACCATCAGGGCTGCTCGATATCAAAGCTGCAGATCCCTCTATAGTGATGACCGTACCATACTGGGCCTGGCAAGCTCATCAGGACAAAGTTCTAGCTCTTCTTCATAGCCACAGAAGCGGTAACGAACTCGAGTGGAACTGGCCGTTATTAAGCGATTCGATCCCACTATGCACCTGTGTCTTTGGAGGAGGACGGCTTGAGATCGCCCCTCGGTTTGTTCCGATTGACCGAATCCCGGCGTTCGATTCTGCGAAAAGACGTATCTATATGACGGCGACTCTCGCAGATGACACAATACTGGTAAATCACTTTAAAGCTGAGGCGTCAGAAGTTGCAGAGCCAATCAGGCCCAAGGGAGGCGGTGATATCGGGGATCGAATGATCCTCGCCCCCCAGGAGATAAACCCTGACTACTCAGCGGAACAGATCAAGGCCCTTGTGGCTGAAGTATCAGAAGATCTTAACGTGGTAGTTATTGTTCCATCCAAGCAGAGAGTTAGTTTCTGGGAGGACGTCGCAGACCAGGTCCTAGATAAAGATAACATTCGAGAAGGCGTTGAGCGTCTAAAGCGCTGCCATGTAGGTCTGACAGTATTGATAAACAAATACGACGGCATTGACCTACCTGGAACTGCCTGCGAACTACTCGTCATAGACGGACTTCCCGAGGTATATGGTTTAGGTGAACGTCTGGAGATGCTTCTTCTAGACGGGACCAAAAGGCAACTAGTCCGTCAAGTTCAACGAATTGAGCAAGGCATGGGGCGTGGCGTTCGATCAAGCGACGATCATTGCGTAGTCCTATTGCTGGGTGGAAGATTAACTCAAAGACTTCATCAGCCTGATGCTGAGGAAATGTTTTCATCTGCCACGCGAGCCCAAATTGCCCTAGGAAAAGAGGTAACGGCGCAGATACGCGGAAAACCTATCGAAGAACTAAAGCCAATCTTAGATCTATGCCTAAAGCAGGACGATGAGTGGGTGCAGGCTGGAAGGAATGCTGTAGTTAATGCGCCACCAGTCGAGGGTGGAAACCTTGATGAAAATCAGGTAATGCTCCGTGAGGCCTTCGATGCGGTGCGTGTAGGAAGACACGACATTGCAACAAACAAAACACAAAACGCCGTAAACGGAACCACCGACTCCAAGTTTAAAGGCTACTTAAAGCAGCAACTTGCTGAGTACACGAATTTTACCGATCCGGCGGGGGCGCAAGAAATTCAAATGGCAGCCCTAAGCCATAATTCACGCCTATTGAAGCCTATTGCCGGAGCTACCTACACGAAGCTCAGCGCTCCAGCTGCGGGCCAGGCAGCTTCAGCAGTACGCTTCATGGAGAAATTCCTCGAGGGTAATGACCTGATAATCTGGGTCAATGGATTGCTAGACGACCTAGAGTGGGGTGAGGAAGGATCTAAACGGTTTGAGGCCGCCATGGCCGATTTAGGTAGTTTCTTGGGCTTTGGCTCACAACGACCTGAAGATCAAATCGGCCGCGGCCCGGATAACCTTTGGGCACTAGGCGGACTGAAATACCTAGTCATCGAGTGTAAGAGCGGTGCGGTCTCTGCTCCGAAAATCTCCAAAGGGGATACTAACCAGCTCAATGGATCGATCGTTTGGTTCACAGAGAAATATGACCAGACGTGCGCCATGACGCCAATAATGATCCACCCTAAGACGATTTTTGAGCACGCAGCCTCGCCTCATTCGGATATACGGATCGTGAACGAGCCTGGACTGAAAAAGCTCAGGGACGCAGTTCGTGCATACTCAGTGTCACTGACTACTACAGGTGGCTTCAATGACGCTAGGTCAGTAGAAAAGCAACTGAAACATCACAAGCTCTCAGCTGCAATGATCGTAGACCTCTGCACTGTTGCCCAAGGTTCTAAATCGTAGCCGCTGGAATCTAAGCCCCGGCGTCATCTTGGTTGGTAGATGACGTCGGCTTTTTAAACCTATTAGCTTTTCATAGGTGGCCAATTCTCTGTTCGTAGACTCCAGTCATACGGAATGTGGGCTGCACACCCTAAACAGCTAAACCACCTAGATCCATTCCAAGTTAGTACAAAATGATCAGAGCCATTTAGTTGTAGTCCCTCTCCTCCACTCCAAGGCTCAACAGTGAACTCCTGCCTCCGAACCTCTCTCTGGTCAGTGTCGAGCCAGATCATGACTGCATGGCCGTTAGTTAAATTAAGCAGAACGCGCCCTTCCCGCCATGAAGGCGTGCTCTCAAATACACCTTCGACCGGTCGATCATCAAGACATCCTGTGAGACCTAGCGCAATGCAGATTGCTCCCAGCCAGTGAGATCTCATAATTTGCACCCTCGCTGTTTGTATCAAGTGAATCTGCAGGGGAATGGCCTAACATTCAAACCAAAAACAATGGCTGAAATTACTTGAAAGGCCTTAAAACACTCATTTGGCTCAGGGCGGTTTGGGGCTGGAAAGGGAACGTTTGGGTGCTGTCTAGGGAGGCAAATGACGGAAAGAGGCGGAAAAGGGCATTTTTAGCCGTGGCCCTTTGAGACGTTAAACGACGTGAAAGGCCAGGGAAGGGAACCTCTTGGGGGGGTCTGGGGCGCTTTGGGTGCTTTTTGCCGGAACGTGGCAGGGGGGGTGATAGCTCTGCGTCACTACCATTAGGTAGTGACGCAGAGCGTAGGCCCGCAAAGCGGGCCCAAAAGCGGGTGCATTTATGCACCCGCTGAGGCTCGCCTTTCAGGCTGCAAGCCCCGCTGCGCGAGGCTTACAGCCGATTTTATTTTCAGAGCAGCCTTTTGGCTTGCTTCGACTTATTGGATATGTTTTTCTGGTGACGGCCACGTGATGGCCCCTAATTCTCACCGTTAACCGGATCGGAAATTTCGGTTCCGGTTGCGGGGGATGGTGCAGCCAGCCAGCAATTCTGGTGCTGCATCGTCGCCGCCTCTGATCTGTGAATTCACTCATCAGAGGCGGCAAACGCTCCAGGGTTGGCGACCTGGTAGCGATGATTCATCGCCCGACTCCTGGTGGCGTCACGCCAGGCGATCAACAGAGCCCTCGGCTGTTGTTCGTGAAATTGAGGGTCGTCCAGCTCTGGACGTAAAACTGAGTCGTTGTAGGCGCGAAAACTACATCGGCTCAGACGAGCCGCCTCTACGTGGTCCACCGTAGGGTGACCCTCCAACTGACCTCGGTCAGGCTGTCGTTGTGGACACGGCATTGCACCGGCTCAGCGTGCATTTGGTTGCAGCTCGTCCCCTGGGATTGAGCGCACCAACTCCGTAACCGCGACTCTCCGAGTCCGCTCGTTACGGCGACCTCCTTAGGTCATTAGCAACGTCGTTCCGATCCTGGCCTTGGCCAGCTCCCTTCACTCAGTGATTGGGACAGGAACTAACACTTACCGCTCATCCTCGACGTTGCGGCCGCCCGATATCTGGACGGAATTTCAGCCCTAGCCTTTGAATGGAACGGGCCGGGTCAATGTGTTGACCTTGCTTCAGATATTCACTGAGCGATGGTTATGGACAAACTCGAATGGGATTGGGTGCAGACACAAAAACACAATCGCGACGGTTCTTTCTCCACGCAATCAGCACGACGGGCCACCCTCAGCCTATCGGCACGACAGCTCCGAGAACTTGGCTATAGGAACCTACGTGCTGATCGTGTCGCCCAAAAGCACCTACGAGCCTTGGTAGGTAAATGGAAAGGTGACGGCCTAAGCCCCGCCACGATAAAAAACCGGATGGCGCATCTGCGCTGGGCCTGCGAGAAGGCCGGCCGGCCCGGCGTTGCCGGGTTGAGAAATGATGACCTCGGTATCGAACGTCGCCAGTACATTGCTCGCGAATCCCGTGCTACCGCTTTGACTGTAGGGGCTCTACAGCAGGTACATGACCGCCATATCCAGTTCAGCCTTCGTCTCCAGGCCGAGTTCGGTCTGCGTCGCGAGGAGTCAATTAAATTCCGGGTCGCGGAAGCAGACAGAGGGACCGATCGCATTGCTCTGGCGGCCTCCTGGTGCAAAGGGGGCAGGGCTCGAGAAATCCTGATTCGGACTCCAGAGCAGAAAGCACTGCTCCGCGAGCTACACGACTTCTGCGGAACCTCAAGCCTAATCCCTGCTCACCTCTCGTACGCGCAGCAGCTCAAACGGTATGAATACCAAACCAATGCAGCCGGGCTCCATAAAAACCATGGATTGCGCCACCTCTACGCACAGACTCGATACCTTCAATTGACAGGGAGACAGTGCCCAGCGGTACAACGAACCCTGTCGACACAAGCTCATCTTGTTGGCGGAGAAAACGGGTGGTTTGGACAAGTGATACGGCCAATACCCCAGCTTCCAGAAGGGCTTACTTCCGCAGGGCTTGATGATCGAGATGCCCGCCAAATCATCACGGAGGAACTCGGCCATGGCCGCATTTCAATCACGAACTCTTATCTGGGATCTACCCGCGGATAAGTCGGAATTCCAGCCCTAGGGTTTGACTGGAGTCCAATCCCCCAGCGTGCTCTTTAGGCATGAGGTACCAACTGGCCAATAGGAGCATCCAATGAATGAAACTCAGGTTGAGAAAATCGCCACACAATATGGGATCAACCAACCCGATGCAGGTCGCCTCCTTTCGGAGGCAAGTAAGCTCTGCGCCATCGCGGACGAGCACGGTGAGGTCGATCTGAATGATGCCTGGTTGGTCAACCAGATAGGCATGCAGGAAACCCAGAAATCCTGGCAGGAGCATCATCAGGTAAACGTCGAGCGGGCGCCATATTGGTTGGTGATGCTCGACACCACTCCCGTACCTATCGTGGGCCCCCTCGATCCTGATCTGATCGCCATTTTAGTAGGTAGGGTGCTCGTTTGATCCGTTCAGCACGGGCTCTCGCAACGTGTGAGCCCGTGCACCAAGTCAGAATCTTACAAGCTCTCCCCCTCCTACCATAGGCGAAATTCAGCCCCCTATTTTGGCTGGAATCCGTCTAACACCTGCGTTTTGCTGGTCGCGCAAACCTCGCAGGAATTCTCAATGGACAATTTCCAAATACTGATCCTGGTGCCCCTGATCGCTCTGGGCCTTTATCGTGTTAGCACCAAGCCTGGCATCCACGCCGACCGCCTGCTCTCGCGGCGTAACCGCACGCGCATCGCACACCTGATCACATTTGGACTCGCGCCCGGAACCCTGCTCGGATATGAGGCCTGGGGCACTGTAGGCGTCGTAGCCCCCTTCGTGCTCGGCGTGGCGCTGATCTGCTGGCTGCTACCCGAGCAGTGGAGGGCCCTATGATGGACGCTGAGTCACTCCGAAATTTCGACTGGATCTTCTCCACATTCAGCGGCGTCGTAGAACAGCTAATCGTTGCCACTAGCCCGCTGATGATCGCCATAGGTCATGCCACTGGCTCTCTATTTGTCAGTGGCGCCGCAATCATGCTCATCATGGTGCTGATTGGAGTGCTCGGTCAGAACACAATGCGACAAGGCGTTCTGTCTGGTGCTCTAGTGCTGTTAGCCGTTGGCTGGGGGCTGCAGCCTCAGAAGCTGACACTACCCTCAGGAACAGTTGTCGACTCAGTCAACCTAACCGCCCACGGCGCAACGCTGGCATTCTCCATACAAAAAATTTTCAGCACTGCCATGCAGCGCGCCCTGGACGAACGATTTAGCGACGCGGGGCAGTTTCTGCCGGCGCAAAGTGTCACTGACTCGGCTGTTGAGCGGACCGCATCGCAGTTCGCGAATACTGATCTGGCGAGACTCATCCGGGACTACAATGCGCAGTGCAACCCGTCACCGGAAATGTTCAAAAAGGCCCAGGACGCTGTGCCTATTGAGGCATATCACGCTGTTGGCCTCATGGGTGGTGGTGGGCTGGGGATGCCAGACTCCGACATCGGACTGATGGCACAGCTATCCAAAGCCTGGCACATCCGATTTACACCCTATCAATGGTTAGACGTTCTCGATCTGAACACGATCCAGAGACGCCGAGCTGCCGGCATTGCAGCTCTCAAGGAGAAAAATGACCCTTTCGTAAGTCAATCGCCATATAAGTTGCCAACAAAAGGGTATTGGCTCGGGGCGTATCGTGGCGAAGAAGGGACCACCCCCGACTACCTCTCAATTGGCGATGCACCTGGTGCGTTAGCATCAGCAATGGAAAAACGGGCTCAGGCATGGAAAGAATCCGAGGGGAAAGCAACCGCTCAAGGATTCTCGCCAAGCAACTGCTATGAGGCATACCAAGTCGCACAACTTGGTGCCGAGCAGGCGTATAACGCCCTCGTCGAGACTGGAAGCAAAGCTTCCGATGGTCAATCAGCAAATACAAATAGCGGTGTGGTAGGGGCTGCTCGAGCCCTGCAACGGACCATAAACCGCTCCCTCAATGATGGAAAAGCAGAAAGTAGTTTGTGGTCGGACTTAGTCTCCGGCTCAGTAACCGGTCTGCAGTTAATCAAATCGCTGTCCAGTTACATTGATTTGTACACGCTCTTACCTCTTTATGTTGCCGGCTGTGCAGCCCTCCTATGGCTTGTGCTCACCACCATGCCGATCTATCTGATGATGGCCCTCATCCGAGGCATTACCAGCCTAACCAATTGGCTGTCCCTCTTGGTGTTCCCTGTCTTACTTGTGATCATGGCCCAGTTGGTAACAGTCGCCGCGTCAATCTCTATAGGCAGCGTGGCTGTAACTCAGGCTGCTGCTGTTGCCGGTTGGCAAGGGGCCAGTGCAGATCAAGATCTAGTGCGAGGATCTCTGCTGCTGGTATTCGCGCTAATCCTTCCTGTGAGCGCCTTCATGGCGATGAAGATCACAGGCGTTGTCGTCGGGCCTCTGGGCGCTGCCGCCCAGAATGCAGCAACCACGATTCCCGAAGCGGCCTCCGTAGTGGCAGGGATCGCGATGCGCGTCATTTCCCGAGGCTGGTCCGCAGCAATGGAGAGCGACAATAAACACCCTGGCGGCCCTTCGGGAGGAGGCGACGGCGGAGGGAGCTCCGTGGCTGACCAGGGGACACAACAGAAAGTACGAACCGCGCAGGAGGTCAGTTCCGGCGGTGGGTGGTCCTCAACAGGCAACACTTCTGCACGTTCGTCCATCCCCCCTTTGGTTCCAGGAGTGGCAGCAAACGAGGGTCGTTTCAGCACCGGGAGAACTCCACGTAGCCAGAAAAGACGTCCGAAAAAAAATGACGACTGATAGCTTCTGGCACACCGCAAACAGGGGGATGGTCAGGCTTCCCAACCAATGGAGCCTGACCATGAGTACCACTTACAGCGATTTCCTAGAGCAACAGCATGACTTGGCAGACAGCCCGCCGCGAGATTTGCGTTGGCTACTTGATGCCATGTTGAGACTCAGCCATCGCTACTGGACCCTGGACGATGACCCTAGATACCTCCGCCCGCAGTTAATCGGCTACTCCCTGTATTTCTGCCAAGGTCTATCCGGCGTTCACCCTGCAGCTCCGGAGCTGGACGACTTGGAACTTGAGTTGCTGCTAGGCGAGGTGAATTCGCGCCTAGGAATCGGAATTGAAGTTCAGCGGTTGCATGAGCGCGAGCTGGAACGACGTATGAGTTCACTACCTGCTCCAACAGTTGACTACCTGGGGAGGGCCTAGGATGAAGATTCGGCTCTTGATAGTAGCCGCTTGGCTTTGCTTGGTCATTCCGACAATTGTTTTGATCAACATGGCAAACTCATACATTCCTCTACCATATCCACCAGTTTTGTTCTGGGCGGCAATGTCCTGGGTACATACAGCATGTCTCGCATTGTTTTGCTGGCTTATCGGGCAACGTGAGGCAGCAAAGGTATTTATATGCGTGATGATCGGCCTACCGATTGGAGTTTCGATCTCTTTGATAATGACATGAGCAAGAAGGAAAAAGAAACAATTATGAGGAAAGCTATTCAGTTAGCATCAGCAACCTGCTTAGCTGCAGCACTCTGTGCTTGTAGCCCACCAGGAGCAGAGCCAAATGGCACCTACAAGTCAGATCCTCGCATCAAACTAGGTAGCGTTTGCGTCTGGTACTGCTGGATCAAAAAGGAGAGCTACCTAGACCGACTAGAGCGGTTCTATGGACTGTCTGGATTTCTCTCACTCCCTAATCATTACGAAATCCGTTATGCCCTGAAGGAACTCCGCTACTACGTTGCAGTGAAAAGGGATTCTTTGGGACTTCCCCCCGTAAATAGAGAAGACTGGGCTGGACACATGAAGGCCTACACGAAGAAGGGGCTATTCGGCGAACGTCACTACCCCCCACTGACAAACGATCCGGAGATAGCGGAGCTGACATTCCTACAGCAAGAAGCGAGACGCCTGGAACGTCTCTCGGAGAATACCTAAATGACAGATCCCGAACGTTACCAACTGCGTGCGATCGCCCTCCTCAGCACCGACGAAATCGCTAGGGCTGCCCTTTTGGCCATCCTGGGAGAGACCCTCGACGAGGCGCGCCAGCATCTGACTGAATCCTGCTGGGGAGAAGACCTGCATACCGACCAGGAAATTCAACGCCGGCAGTTGGCTGCACAATTTGGGTTGGAAACCTGAGAAGCAGCCGTTATGATTCTATTCGCTTGGCCGGTCCAGCGTACGAGGCGGAGGGGTAAATCCAGCGTAGTCGCTGCGTGTGGCAGGTACTGAGAGGCGGTTCGATCTGAATACAGACGATCTCCTCCCTTTAGCAAGGGGCCTCAGAGCCCCGCTCTCCCTACCCCATAGGGAGTAAAGAATGAGGAGCCTGAGGCTCCTCTTTTCGCTTCAGTCCTCTGCTTTTCCTCCCGATCCCTATTCGTTCTACCGGCTAGCACTAGTCAGTTTTTTGATGTCAAAATGCCATCGCGAGCTCTACAAGAGCTGCCTCGCCCTGCGTGCTGGTCGGCTTCTGCCACACGTGGTGCGGAATTAGGGTTACCAATCTGGCCACGCCTGCAGGCCAGACTCTAATTCGTTTAGCTCTCAATGAAAGGACTTAGTCTGTGAACCACATGATGAAATTTGCAGCCGCACTCGTAGCCGTTGGAAGTCTGGCAGGATGCGGGGGAGAAGATTTTAGCGGCGCTTACGGAACGGATGGCCCTTACGGAAAACATCTAGTGCTGAATATTACTGGTGACAATGCCAAATTTTTCATTGTAAATAAGTCCACAGCAGAAATCAGCGGTTTGACCGATTTCGCAGTATCTTATAAGAATGAGAAGCTTCTGTTGGACTCGTCTAAAGAGAATGTACATCTGACGTTCAAACGTGCTGAAGATGAGCGCGGACTGAACTGTCTAAACTGCAGCGAACGCTCGATCCGGCTGCCGATCGACTGGGCACTACTCAACTCTGAGCCATACGACGTGGACTCGATGCTGAAAGCGCAAGAAGAGAAGCGCCAAGCGGCAGAAAGAGAAGAGGAGAAACGTAGGGCTGAAGCTGCAAAGCTGGTTAAGTTCAGTGGTGACTGGGTAGCTAAACGTCACTATAAAGATGATTCTCTATTCATTATGTCGATAAGTCCTGAGAAAGGCGTGAAACACTGGGCATTCACTTACAGCACTGCGAACAAACTAATCTCGACGGATCGTAATTTCGAAGTGGATGGCAATGAACTGGTGCTTCTCTCCAGAGACTCATCAACGAAGTACGCCCTGAACGAAGATGGAACAAAATTGATGTGCACCAACTGTAATTCTGAGAATTACTGGCTCAAGGCCGATCCGGTGAAGGTTAACGACCTGGATTACACTCGAGCCCTTGCCGGCAATCCTCAAGAGCAACGTAAGTAGACATAGGATATGCTCCGTATCACTAGCGATACGGAGCTCTACGGCTAGTCTTTTTCAAAACCCATGAGAAGGAGATCAGCAATGGCTACAGAACTGCGCCCAGCCCGCGGGCATCCAGAAGGAAGCTCATCAATACCCCATTTCTCAATTCGAGGAACCGATATCTGCCCAGCTCGTGGCCATCCTGATGGCACCTCCTCCATACCCCACTACCAGATCCGAGGCAGTGACATCTGCCCAGCGAGAGGGCATCCAGAGGGCAGCTCCTCCATTCCGCACTTCACCATCCGTGGCATCGACGTTTGCCCTGCAAGAGGCCACCCTGGGGGAAGTTCATCCATCCCGTGGTACACACTGCGTTAACGCGGATGAGGTAGAAAAAGGTACAACAGAGGTACAGTGCCAAGTGCCTCATGATTTACCTAAATTTGATAAATCTATGAAAATCAATTAGTTGTAGCAGTTGTATATTTCCCTGGATTTGCTTAGATTTACCTAGTGTTGTGGTGTTAGGCCACAACTCATAATCCTTTGGTCCACGGTTCGAGTCCGTGTGGGCCCACCAGATACGACAAAGCCGCGCGATTGCGCGGCTTTTTCATGCCTGCAAGAAATAAATGGTCAGGGGCGGTGTACATCCAGCGCAGCGGCGCCGAGCGCATGACCTTGGAAGTAGCGCTGAAACGGTATCTCAGCGAAATCAGCCCCACCAAGAAGCCGATCACCCAGCACGCCGATAATCGCGGAAAGGTGCCCTATCGATACATCAAGCCAAACACCCTAGCTTGAGAATCAGACAATGAGCCGAATAGCCGCCATTATCAGCTCACAAAATGAGCCGAATATGCTCGCTAATCGGCTCACAGATGAGCAAGCCCATGAATGAACCTGGGCCTGCCCCGTGACTACGGACGCCAGGAAGCTGGCTACAGAGCCAACTGCCTCAAGCCTTTGCGTATTCGTTCGGTGCGCTCATCACTAGCGCGGCGCCTGGGCTAAACGAAGAAGGCCGCACCACTGCACGATCCAGTCCATCGGGCGAGGCCATCAACCATGGGCAACCCCATAAGAACCCTCTCAGTCTGCTCCACCACCCCCTCTGCCAACGTCCACAAATGTACCGCTGTTGGTTAACCCCCTCCAGGACGCATCTCGACCTGCCGTGGGTTGTAGAAGGTCATGCCAGGCGGAATATCCCGCGTAACCAACGACATCGCGCCAATCACCACGTCATCGCCAATGTCGATGCGATCAGCAACGATGCAACTGTTGGCGCCCATGCTCACGTTGTCACCAATGCGCAGTGCGTACTCATCCAGCCCCAGGGTCTTGATGCCAATCGAGCAGTTCTGCCGGATGAAGAAGTTGCGCCCGATGCTCACATACCGGGTAATCACCACCCCCGGCAGGTGCGCGATGCGCAGGCCGGGGGCAATCTGGGCGCCGATGTCGATGTCCACCCCATACTTGAGGTTGAGCCGCTGTTGCATGCGCCGGGCGTGACGCCGGGCAAGGCCGCCGCGGGCGTCGAGGTACTGGGCCAGGCGATAGGCGAAGAGGAAACGCAGTTTGTTGTCCTTGCGTGCGCGGCGCAGCACGTTGAACAGCAGGCTGATAGGGCGTCCGGGCCTTTTCTTGTTGGAGACTTCCAGTCGCCAGCATTCGAGCAGGTGGTCGAGGTTCACGCTGAGGTTCCCGTTGAACTAGCACTTCATCATGCCGAATTAGTGTCGAAGACGCAGCCTTCGGACATGCGCGGCCGTTCTAACCCAAAGTACCAAGCCGACGCCGTCAACGGTGATCGACTGCACCTGGCCTTGCCCTGATTGGCACAGGCTGGCTAGGCTAGCGGGCCAAACGTAGAGACTCGCCATGTCGGATGCCCGCTCCATCACGCTGGATGAAATCGATCGCCAGCTGATCGCCCTGCTGCAGATCAACGCCCGCGAAAGCGTCGCCACCCTCGCCCGCCAGCTGGGCATCGCCCGCACTACCGTCAATTCGCGCCTGGAGCGGCTGGAGAAAAACAAGGTTATCTCCGGCTATGGCGTGCGCCTGGGCCAGAGTGTGATAGGCGGCGGGTTGCAGGCGTATGTCGGGATCAAGGTACAGCCGCGTTCCGGCAAGGACGTGGTGCGGCGCCTGAGTGCCATGGGCCAGGTGCAGCAGCTGTGTGCGGTAAGCGGCGAATTCGACTATGTGGCCTGGCTGCGTACGGACTCGCCCGAGCAGCTGGATCAGTTGCTCGACCAGATTGGCAGTGTCGACGGTGTGGAGAAAACCACCACGTCGATCATTCTCAGCAGCAAGGTGGACCGTGGACAGCCGCTTTGAACGAACTGGCGCTCGGGTGAGGTTAGCGGGCGTGGGTCAGTTCTAGATTTCACGGCAGGAGCCGGTTGTAGGAGCGGGTTTACCCGCGAATAGGGCAGAGAATCTACCGACGCATTCGCGGGTGAACCCGCTCCTACAAAGGGCCAGGGCGTTTTTTGAATTACCTCGACCGCCTGCCTCGTCTTAATGAACATGAACCTGATCATTACGACGAAACTAACTACATTCAGACAACACTCTGCACCTTAATAACGAACACCCCACTCCCTAAAATGACAGCCGGGCATCTCCTATACTCAGGCTCCGCTCCTCGCGCAGCCTCTCTGGCAAGGTCATTTCATGAACAAGAAGAACCGCCACCCCGCCGACGGCAAGAAGCCAATCACCATTTTCGGCCCGGACTTCCCTTTTGCTTTCGACGACTGGCTGGAACACCCGGCAGGCCTGGGCAGCATTCCGGCTGAGCGCCATGGGGAAGAGGTGGCCATTGTCGGTGCCGGTATCGCCGGCCTGGTAGCGGCCTACGAGCTGATGAAGCTGGGCCTCAAGCCGGTGGTGTACGAGGCTTCCAAGCTGGGCGGCCGGCTGCGCTCGCAAGCCTTCAATGGCACTGACGGGATCGTTGCCGAGCTGGGTGGCATGCGCTTCCCGGTGTCGTCCACCGCCTTCTACCACTACGTCGACAAGCTGGGCCTGGAAACCAAGCCCTTCCCCAACCCGCTAACCCCGGCTTCGGGCAGCACGGTGATCGACCTGGAAGGCCAGACCTACTACGCCGAGAAGCCCACCGACCTGCCGCAACTGTTTCATGAGGTAGCCGACGCCTGGGCCGATGCGCTGGAGAGCGGTGCGCAGTTCGCCGATATCCAGCAGGCCATCCGCGACCGTGATGTACCGCGCCTGAAGGAACTTTGGAACAAGCTGGTGCCGCTGTGGGACGACCGCACCTTCTACGACTTCGTCGCCACCTCGCGCTCTTTTGCCAAGCTGAGCTTCCAGCACCGGGAAGTGTTCGGCCAGGTCGGTTTCGGCACCGGCGGTTGGGACTCGGACTTCCCCAACTCGATGCTGGAAATCTTCCGCGTGGTGATGACCAACTGCGACGACCACCAGCACCTGGTGGTCGGCGGCGTGGAACAAGTGCCACAAGGCATCTGGCGCCACGTACCGGAACGCTGCGTGCATTGGCCGGAGGGCACCAGCCTCAGCACGCTGCATGGCGGCGCACCACGTACCGGGGTCAAGCGCATTGCCCGCGCCGCCGATGGCCGCCTGGCGGTCACCGACAACTGGGGCGATACCCGCCACTACAGCGCAGTACTCGCCACCTGCCAGACTTGGTTGCTGACCACCCAGATCGACTGCGAGGAATCGCTGTTCTCGCAAAAGATGTGGATGGCCCTGGACCGTACCCGCTACATGCAGTCGTCGAAAACCTTCGTCATGGTCGACCGCCCATTCTGGAAGGACAAGGACCCGGAAACCGGCCGTGACCTGCTGAGCATGACCCTCACCGACCGCCTCACCCGCGGCACTTACCTGTTCGACAACGGCAACGACAAGCCCGGGGTGATCTGCCTGTCGTACTCGTGGATGAGCGACGCGCTGAAGATGCTGCCGCACCCGGTGGAAAAGCGCGTACAACTGGCCCTGGATGCGCTGAAGAAGATCTACCCGAAGACCGATATCGCCGGGCACATCATCGGCGACCCGATCACGGTTTCCTGGGAGGCCGACCCGTACTTCCTCGGCGCCTTCAAAGGCGCGCTTCCGGGCCATTACCGCTACAACCAGCGCATGTACGCGCACTTCATGCAGCAGGACATGCCGGCGGAGCAGCGCGGTATCTTCATTGCCGGTGACGACGTGTCATGGACCCCCGCCTGGGTTGAAGGCGCGGTGCAGACGTCGCTGAATGCAGTGTGGGGTATCATGAACCACTTTGGTGGCCACACCCACCCCGACAACCCCGGCCCGGGCGATGTGTTCAACGAAATCGGGCCGATCGCCCTGGCGGATTGAGACAAGGAGGCACCATGCGCATCGCTCTGTACCAGGGCGCACCCAAGCCACTGGATGTGCCCGGCAACCTGCAACGGCTGCTCCACCAGGCGCAGCTGGCAGCCGAACGCGGCGCACAGTTGCTGGTGTGCCCGGAGATGTTCCTGACCGGCTACAACATCGGCCTGGCCCAGGTCGAGCGCCTGGCCGAGGCCGCCGATGGCCCGGCAGCCATGACTGTGGTGGAGATCGCCCAGGCGCACCGTATCGCCATTGTCTATGGCTACCCGGAGCGCGGCGATGATGGGGCGATCTACAATAGCGTGCAGCTGATCGATGCGCATGGCCGCAGCCTGAGCAATTACCGCAAGACCCACCTGTTCGGTGAACTGGACCGCTCGATGTTCAGCCCTGGTGCGGACCACTTCCCGGTGGTGGAACTGGAAGGCTGGAAGGTTGGCCTGCTGATCTGCTACGACATCGAGTTCCCGGAGAACGCCCGACGCCTGGCGCTGGACGGCGCCGAGCTGATCCTGGTGCCGACGGCGAACATGACGCCGTACGACTTTACCTGCCAGGTGACCGTGAGGGCACGGGCGCAGGAAAACCAGTGCTACCTGGTATATGCCAACTACTGCGGCGCGGAAGACGAGATCCAGTATTGCGGGCAGAGCAGCATCATCGGCCCGGATGGCAGCTTGCTGGCCATGGCCGGGCGGGATGAGTGCCAGTTGTTGGCAGAGCTCGAGCATGAGCGGGTGGTACAAGGGCGCAGGGCGTTTCCCTACCTGACCGATTTGCGCCAGGAGCTGCACCTGCGTAAGGGCTGACAGGGGCCGCTATGCGGCCCATTCGCGGGCACGCCCGCTCGCACGGGATCTGCGCTGCCTTTCATACCAGCGCCATACCCGCGAAAAGGCCGGGCCTGCGAACAAATCGGTTAGCATGGAAAGCAGCCACCGGAGCCCCCATGCCTGACGCCATCCGCCAACTTACCCTCGCCAATGGCTTGCAACTGACCCTGCGCCACGCCCCTCGCCTCAAGCGCTCGGCCGCCGCACTGCGGGTGCACGCGGGCAGCCACGACGCGCCTGCCAAATGGCCCGGCCTGGCGCACTTCCTCGAACACCTGTTCTTCCTCGGTACCCTGCGCTTCCCGCTGGAAGACGGCCTGATGCGCTACGTGCAAGCCCTGGGTGGCCAGGTCAACGCCAGCACCCGCGAACGCGCCACCGACTTTTTCTTCGAGGTGCCACCCAACGCGCTCGGTGGCGGTCTCGAGCGCCTGTGCCAAATGCTGGCAGAACCGAATCTGGGCATCGAACGCCAACGCCGTGAACGCGAAGTGATCCATGCCGAATTCATCGCCTGGTCGCGCAATCCATCGGCCCAACAGCAGTTCGCCTTGCTGCAGTCAGTGTCAGCCAAGCATCCACTGGGCGCTTTTCATGCTGGCAATCGATACACCCTGGCCTTGCACGACGCGGCTTTCCAGCAAGCGCTTGCGGGCTTTCATCAACGCTTTTACCAAGGCGGCCAGATCTGCTTGAGCCTTTGCGGGCCGCAGCCGCTGGATGAACTTGAACGCCTTGCCCGGCAGCATGCCGAACTGTTCGCTGCAGGTGAGCGCGTGCCGCAAATGCTGCCGCCGCCACTGCCAGCAATCGCTAGCTCTCTGACCTTCACTCACCAAGGCCTCCCCAGCGGAGCCGAGCACGCCCTGGAACTGCTGTTCGCTTACCTGGAAGACAGCCGCCCAGGTACCTGGCTGGGCGCGCTGCGCGAGCGTGGCTGGCTACAACGTTTCACGGCCGAAAGGTTGTATGCGTTCGCCGGTCAGCTGCTGTGGCACCTTGACCTGAAACTCAGTGCCGACGCTTGCCCGGACGAAGCCAGCGCCCTGCTGCAAGGTTGGTTCAAGTTCATCCGTCAGGCCGACCGCGAACAGTTGAACCACCAATTCGGCTTGCTGCAGCGCAGCCGTGCGCACAGTGCCAGCGCGCTCGAGCTGGCCCGCCGGGACAGCACTGGCCAGCCGTTCGCCAAGCTGGATACACAAGGGTTGCAGGCGCTTGGCGCCCTGCTCGAAAGTCTGCCAGGTGGCGACCATGGCGATTGGCAGCTTTTGCCAGTCGACCCATTGCTGAAGGCTGACCTGCCCCATGCCAAGACGCAGCCGCTGCCGGCAGCGATGAAGATCAGTGACCAGCTCCCGCCAGCGCGCCAATTCGCAGCGCTGTACCTGCGCTGGCATGTACCTTCACCTTTGCGCCAGCCGTTAGAGCGTGTGCTGGAACAGGCCCTGGCGCCACTGCAGGAACGTTGTGACCGCGCCTCTGTGCAGTTGCAGTACAGCAGTGCCGGGGAATACTGGCAGTTGCGCTGCGCCGGCCTGCCAGCAGCAGTGCTGCGGGCAGTGGAACAAGCCTTGGCATTGATGCTCAAGCCACCTGCCAGTTGCTGGCTGCCCTGCACGGCGCAGCCCCCGGCCCTGATCCCCATCAGGGCCCTGCTCAAGCAACTGCCAGACGCAGTAAGGGGCAGCGTGCCCGCAGTGGTGCCTGCCTGCACACTGACCCAGCAGCAACTTGACAGCCTGTGGCTGCACACCGAGTGGCATGGCATGGCTGCAGGCTTCGAGGATACCGCGCTAAACGCTTTGGGTACCGCGCTGTTGCAGTGCCCTGGGCAAGGCTCGCGGCCGAGCCCCCTGCCATCATGGGCCAACCACCGCTGGCAGCATGCCCACGTGCCAGGCAGCGAACATGCCCTGCTGCTGTTCTGCCCGTTGCCTGCGGCCAAAGAAGCCGCAGGCCGCCTGTTAGCCCAATTGCTGCAAGGGCCGGTTTACCAGCGCCTGCGGGTAGACTTGCAACTCGGCTACGCGGTGTTCAGCGCCTTTCGTCAGATCGAGGGTGTCGGTGGGCTGCTGTTCGGCGTGCAATCCCCCCACACCGCACAGGCACAGGTGCTCGACCACCTGCTCAGCCTGCTGCGCCATGGCGTCACCCTTGACCCGGCCGCTCGCCAGGCATTGGCTGGGCAATTCGACGAGCCCGCCATGGCCGATGCCGATGTCGCCGAATGGGCGTGGCAGACACACTTGGCCACACAAGCCGATCGGCTGGATGTGCTGCGCAGGTCTATCCTGACTACGCGGCAGACGGATCTGGACCACCTGCTGAGCGACCTGCTCGACCCAGGTTCCGCTTGGCTATGTTTGGCCAACGCTGCCGCGCCAGACACTTCCTGGCAGGGCGAAAATCGATGATTATTACGCGAACTGCAACGGCGCTTCTCGAATAATTAACCTTCCGGTTCAAATTTTTCTTGTAAGATAGCGCAATCCCGTTTTCACGGAACTGCCAACGCATGGCGGTACCCAAGTAGTAGCTGAACAACCCAACCCTCATTCGGAAGGAGTAATTCCATGTGGACCAAACCTGCATACACTGACCTGCGTATCGGCTTCGAAGTCACCATGTACTTCGCTAACCGCTAAGCCAGGCTTAGGGTTTCACGCCTCGGCCTGCCGGGGCGTTTTCGTTTTTCCGATCCGGTTTCTGCATAGAGAGTGGCCATGTACATCCAGGTTCTCGGTTCCGCCGCCGGTGGCGGGTTCCCGCAGTGGAACTGCAACTGCGTCAACTGCAAGGGCTACCGTGATGGCACCCTGAAAGCAACGGCGCGCACCCAGTCATCCATCGCCCTTTCCGACGACGGTGTGCACTGGATATTGTGCAATGCCTCGCCCGATATCCGCGCCCAACTGCAGGCCTTTGCGCCGATGCAGCCAGCCCGGGCACTGCGCGACACCGGTATCAACGCCATCGTCCTGCTAGACAGCCAGATCGACCACACCACCGGCCTGCTCAGCCTGCGCGAAGGCTGCCCGCATCAGGTGTGGTGCACGGACATGGTCCACCAAGACCTGACCACCGGTTTCCCGCTGTTCAACATGCTCAGCCACTGGAACGGTGGTCTGCAGTGGAACCGTATCGAGCTGGAAGGCAGCTTCGTGATCGACGCCTGCCCCAACCTCAAGTTCACCCCCTTCCCCCTGCGCAGCGCCGCGCCGCCTTATTCGCCACACCGCTTCGACCCGCACCCGGGCGATAACCTGGGTTTGATGGTCGAAGACACCCGCACCGGCGGCAAGCTGTTCTACGCCCCGGGTCTGGGCCAGGTAGACGAAAAGCTGCTGGCGATGATGCACGGTGCCGACTGCCTGCTGGTCGACGGCACCCTGTGGGAAGACGACGAAATGCAGCGCCGTGGCGTGGGCACCCGCACCGGCCGCGAGATGGGTCACCTGGCCCAGAACGGCCCTGGCGGCATGCTGGAAGTGCTCGACGGCTTCCCGCGCCAGCGCAAGGTACTTATCCACATCAACAACACCAACCCGATTCTCGACGAAGACTCACCCGAGCGCGCCGAAGTCCTGCGCCGGGGCGTCGAAGTTGCCTTCGATGGCATGAGCATCGAGTTGTAAAACAGTCTGTGAGGCGACACCAGACCCTGTGGGAGCGGGCATGCCCGCGAAAAAGCCAACACGGTCTATGGCACCGGTTTCGCCGGTGTTCGCGGGCACGCCCGCTCCCACGAGGGAGGGAGATGTGCCAGGCCAGATAATCGTTCTACAGGAGCCAGCCGAATGAGCGACGCACTGCCAATGTCCCCTGCCGAATTCGAGCAGGCCCTGCGCGCCAAGGGCGCCTACTATCACATCCACCACCCGTACCACGTGGCGATGTATCAAGGCCGCGCCACCCGCGAGCAGATCCAGGGCTGGGTGGCCAACCGCTTCTATTACCAGGTCAACATCCCGATGAAAGATGCCGCGATCCTGGCCAACTGCCCGGACCGCGAAGTGCGCCGCGAGTGGATCCAGCGCCTGCTCGACCACGATGGTGCGCCCGGCGAGGATGGCGGCATCGAAGCCTGGCTGCGCCTGGGCCAGGCTGTCGGGCTGGACCCGGACCAATTGCGCTCGCAAGAACTGGTATTGCCTGGCGTGCGCTTTGCCGTGGACGCCTACGTCAACTTCGCCCGCCGCGCCAGCTGGCAGGAAGCCGCCAGCAGCTCGCTGACCGAGCTGTTCGCCCCGCAAATCCACCAGTCACGCCTGGACAGCTGGCCGCAGCACTACCCGTGGATCGACCCCGCCGGCTATGAGTATTTCCGTACCCGCCTGGGCCAGGCTCGACGCGATGTGGAGCACGGCCTGGCGATTACCCTGCAGCACTACACCACCCGTGCGGGCCAGGAGCGTATGCTGGAGATACTGCAGTTCAAGCTGGATATCCTCTGGAGTATGCTCGATGCCATGAGCATGGCCTACGAACTGAACCGCCCGCCCTATCACTCCGTCACCCAGGAACGGGTGTGGCACAAGGGAATCACCCTATGAGTTTCGACCGTAACCAGGTACCCAACTGGCGCCCCGGCTACCGCTTCCAGTACGAGCCGGCGCAAAAGGGCCATGTGTTGCTGTACCCCGAAGGCATGATCAAGCTCAACGACAGCGCGAGCCTGATCGGTGGCCTGATCGACGGCCAGCGTGACGTGGCAGCGATCATCAGCGAACTCGAACAGCAATTCCCCGGTGTCCCGGAAGTGGCGGACGACATCGAGCAGTTCATGGAGGTGGCCCGTGCCGAACACTGGATCGTCCTCGCCTGAGTTGCCGCCCACGCCCGAGGTCGGCCTGCCGCTGTGGCTGCTGGCCGAACTGACCTACCGCTGCCCGCTGCAGTGCCCTTACTGCTCCAATCCACTGGACTTCGCCGCCCAGGGCCAGGAGCTGAGCACCGAACAGTGGTTCAAGGTCATGGCTGAAGCGCGGGAAATGGGCGCCGCGCAAATCGGCTTTTCCGGCGGTGAACCGTTGGTGCGCCAGGACCTTGCCGAGCTGATCGGCGAAGCCCGCAGGCTGGGGTACTACACCAACCTGATCACCTCGGGCATTGGCCTGACCGAGGCGCGCATCGCCGACTTCAAGAAGGCCGGCCTGGACCATATCCAGATCAGCTTCCAGGCCAGCGACGAGCAGGTGAACAACCTGCTGGCCGGCTCGAAAAAGGCTTTTGCACAGAAGCTGGAAATGGCCCGCGCGGTAAAAGCCCATGGCTACCCGATGGTGCTCAACTTCGTCACCCATCGGCACAACATCGACAAGATCGACCGCATCATCGAGCTGTGCATTGCCTTGGAGGCCGACTTTGTCGAGCTCGCCACGTGCCAGTTCTATGGCTGGGCGCACCTCAACCGCCTTGGGCTGCTGCCAACCCGCGCGCAACTCGAGCGGGCCGAACGTATCACCAACGAATACCGGGACAAGCTCAAGGCCGAGGGCAACCCGTGCAAGCTGATTTTCGTTACCCCTGACTACTACGAAGAGCGCCCCAAGGCCTGCATGAACGGCTGGGGCAACCTGTTCCTCACCATCACCCCGGACGGTACCGCCTTGCCCTGCCACGGCGCCCGCCAGCTGCCCGTGCAGTTTCCGAATGTACGCGACCACGACTTGCACCATATCTGGTATGAGTCGTTCGGTTTCAACCGCTTCCGTGGCTATGAGTGGATGCGCGAACCTTGCCGCTCCTGCGACGAGAAAGAAAAAGACTTCGGCGGCTGTCGCTGCCAGGCCTTCATGCTGACCGGCGATGCCAGCAACGCCGACCCGGTGTGCGCCAAGTCGACCGAGCACGGCATCATCCTCAAGGCCCGCGAGGAGGCAGAAACCGCCCAGCTCGCGATCGAACAGATGACCTTCCGCAATGATCGAAACTCCCGTGTCATCGCCCGCGGCTGAATTCAGCGCGGCCCAGGCGGTTGCCGCCGGCACCGACTTCGCCGAACTCAAGGTCAGTGCCGACGGGCTGTTCTGGAACGAATTCCGCCCGGCCGATGGAGCGTGCCGTATCTGGCACTGGCTGCACTACCAGGCCCGCTGCCTGACCCCGGACGGTTTCAGCGTACGCAGCCGGGTTTATGAGTACGGCGGCGGCAGCTTCTGCCTGGGTGGCGATGGGCTGGTGTTCGTCAACGAAAAGGACCAGCAGGTCTACACCCAGCCGCTGGACGATCTGTTACCACGTGCACTGACCCAGGATGCCAGCTGCCGCTATGGCGATGTGCAGTGGCACGACGGCCACGTGCTGGCCGTCGAAGAGCGCCATGCCGAGCACGTAGAGCACCGCCTGGTCGCTTTGGGTGACAGCAGCCGCGAGGTGCTCGCCGAGGGCGCCGACTTCTACGCCTCGCCTACCGTCAGTGCCGATGGCCAGCGCCTGGCGTGGATCGAATGGGACCGCCCGGCGCAGCCCTGGACCGTCACCCGGTTGATGTGCAGCGTGCGCGATGCCAGCGGCCACTGGGGACCGGCGCAATGTGTAGCCGCTGCCGAGGAATCGCTGCAACAACCACGCTTCGATGCCGAAGGTCGGCTCTACTGCCTGTCCGACCGCAATGGCTTCTGGCAACCCTGGGGTGAGGTCGATGGCCAATGGCAGGCGTTGCCTGCTGCACCGGCGGACCATGCTGCTGCGCCTTGGCAATTGGGCACCTGTACCTGGTGGGCACTTGGCCCGCAAAGCTACCTGGCCAGCTGGTTCGAAGACGGCTTCGGGCAATTGGGGCTGCGTGGTGAAGATGGCCGTATGGAGCGTTTCGCCAGTGCCTACACACGCTTTCGCAGCCTGGCCATGGACAGCGAACACCTGTATGCCATTGCCGCGTCGCCCATCAGCCCACCGGCGGTCATTGCCATTGACCGCAGCAACCATGAAGTACGCGTGCTGGCCGGTGGTGCCGAAATACTGCCAGCAGGGCAAATCAGCCTGCCGCAGTCAATCCATTACGGCAGTGACGGCGAGCAGGCCCATGGTTTCTTCTACCCGCCAGCGCAGTCAAAAAGCGCGGCACCGCTGGTGGTGTTCATCCACGGCGGGCCAACCTCAGCCTGCTATCCCGTGCTCGACCCGCGCATCCAGTACTGGACCCAGCGTGGCTTTGCCGTGGCCGACCTCAACTACCGGGGCAGCACCGGCTATGGTCGGGAATACCGCCAGGCACTGAACCAGCGCTGGGGCGAAAGTGATGTGGCCGATGCCTGCGCGGTGGTCGAATACCTGGCTGCTCAAGGCCTGGTCGACAAGCAAAAGGCGTTCATCCGCGGCGGTAGCGCCGGTGGCTACACCACCTTGTGCGCCTTGGCGTTCCATGACGTGTTCCGCGCCGGCGCCAGCCTGTACGGGGTCAGCGACCCGATAGCCCTGGGCCGGGCCACCCACAAGTTCGAGGGCGATTACCTGGACTGGCTGATCGGCGACCCGCAGCGCGACACTGAACGCTATCGCCAGCGCACGCCGCTGCTGCATGCGCAGCGCATCAAGGTGCCGGTGATTTTCTTCCAGGGTGAGCTGGATGCGGTAGTGGTGCCGGAGCAGACACGCGCCATGTTGGCGGCGCTACAGGCCAACGGGATCGACGCTGAAGGGTATTTTTATGCGCAGGAGCGGCACGGGTTCCGCAAGGCGGAGAACCTGGCGCATGCCTTGGAAGAAGAGTGGAAATTCTATTGCCGGGTATTGGCGCAATAGTTCCAGACGCCCCTGCAGGAGCGACCTTGCGTTGCTCCTGCAGGGACCAATCTCTGCCTGTATCAACGCTTGGCGATGATATACACCGCATGCACGATCCCCGGAATGTACCCCAGCAAGGTCAGCAGAATATTCAGCCAGAACGCCCCGCCAAACCCCACCTGCAGAAACACGCCCAGAGGTGGCAGAAGAATGGCGATGATGATGCGAATAAAGTCCATGCGAGTATCTCCTGAAGGGTTACATCAAAGACTAGCTCCCAGCCGTAGAGGTTCCACAGGCAAAAAAAACGCCCCGGGCCGAATGAAACAGGCCAGGGGCGATGCGCAGGAACGCCAGACGGTTCGTTGAATTCTTGGGCAGGCCGCTACGCCGGCACTTCGCGACGGGCCTGCTGTTGGGCATGCAGGCGGGCGAAAGCGCGCGCCAGGCGCAGCAGCATTTCGTCGATGTTTCCTTTGCTCACAGTCAGCGCCGGTGAAAAGCGCACTACATCCACTTGCGGCGCGTTGAGCAGCAGGCCTTCGTGCAGGGCCGCAGCCACCAGTTCGCGGGCCAGGTTTTCTTTCAGTTGCAGGGCCCATAGCAGCCCGTGACCGCGCACTTCACCCTGACCATAGCGCCCGGTCAGGCGGCTCAGGCCTTCACGCAGGTGGCGACCGTTGTCCTGGACCTGGGCCAGAAAGCCAGGTTCCAGCACGCTGTCCAGCACCGCCAGGCCGGCGGCGCACATCAGCGCGTTGCCGTGATGGCTGCCTTCCAGCTCGCCAGGCTCGGCGCAGCATGCCTTGCCCCTCGCCAACAAGGCGGCCAGCGGCACGCCGCCCCCCAGGCCCTTGCCCAAGGTGATGATGTCGGCGCGCACGCCATAGAGCTCCTCGGCCAGCAGCGCACCACAGCGACCAATACCGGTCTGCACTTCATCGAGGATCAGCAGGATGCCCAGTTCGCGGCAGAGCGTTTCCACGCCCTTGAGGTATTCCTGAGTAGCGGGAATAACGCCCGCCTCACCCTGAATCGGCTCGAGCATGATTGCCACGGTGCGTGAATCCACCTCGGCGTGCAGCGCCGCCAGGTCATTGAACGGCACCTTGCTGAAACCCGGCAGGCCAGGTTCGCAGCGATTGCACGGCAACGGGTCGGACGCGGACAGCGCACCGAGGCTACGGCCATGGCAGGCTTGGCTGGCGGTAATGATGTGATAGGCGCCATTGCGGTGCAGTTGGCCCCACTTACGCGCCAGCTTGATAGCCCCTTCACAGGCCTCGGCACCGCTGTTGAGCAGGTAGGCCTGGTCACTGCCGGTACTCTGACACAGCCGGTTGACCAGCCCCAGCAGGCCACGGTTGTGGAAACCCGAGCCTGGGTTGATCAACGCCTGAGCCTGGTTGCCCAACGCTTTGACCAGCACGCTGGGGCTGTGGCCCAAGCTGTTGACCGCACCGCCCTGAGTGAAGTCCAGGTAGGCATGCCCTTCGTTGTCCCACAACCACGAGCCCTGGCCACGCACGAATACCTGCGCTGCACGTTCGGCGCCGGGCATCAGGCGCTCAGGCGACAGCTCAGTCGCGTGCGGCACGATCACCGGCGCACACTTGGGCTCGGCGACGGCGGCAGGAGCCGAGCGGCGCAGGTTGAACAGGTTCATCAAGGGCTCCAACCAATCACGGTAAAGGGCAGCCACGGTGCGGTCTTGGTGCCGACACTCGATATTTTGCCTTGCCTATCAAAAGTGTTTTTCATCCGGGGTAACAATCGACCGAATCATCGCTGTAACCCTTTGGAATACGGCGATAGACTAGGCCTCAGCAGGGTTTTCGACCATTTCGTTTTTCCAGCATTTTCGATAAGTGTTGCTTATGGATTTCCGCCAACTGCGTTATTTCGTCGCGGTGTACGAAGAAGGTCACGTAAGCCGTGCCGCCGAACGCCTGTCGCTGTCACAGCCGGCGCTTTCCCAGCAGATTCGCCAGTTGGAGCACAGCCTCGACCTGAGCCTGTTCGAGCGCAGCAACAAACGCTTGCTGCCGACCCTGGCCGCCCACACCTTGTACAACCATGCCCTGCCGTTGCTCGACGGCCTGCAGCGTGCCCACGAGGCCATGCGCAACTTCAAGGGCCAGTCGCTGCGCACCTTGGCTATCGGTGTATTGCAGACCGTGCGGCCAAGCCTGATACCGCAGTTGCTTGAACGGCTGCGCAAGGCTCAACCTCACCTGGTCGTGCAGATTTACGAGTTGTCGGGGTTGGAGATCGAACGGCGCCTGCTCAACGGTAACCTGGACATCGGCATCAGCTATTTGCCGCCGCGCCAGCCAGGGCTGCATGGCCTGCTGTTGTACGAAGACGAGTTGCAGTTGGTCATACCCGATACCCACCCGCTGAAGGACTTCAAGAAGGTGTCCATCCGCCAGGCCGCCGAGTTGCCCATGCTGATGCTGGGCGAGGAGTTCCAGATCCGTCAGATCTGGCAGGCGCAGCTGGCCAGCCAGGGCCGACGGCCGCAGGTGCAGGCAGAGATGAACAATATGGCAGGGATTCTCGATAGCCTCGCGCACACAGCGCTGGCGACCATTCTGCCGGGGCGCGCCAAGGAGGCCGCCGAAGATGATCAGGGGCTGCTGTGGAAGCCGTTGAGCGAGCCGCGCGTGCCATTGAAGGTTGGCCTCGTATTTCGCGATGCCCAGCGCCAGCAGGCCTCTGTAGAGTTGCTGCGCACATTGCTTGAGGAAGAGACGGACGCCCGCCTGTTGGGTGCATCACCGCTGGATGTGCTGGCTTAAAACACGCACATAAAGAAAACCCCGCCGAAGCGGGGTTTTCCAGACTGTTTCCCTGTGACATCCGTATCGCCCCGCCATCCTGGCAGGTGGTCCTTCGTCGTCATCCTTGATCTGTCCTTTGCGCTTCCTGCGCAACGTCCATGTGGTAAAGATTAACCGTGGATCCAATCTTAGAACAGTGGTGAAAAGTCACCACGTCGTGTAGGAAAAAGCTTACACAGAGGGTTCATTCACAGATATGCGATGGCTGGGACCGCTTCCACCTATCCAAACTTAGGCGATACCTGTGGGAGCGGCCTTGCGTCGCGACTGGGCTGCGCAGCAGCCCCAACAATCGATCAGAACTGCTCGGCATCCAGCAGGTACAGCGACTCACTTCCCGCCTTCACCGAAGCCACCAGCGAATCCACCCGTGGCAGCAACCGCGCGAAGTAGAACCGCGCCGTACCCAGCTTGCCCGAATAGAACGGCGCATCCCCCTCGCCCGCCTGGGCCGCCCGCGCCATCAGTGCCCACATGTAGCCATAGGCAACATAGCCAAAGGCATGCAGGTACTCGACCGAAGCCGCGCCAATTTCATTCGGGTTGCCCTTGGCCTGCTGCAATACCCACTCGGTCAACCCGTCGAGCTGGTCGAGCGAAGCGCCCAGTGGCTTGGTGAATTCGTCCAATTCGCTGCCCGCACGGTTAATGAACTGGCGAATCTCGTCAGAGAACAGCTTGTAGTATGCCCCGCCGCTGGCCACCACCTTACGCCCCATCAGGTCGAGGGCCTGGATGCCATTGGTACCCTCGTAAATCTGGGTAATGCGCACATCGCGCACCAACTGCTCCTGCCCCCACTCACGAATGTAACCATGCCCGCCGAATACCTGCTGGCCGTGCACTGCGCACTCCAGGCCCAGGTCGGTGAGGAATGCCTTCGCCACCGGCGTCAGCAGTGCCACCAGCTCTTCGCTGCGTTTGCGCACGCTGGCGTCTTCGCTGTACTTGGCACTGTCCAGTTGCATGGCCACGTAGGTGGAGAAAGCGCGGCCACCCTCGATCAGCGCCTTCATGGTCAACAGCATGCGACGCACATCCGGGTGGACGATGATCGGGTCAGCAGCCTTGTCCTTGGCTTGTGGGCCGGTCGGGGCACGGCTTTGCAGGCGATCGCGGGCGTACTCCACGGCATTCTGGTAGGAGCGCTCGGCCGACGCCAGGCCTTGAATGCCGACGCCCAGGCGCTCGTAGTTCATCATGGTGAACATGGCCGCCAGGCCTTTGTTCGGCTCACCGACGATGTAGCCGACAGCTTCGTCGAAGTTCATCACACAGGTAGCCGAAGCCTGGATGCCCATTTTGTGCTCGATCGAGCCGCAAGTGGCCGGGTTCCGCGCGCCGAGGCTACCGTCTTCGTTGACCAGGAATTTCGGCACCAGGAACAGCGAAATACCTTTCGGCCCCGCCGGTGCATCCGGCAACTTGGCCAGCACAAGATGGATGATGTTCTCGGTCAGGTCGTGTTCGCCACCCGTGATGAAGATCTTGGTACCGCTGACCTTGTAGCTGCCGTCAGCCTGGGGCTCGGCCTTGGTGCGGATAATGCCCAGGTCAGTACCGGCATGCGGCTCGGTCAGGCACATGGAGCCGGCCCAAACGCCGGCATACATGTTCGGAAGGTATTTTTCCTTCAAGGCCTCGCTGGCGTGGGCGTTGATCGACAGGCAGGCGCCGGCGGTCAGCATCGGGTACAGGCCGAAGGCCAGGCTGGACGCGTTGACCATTTCCTCCACCTGGGCCGAGATGGCCTTGGGCATACCCATACCGCCGAACAGCGGATCGCCGCCCACGCCCACCCAGCCGCCTTCAGCGTAAGTGTTGTAGGCCTCGATGAACCCGGCTGGGGTGCGTACCGCGCCGTTGTCCCAGTGGCAGCCCTCTTCGTCGGCGGCGCGGCTGAGCGGCGCAATGGTCCTGGCGGTTACCTTGCCGGCTTCTTCCAGCACGGCGATGGCTGTGTCGGCATCGACAACCTCGGCCAGCCCGGGCAACTGCGTCCACTGCTCGGCCACGTTGAAGACTTCATTCAGTACGAAGCGCATGTCGCGCAGGGGCGCTTTATAGTCAGCCATGACAACCTCTCGCTAGTCGGGTCGGGGCGGTCTCGGGGAACCGCGACACTGGGGTTACTGGCAGTGTAACCGAACAACTTTTGCGAGACATAGGGTCATCAATAGACTGCATAGTCTCGCCTGGTCACGCCGTGCGCACTGCCCCACGCAGTGATTGTCGCCCATGCACCATGACACAATTGCGCCCCGCGCCTTTGGCACTGTAGAGCGCCTGGTCGGCGGATTTCAGCACCGCCTCGGGGTTGCGATGATCGGCCTGGCGCTCGGCCACGCCGATACTGATGGTGACCGAGACGGTGCCGCCGGTGCTGCCAGCCCGGCGCTGGCGCCCGGCGGTATCATCCTGCGGGCGGTTGTGCTGATCGCGCAGGTGCATCACGTAATTGGCGATCACTTCACGCACGGCTTCCACATGCGGCACGCATTCCGCGGCAGTCTTGCCGGCGAACACCAGAGCGAACTCTTCCCCGCCATAACGGTAGGCGCGGCCACCGCCGGTGACCTTGGACAAACGGCTGGCGACCAACCGCAGCACTTGGTCACCGACATCGTGGCCGTGGGTGTCGTTGAATTTCTTGAAGTGGTCGACATCGGTCATGGCGATCACATAGTTACGCCCCAGGCGCTGCATGCGCTCGTTCAGGGCACGGCGCCCCGGCAGGCCAGTCAGCTCGTCACGGAAGGCCATCTGATAAGCCTCGTGCGCCACTGCTGCGGCGATCATCAGCATTACCTGGCTGCACATGATGTTCAAGGTAAACGGCAGGATGAAGGTTTGCGGCAGCATCCAGAAAATCCCCAGCAGGCCGATCAACTGCGCGGCGTGCAGCGGCCGGGGTGCACGCAGGTACTGCACCACCAGCAGAATGAACACACCCAGGAACAGCGGGTAGACCATCTGGATCAGGCTCATCCAGTGGCCATGCAAAGCCGGCCAGCGGATCTCCGCCAACCAGGTCAGCAACGCCTCGGGGTAGCTTTGCTGGAGGGCCACCGCCACACTGCCCACGGCAAACAGCACGGCACCGCGAGCGACCAGGTCCTGCAGCAGGTGCGTACGCTCCTGCCAGGCGCCATACAGCCCGAACAGCGCCGGCAGCAACAGGCAGACAAGGTGGAAGATCACCGCGGCGTCCTCACGCACGCGGCCATGGTCACGGTAGAAGTCGGTCTGGGTATCGAGCAGGAAGTAGGCGATGTACACCGTCAGCATCAGGAACAGCTCACGCTGGCGGCGGTAAACCGCACAGTAGGCGCCGCCCAGCAGTAGAACCAAGGTAGGCAGGACATTGAACAGCGATGTGAAAAAGACGCTGAGGTCTCTCACATAGGCTGCGGCGAGCCCTGCCAGCAACAAGAACAGCGACGGCAGGAAGTGGCTTGCGCGAACAGCGTTAAGACGAAACAAGGGTAATCTCCAACCCGGCAGATCAATAATGGCATTGTGCCCTCACTTCATCGGCAGTGCACTGGAACAGTTGAATTTGCGGTTGGATGAACGAACTTCCCATGCACCGTGTCGCATCCTTCGCGGGTAAACCCGTTCCTACGACGGCCTGTGTTCAACCCCTGATGTGTGGCCACCACCGATCAGTGTGGTAGGAGCGGGTTTACCCGCGAATACGGTGGTGGCGGCAACGGTGAACGGCGGGTGAAAATTGGCCAGCAGGGCCGGCCCTTTCGCGGGTAAACCCGCTCCTACGAAGGACCACGCTGAACCTGAAGACGTAAAAAACCCGCCTGCCGGTCAGGGCAGGCGGGTTTTGGGTACAGCGCCAGTATCAGTACGACAGACCGAAGTGCTCTTCGTCCATCGCCATCAGGTTGTTGGCGCCCGACAGCATGGTCGCCACATGGGTACGGGTACGTGGCAGGATGCGCTGGAAGTAGAAGCGGGCTGTCTGCAGCTTGGCGGTGTAGAACGCCTCCTCGCTGGTGCCGGCTGCCAGTTTCTCGGCGGCCAGGCGGGCGATGTCGGCCCAGAAGTAGGCCAGGCAGGCATAGCCGGAGTACATCAGGTAATCGACCGAAGCCGCACCCACTTCTTCACGGTCCTTCATGGCAGCCATGCCCACTTTCATGGTCAGCTCGCCCCACTCCTTGTTGATGGCCGCCAGCGGTTCGACGAACTCCTTGACCGCTTCGTTACCTTCCTGCGCCTGGCAGAACTTGTGCACGATCTTGGTGAAGCCCTTCAGTGCTTCGCCCTGAGTCATCAGCACTTTGCGACCGAGCAGGTCGAGGGCCTGAATACCGGTAGTGCCTTCGTAAAGCATGGAGATACGGCTGTCGCGCACGTTCTGCTCCATGCCCCATTCGGCGATGAAGCCATGGCCACCGTAGATCTGTACGCCGTGGTTGGCGGCTTCGAAACCGACTTCGGTCATGAATGCCTTGGCGATCGGGGTCAGGAACGCCAGCAGGGCGTCAGCCTTCTTGCGCTCTTCTTCGTCCTGGCTGTACTTGACGATGTCCACCTGCTTGGCGGTGAAGTAAACCATCGCGCGGTTGCCTTCGGCGAAGGCCTTCATGGTCAGCAGCATGCGGCGCACGTCGGGATGGACGATAATCGGGTCAGCGGCCTTGTCCGGTGCTTTCGGGCCGGTCAGGGAACGCATCTGCAGGCGCTCACGGGCGTACTTCAAGCCACCCTGGAACGCGACCTCGGCGTGAGCCAGGCCTTGCAGCGCGGTCCCCAGACGAGCAGTGTTCATGAAGGTGAACATGCAGTTCAGGCCTTTGTTGGCTGGGCCGATCAGGTAGCCGGTGGCAGCATCGAAGTTCATGACGCAGGTGGCGTTACCGTGGATGCCCATCTTGTGTTCGATCGAGCCGCAGCTCACGCCGTTGCGCTCGCCCACACCGCCTTCGGCGTTGGGCAGGAACTTCGGCACGATGAACAGTGAAATACCCTTGGTGCCGGCCGGTGCGTCCGGCAGGCGGGCCAGAACGATATGGACGATGTTGTCGGCCATGTCGTGCTCACCGGCCGAAATGAAGATCTTGGTGCCCGACACTTTGTAGCTACCATCGGCCTGTGGCTCGGCCTTGGTGCGCAGCATGCCCAGGTCGGTCCCGCAGTGCGGTTCAGTCAGGCACATGGTGCCGGTCCACTCGCCGGACACCAGCTTGGTCAGGTAGGTGTGCTGCTGCTCGGCAGTGCCATGCGCAGAAATAGTGTTCATCGCGCCATGCGACAGGCCTGGGTACATACCCCACGACCAGTTCGAGCCACCGACCATTTCGCTCAGGGCCAGGCCCAGCGATTCTGGCAGGCCTTGGCCGCCATGTTCGACGTCATGTGCCAGGCTCGGCCAGCCGCCTTCGACGAACTGCTGGTAGGCTTCCTTGAAGCCGGTTGGGGTTTTCACCCCCGATTCGCTCCAGGTGCAGCCTTCCTGGTCACCCACGCGGTTCAGCGGCGACAACACCTGCTCACAGAACTTCGCGCCTTCTTCAAGGATCGCGTCGACCATGTCGGGCGTGGCGTCCTGGCAGCCCGGCAGGCTCTGATAGTGCGCCTCATAGCCAAGCAGCTCGTCGCGAACGAAGCGGATATCACGCAAGGGGGCTTTGTAGTCAGGCATTGCGATGAACCTCTAGGTGAGTTCTGTGGGGTGACCCGCGCTTGGCGGAAGCCGATCAAACAGTTGTTTGAAACTTACGTTTAGCTCAGCTTTCTGTCAAGGATGGACTATGGTGCCATTTACGCCACGAAAAATGGTAAATCAGTCATGCGATGGCACAAACCCTTGTAGGAGCGGGCTTGCCCGCGAAGAGGCCCGACCAGACAAAATTGTTGTCTGATCGGACGCATTCGCGGGCAAGCCCGCTCCTACAAGGGCAGGCGCTGAAATAAGGGATGAAGCAAATGTTCAGGCGTAGGTGTCGATGATCCGGCCAAGCATTTCGTCGGATGCCTTGACGACCTTTGCGCCGAGCTCGACTTCGGTCTTGCCCACCGCCTGTTGCACGACACTGGTGGCCAAGTCCATCTGCTGGCTGCGGTCGACCGCGCGCAGGCGTTCGGCCTGAAAATCGCTGGACTGGCTAGTGGCGGTACGTTCGGCAGTGGTGTTGGCGATCTGGCTGGCGGCCTGATCGACGCGGTTCTGGCCGGTCTGGATTGCGCTCAGGCCCGCGTAGTAGGCGGAGCTACCGGTGATTTCCATGTCAGGACTCCATTGACGCTGGATGACGAACAGCCCCAATTAAAACAGGCTAGGGGCGAAAAGGCCCGTTTAAATCCCTAATAGCTCAATGCCAGTTGATAGGCCTTGGGTATTCCTGCACTGGCCGCTTCGCGGGTAAACCCGCGCCCACAACGGTATGCGTTCCCTCGTAGGAGCGGGTTTACCCGCGAAGAGGCCGGGCCTGCAACACACTAATCCAACAGATCCAGCTGCAGATGCTCAGCCACCATGTCGGCACTGGCCTGCTTGAGCTTGGGCACCCGCCCCAGGCAAGGCGCCGGCAGGCGCTCTGCAAGGCTGGCCAGGTTCTCTTCCAGGCGTGAGGTGCGCGGCTCGATGATGTTTGCCACCCAACCCGCCAACTGCAGCCCATCACGCTCGATCGCTTCGGCGCTGAGCAAGGCATGGCTGATGCAACCCAACCGCACGCCTACCACCAGAATCACCGGCAACCGCAGGGCAACGGCAAGGTCGGACAGGTTTTCCAGGCCCGACAGCGGTACACGCCAGCCACCGGCCCCCTCTATCAAGGTGAAGTCGGCATTTTGTTGCAGCACATTGCGCATCGCCGCGAGCAGTTCAGGTACAGCCAGCGTCACCCCTGCCTCGCGCGCCGCCACATGCGGGGCTATAGCAGGCTCGAAGGCAAACGGATTGACCTGCTCATAGGGCAGCTTGACCGTGCTTTCGTCGATCAGCGCCAGGGCATCGCTATTGCGCAAGCCTTTCGGCGTCATGGTGCAGCCCGAGGCCACCGGCTTGGCACCCAGCGTGCTCATGCCCTGCAAACGCGCCGCATGCAACAGGCCGGCGGCGATGGTGGTCTTACCGACATCGGTATCGGTACCCGCAATGAAAAAGGCCTGGCTCATCGTGCTCCCCTTACACCTGTGGCTTGCGCAACACACCATAGACCACTTGATAGGTGGCTGGCAGCCCCGCGGGCTGGCGAAATGCCTCATAGGCCTGCAACAGGCCCTGCATTCGCGCCCGGCCGGTGAGGCCGGAAGGTCGCCCAGGGTTCAGATTGTGCGCCCCCAACGCCTTCAGTTCGTGGGTCAGGCTGCGCACATCCGGGTAGTGCAGCACATGCGGGCACCGCTCTAGCTCAAGCTGTTCAAAACCGCTGGCTGCGCACAGGCGCTGATAGTCTTCGAAACGGCGGAAGCGGTTTACATGCACCAGGCCATCCACCGCCTGCCAGCTGGCGCGCAGTTCGTCGAGGGTGCCCACGCACAGGCTGCTGAAGGCCAGTACACCGCCTGGGCACAGCACCCGCTGCGCCTCGGCCAGCACACTGGCGAACTGATCGCACCACTGCACCGCCAGGCTGGAAAACACCAGGTCGATGCTGCCATCGCGCAGCGGCAAACGCTCGGCGTCGCCAACCACGTGATACTGCGCCCCACCCTTAACATGACGGGCATGAAGCAACATGCCCTCGGCAATATCCACCGCCACGCCGCTGGCCTGGGCGAAACGCTCAGCCAGCATGCGGCTGAAATGGCCGGTGCCACTGCCCAGGTCCAGCCAGTGTGACGGCTGCAGGCCTGCCGGCAACTGCTCCAGCAGGCTCAGGCCTACAGCGCGCTGAAGGGCCGCCACGCTGTCGTAGCTGGCCGCGGCGCGGGAGAACGAGGCCGCCACCTGGCGCTTGTCGGGTAATGCGCCGGGCAGGGTCGGACGGGAAAGGTCAGTCATCGCCACTCTCATGCAGAAAACTCTTGATGCCCGCCGCCAGCTCCTGCGGGTACTCCAGCAGGAACGCGTGGGAACTGTCTTCGACCAGGCCCACTTCTACATCGGGCAACAGCTCGCTCAACGCCTTTGCCGCCTCTGCCGGCACTAGTGCATCGCTGCCGGCGAACAGGTGCAGTTGCGGGCCATCATAGGCCTGCAAGGCTTCACGGGTGTCCAGCTTGGCCAGCACTTCAAGGCCAGTGGCCAGGTACAACGGGTCGGTATCCGGCACGCCGACACCCAGTTGGCGCAACAGGGTGCGCGGCTGCAGGGCGCCGTCGCTGCACAGGGTACGGAAGCGCTTGAGGGTAACCTGAGTATGGTTGCGGCAACCGTCGAGGAAGGTGCCGAAGGTGTCTTCGGCCATGCCATGGGGCCAATCTGGCCGGGCCAGGAAGCTGGGGTTGCTGGCCAAGGTCAGCAGCCCGCAGCAGTGGTCGCCACGCTTGTGCGCCAGCGCGCTGGCCAACATGCCACCCAGTGACCAGCCACCCAGCCAGACATTGTTGGGCAGCTTGCGGTCCAGATGGTCGATCCAGGCCTGCACATCGCTGTGGGCCAGTTCTGGCAGGGGCATCAGCTCTACCTGCAGGCGGGCGTCCTGGGCTCGCAGGCTAGCGGCCAGCGGCTCCAGCGCAGCAGTTCCCAAGCCCCAGCCGGGCAATAGAACAAGTCGATTACGCATCGGCGTTCTCCAACTGTGGATAACACTCGGCCAATGCATTCAACAATAGCTGCACCTGCGCCTCGCTGTGTGCGGCGCTCAGGGTTACCCGCAGGCGTGCGCTGCCAGCCGGCACGGTGGGTGGACGGATGGCCGTCACCAGCAAGCCGCGCTCACGCAGCAGGCGTGACAGGCGCAACGCCTGCGCACTGTCGCCGATCACGATGGGCTGGATCGGCGTCGGGCTGTCCATCAACTGCAGCCCCAGCTGCTGCGCGCCTTCTCGGAACTGGCGAATCAAGGCTGCCAGGTGCTCACGACGCCAGGTTTCGCGGCGCAGCAGCTCCAGGCTCTTGAGTGTGGCGCAGGCCAGCGCCGGTGGCTGGCTGGTGGTGTAGATATAGGGGCGGGCGAACTGTACCAGCGCCTCGATCAGCGCTTCGCTGCCAGCAACAAAGGCGCCCGCAGTGCCGCAAGCCTTGCCCAGCGTGCCGATCAGCACCGGTACGTCATCCACGCCCAGGCCAAAGTGCTCGACGATGCCGCCGCCCTGTGCGCCCAAGGTACCCAGGCCATGGGCATCGTCAACCATCAGCCAGGCTCCGCGGGCACGGGCGACATCAGCCAGCGCCGGCAGGTCGGCCAGGTCACCGTCCATGCTGAATACGCCATCGGTCACCACCAGGGTATTGCCGACTGCCTTGTCCAGGCGGCTGGCCAGGCTGGCCGGGTCGTTATGCAGGTAGCGGTTGAAGCGGGCACCACTGAGCAGCCCGCCATCCAGCAGCGAGGCATGGTTGAGGCGGTCTTGCAGTACCGTGTCGCCCTGCCCCACCAGCGCGGTGATGGCGCCCAGATTGGCCATATAGCCGGTGGAGAACAACAGGGCGCGCGGGCGGCCGGTGAGTTCAGCCAGTGCCTCTTCAACCTGATGGTGCGGGGTGCTGTGGCCAACCACCAGGTGCGAGGCACCACCTCCCACACCCCAGCGCTCGGCGCCGGCCTGCCAGGCGGCGATCACCTCGGGGTGGTTGGCCAGGCCCAGGTAGTCATTGCTGCAGAAGGCCAGCAACCGCTGGCCGTCGACCACCACTTCCGGCCCTTGCGGGCTTTCCAGCAATGGCCGCTGCCGATACAGGTCTGCGGCGCGCCGTTCGGCCAGGCGCGCTGCCAGGTCGAAAGCCATGTCAGGCTGTCGCGGCGTCGTAGAACATCTCGCTGCTGCGCTGCTCGACCAGCGCTTGCTCGATGGCTGCCTGGTGCACTTCGTCGGCGTGCTCTTCACGCGCTTCGGGCTTGATGCCCAGGCGTGCGAACAGCTGCATGTCCTTGTCGGCCTGGGGGTTGGCGGTGGTCAACAGCTTTTCGCCGTAGAAGATCGAGTTGGCGCCCGCCATGAAGGCCAGGGCCTGCATCTGCTCGTTCATCTGCTCGCGGCCGGCGGACAGGCGCACGTGAGACTTGGGCATGAGGATCCGGGCCACGGCCAGCATACGGATAAAGTCGAACGGGTCGACGTCCTCTTCCTCAGCCAGCGGCGTGCCGGCCACCTTGACCAGCATGTTGATCGGCACCGACTCCGGATGCTCCGGTAGGTTGGCCAGCTGGATCAGCAGGCCGGCACGGTCATCCAGCGACTCACCCATGCCCAGAATGCCACCAGAGCAGATTTTCATCCCGGCATCGCGCACGTAGGCCAGGGTCTGCAGGCGCTCGCTGTAGGTACGCGTGGTGATGATGCTGCCGTAGAACTCCGGCGAGGTGTCGAGGTTGTGGTTGTAGTAGTCCAGACCAGCCTGGGCCAGGGCCTTGGTCTGCTCCTGGTCGAGTTTGCCGAGGGTCATGCAGGTTTCCAGGCCCATGGCCTTGACGCCTTTGACCATCTCCAGCACGTAGGGCATGTCTTTGGCCGACGGGTGTTTCCACGCCGCCCCCATGCAGAAACGGGTAGAACCGATGGCTTTGGCGCGGGCAGCTTCCTCCAGCACCTTCTGCACTTCCATCAGCTTCTGTTTCTCCAGCCCGGTGTTGTAGTGACCGGACTGCGGACAATATTTGCAATCTTCCGGGCAGGCGCCGGTCTTGATCGACAGCAAGGTCGAAACCTGCACGCGGTTGGGGTCGAAATGCGCGCGGTGCACGGTCTGCGCCTGGAACAGCAAGTCATTGAACGGTTGCTGGAACAGCGCCTTGACCTCGGCCAGGGACCAGTCGTGACGTGTTGTTGCAGTTGTGCTGGCGCTCATCGGCGTTTCCTTGTTTAGGCTGTAGCTGGCGCCGGGACAGGAAAGCCCGCCAGCGCATCACGGATAGCTCGCATAGTCATGGAAGGCCTATGAACTGTCAACTGCACTGGAAGCGACTGGTTTACAAGTGCTCACTTATTAATCAGAAGTGCTTGTTATGCGATGAGCCTGCCGAACAGCATTACCCGCTGTGCATCACCTGCGAACAGGCGCTGCCCTGGCTGGGTGATCAGTGCCGGCATTGCGCCCTGCCCCTGCCTATGGCCGGCTTGACCTGCGCCCCATGTGGCCGCTGCTTGCCGGCCTTCGATCAGGTCATTGCCCTGTGGCATTTCGGCTTTCCGGTTGACACGTTGATCAGCCGTTTCAAGCACAATCGCCAATGGCCTTTGGGGCGCCTGATGGCTGAACTGCTGGGGCAGGGGCTGCTGTATCGCTATGCCGAAGGGTTGCCTCGCCCTGACCTGCTGTTGCCTGTGCCTTTGGCCAGGCGTCGACTGCGCGAGCGGGGGTTCAACCAGGCAGGGATGCTTGGGCGGTGGTTGTCATCGCACGTCGGCGTAACCTGCAACGAGCGTTTGCTGGTCCGCACACGCGAGACACCGGCACAGCAACATCTGGGCGCCAAGGCACGGCAGCGCAATTTACGCCAGGCGTTCGCGGTAAAGGGCGAACTGGAAGGCAAGCATGTCGCCATCGTCGATGATGTGTTGACCACCGGTGCCACTGCGCAGGCTATCGCCCAGGCACTGCGCAAGGCAGGTGCGCGGCGGGTGGATGTGTATTGCCTGGCACGTACGCCCAAACCGGGGTATGTATGACCAGGCGCGACCTGCCCATTTGTAAAGCACCCTTGTATACGGAATACCCATGTCCCTACCCTCCGTTCTCACCCAGCACATCGCCCGCCGCCCACAGCGCATCGCGCTGCTGCAGCACATTGCCGAACAAGGCTCGATCACCCGCGCCGCCAAGGCCGCGGGTATCAGCTACAAGGCGGCCTGGGATGCCATCGACGAGCTCAACAATCTGGCCAGCCAGCCCTTGGTCAAGCGCAGCACCGGTGGCCGTGGCGGTGGCGGTGCGCATCTGTCGCCGGAAGGCGAGCGGGTGTTGCGCCTGTACCAAAGGCTGCAGGCCCTGCAGGCACAAATCCTTGAGGCCGCCGAAGAATCCGGCGACCTCGACCTGCTCGGGCGCCTGATGCTACGCACCAGTGCGCGCAACCAGTTGCAGGGCCAGGTCAGCGGACTGCGCCCTGAAGGCCGGTATGACCGCGTCAGCCTGGCATTGGGTGGCGGGTTGGAGATCGATGCGCTGATCACCCATGACAGCACGGCGCGCCTGGAGCTGACCCTGGGAACGATGGTGGTGGCGCTGCTAAAGGCCGGGTGGGTGCGGTTGCTGGCGCAAGAGGAAGAAGCCGAGGGAGGCAGCAACTGTTTGAGCGCAACGGTGGAAGAAGTGCTGGCCGAGGAGGATGGCCCCAGCGAGGTCAGGCTGGCGCTGGGTAATGGTCAGACGTTGTGTGCCATTGCAGAGGCGCAGTGGTTGGCTGGGCAACAAGTGGCGGCCGGCAGCTCGGTGCGGGTGCAGTTCCATCCGTCCTATGTGCTGATCGGGATACCGGCATAGCCTGGCCACACGGCAAGCGGATTGCGGGCCTGCCTGTGAAGAAGCCGGCACAGGCATAACGCGCTACCATGGCCCCACGCCGCTTACCCTCCGGAGCCACCATGTCCCACCCCTTTGACACCCTCACCCCCGACCTGGTCCTGGACGCAGTGGAAAGCCTGGGCTTTCTCAGCGACGCTCGGGTGCTGGCGCTGAACAGCTACGAGAACCGCGTGTACCAGGTGGGCATCGAAGACGCGCAGCCGTTGATTGCCAAGTTCTACCGCCCAGGCCGCTGGAGCGATGCAGCAATCCTCGAAGAACACGCCTTCACGGCCGAACTCGCCGACTGCGAAGTCCCGGTGGTTGCGCCCATGCAGCACGATGACCGCACTTTGTTCGAACACAAGGGCTTCCGCTTCACGCTGTTCCCCCGTCGCGGCGGCCACGCCCCCGAACCTGGCAACCTCGACCAGTTGTATCGCCTGGGCCAGTTACTTGGCCGCCTGCATGCCGTGGGCGCCAGCAAGCCGTTCAAGCACCGTGAGGCACTGGCTGTGGACAACTTTGGCCACGCCTCGCTGAACACCTTGCTGGAGGGTAAATTTGTCCCGCGTGAACTGCTGCCGGCGTTCGAGTCCGTGGCACGTGACCTGCTCAAGCGGGTGGAGGACATCTACGCTCGCACACCACACCAGCTCATCCGCCTGCACGGCGACCTGCACCCCGGCAACCTGATGCACCGTGACGAGGTGTACCACGTGGTCGACCTCGACGATTGCCGCATGGGCCCAGCGGTGCAAGACCTGTGGATGATGCTGGCCGGCAACCGCGAGGAGCGCCTGGGGCAACTGGCCGAGCTGATCGACGGCTACAACGAGTTCCACGACTTCGACCCGCGCGAGCTGGCCCTGATCGAGCCCCTGCGCGCCCTGCGCCAGCTGCACTACAGCGCCTGGCTGGCAAGGCGCTGGGACGACCCGGCGTTCCCGCCCAGCTTCCCCTGGTTCGGCCAGCCACGCTACTGGGGCGACCAGATTCTCGCCTTGCGCGAACAAATGGCCGCGCTGGATGAAGCACCGCTGAAATTGTTCTAGAAGCACGCCCACCTCTGTCTACAATAGGCGTCGCTTTATTTAGCAACCTAAGCAAGGATTCTGCATGCACGCCGCAAACCCGCGTCGCGGGTACATACTGGGCTTGAGCGCCTACATCATCTGGGGCCTTTTCCCCATCTACTTCAAGGCAATCCAGAGCGTCCCGGCGGTGGAAATCATTGTCCACCGGGTGCTCTGGTCAGCCCTGTTCGGCTCGCTGCTGCTACTGGTGTGGAAACACCCCGGCTGGTGGCGTGAACTGCGCAACAACCCGCGCCGGCTGGGCATCCTGGCACTGAGCGGGGCACTGATCGCCGGTAACTGGCTGACCTACGTGTGGGCGGTGAACAACGGTCGTATGCTCGAGGCCAGCCTGGGCTATTACATCAACCCGCTGATCAACGTACTGCTGGGCATGCTGATTCTTGGTGAGCGCCTGCGCCGCCTGCAATGGCTGGCGGTGGGCATGGCCGCAGTGGGTGTGGCGCAGCAGGTGTGGCAAGTGGGCAGCCTGCCGTGGGTGTCACTGGTGCTGGCGTTGAGCTTCGGCTTCTACGGGCTGATCCGCAAGCAGGCGCCGGTAGCAGCACTGCCAGGCCTGGTGGTGGAAACCTGGATGTTGGTACCGCTGGCCCTTGGCTGGCTGCTGCTGCATCCGGCAGCGATGAGTGCCCAGGGCGCGTTCTATACCAGCAGCGAGGCGCTGTGGCTGATGGCGGCGGGGCCGGTAACGCTGGTGCCGCTGGTATGCTTCAACGCCGCCGCACGGCACCTGCCGTACACCACGCTGGGCTTCCTGCAGTACCTGGCGCCGACCTTGGTGCTGTTGCAGGCCGTAGTGCTGTTCGACGAGCATTTGTCGTCGAGCACCCTGGCGGCCTTCATGTTCATTTGGGCAGGTTTGGCGATTTACAGCGTCGATGCATGGCTGAACTTGCGCAAACGTAGCTGATCAGAAAACGATCAAAACTCTGCAGGTCATGTAGCGCCTGGCCTGCAGAGACATCTCCATAGGTTATCCACACCCTCGTCCCCGCACTTTGTGCACAAGCCGCTGATAATTGGGCATTTTTTGAGCAAAACAGTACAAGGCACGTGATACCTGGGCTGGAGAGGTACACCCCCAGGTTATCCACAGGGCCTTCCCCGTGATATCGGGATAACCGCAGATGGCCGCTTCGCGACACAAGACCGACATTTGTCCGGTGTACACAGGAACCTGAGGGAGCGGCCTTGTGTCGCGATTGGGCCGCAAAGCGGCCTCGGCAGCCTCTGTTCAATCCTCTGCCCGCAGCTTCAACTCCACCATCAAGTCATCCGCCAAGCTCTCTAGCTTCTGCTGCAGTTCATCCAGCGGCAAGGTCAGCGGCAGCGCCAGCAACGCGTCAGCGTGGAACAACGGCTCACTGCTCATCGGCGCCGGCCGCACTTCTGTGGAAAACCGCTCGACGTTTACCTGCAACTCGGCCAGCAAGCGGGTAATGTCCCGCACGATACCCGGCCGGTCGTTACCCACCAGCTCCATGGCAATCGGCTTCCAGGTGCACGACGGCTCGATCCCGCTCTCGGCAATCAGCACGCGAATGTCATACCTGGCCAGCCCCTGCAGCGAGGCCACAAGCTCGGCGTAATTCTCTGCCGGCACCGCCACCCGCAGAATCCCAGCAAACTGCCCGGCCATACGCGACATGCGGCTTTCCAGCCAGTTACCACTGTGGTCGGCAATGCACTGGGCAATACGTTCGACCTGGCCGGCCTTGTCAGGGGCAATTACAGTCAGTACAAGATGATCCACAAGCCCTTCCTCGTGTCGGACCGCGCCGGGCGGCAGAAAATCGGGGGATCGAGTCAGTATAGGCAAGGCGCGGCAACCTGCCGCAGGGCAATCTGCACAGCCAATCGTGTACTGTTTCAAGATTTATCTGGAACAATCCACCTGTTTTTTGCGAACATACCTACTCCCAGCGTGACCATACGCGACCAACGGGTCGCATAACGGCGCTTTTAGTCTGATTTTGCCCCGCCTACTGCTTCATGTAGTATCCCGTGGCGCGGACTACAAAACGTCGTTTGGATGTCTGCCAAGGCGCCTGTGAAAATACGCACACTGCCCGCCAGCCTGTCTGGCAGGCCGCACCCAGCCGCCCCCGAGCAACCCCGGAGGCATGCACTGGTGCCGTGTTTAGAGAAGCGCTACAGGCTTAATACAGAAGAGCGAAATAGCTGAGCAGAGTGAGGCAAGCAATGACTGGATACGTTCAAGTCGGTGGCCTTCAGGTCGCCAAGGTCCTGTACGACTTCGTGAACAACGAAGCCATCCCCGGGACCGGCATCGTCGCCGAGCAGTTCTGGGCGGGTGCAGAGAAGATCATCAATGACCTCGCTCCAAAGAACAAAGCCCTGCTCGCCAAGCGCGACGAGCTGCAAGCCAAGATCGACGCCTGGCACCAGGCACGCAAAGGCCAGGCCCACGACGCCGCAGCCTACAAAGCATTCCTCCAGGAAATCGGCTACCTGCTGCCACAAGCCGACGATTTCCAGGCCACCACCCAGAATGTGGACGAAGAAATCGCCCACATGGCCGGTCCACAACTGGTCGTGCCGGTGATGAACGCCCGCTTCGCCCTGAACGCCGCCAACGCCCGCTGGGGTTCGCTGTACGATGCCCTGTACGGCACCGACGCCATCAGCGATGAAGGCGGCGCCGAAAAAGGCCAGGGTTACAACAAGATACGCGGCGACAAGGTCATCGCCTTCGCCCGCGCCTTCCTCGACGAAGCCGCGCCACTGGCCGCCGGCTCGCACGTCGACTCCACGGGCTATCGCATCGAAGGCGGCAAGCTGGTTGTTGCCCTGAAAGGCGGCAGCAACACTGGCCTACGCGACGATGCGCAACTGATTGGCTTCCACGGCGACGCCGCCGCGCCCACTGCTGTGCTGCTCAAGCACAACGGCCTGCACTTCGAAATCCAGGTCGATGCCAGCACCCCGGTCGGCAGCACCGACGCCGCTGGCGTCAAAGACATCCTGATGGAGTCGGCACTGACCACCATCATGGACTGCGAAGACTCGGTTGCAGCCGTCGACGCTGACGACAAAGTCATCGTCTACCGCAACTGGCTGGGCTTGATGAAAGGCGACCTGGCCGAAAGCGTGAGCAAGGGTGGCAAAACCTTCACCCGCACCATGAACCCGGACCGCGAGTACGCTGCGCCTAACGGCGGCAGCGTGACCCTGCACGGTCGTTCGTTGCTGTTCGTGCGCAACGTTGGCCACCTGATGACCAACCCGGCGATCCTCGATGCCCAGGGCAACGAAATCCCCGAAGGTATCCAGGACGGGCTGTTCACCAACCTGATCGCCCTGCACAATCTCAACGGTAACACTAGCCGCAAGAATACCCGCAGCGGCAGCGTGTACATCGTCAAGCCGAAGATGCACGGCCCTGAGGAAGTGGCCTTCGCCGCCGAGATCTTCAGCCAGGTCGAAGACCTGCTGGGCATGCCGCGCAACACCGTCAAGGTCGGCATCATGGACGAGGAACGCCGTACCACGGTCAACCTCAAATCCTGCATCAAGGCAGCCGCCGAGCGCGTGGCGTTCATCAATACCGGCTTCCTTGACCGCACTGGCGATGAAATCCACACCTCGATGGAAGCCGGCGCCGTGGTGCGCAAAGGTGCCATGAAGAACGAGAAGTGGATCGGCGCCTACGAAAACAACAACGTCGACGTTGGCCTGGCCACCGGCCTGCAAGGCCGTGCGCAGATCGGCAAAGGCATGTGGGCCATGCCTGACCTGATGGCCGCCATGCTCGAGCAGAAGATCGCCCACCCACTGGCCGGTGCCAACACCGCCTGGGTACCGTCGCCAACTGCCGCCACCCTGCACGCCCTGCACTACCACAAGGTGGACGTACAGGCGCGCCAGCGTGAACTGGCTTCACGTACCCCGGCGTCGGTGGATGACATTCTGGCCATTCCGCTGGCTGCCGACACCAACTGGTCGGCCGAAGAGATCCGCAACGAGCTGGACAACAACGCCCAGGGCATTCTCGGCTACGTGGTGCGCTGGATCGACCAGGGCGTGGGTTGCTCGAAGGTGCCGGACATCAACAACGTCGGCCTGATGGAAGACCGTGCCACCCTGCGCATCTCCGCCCAGCTGCTGGCCAACTGGCTGCGCCACGGCGTGGTCAGCCAGGAACAGGTGCTGGAAAGCCTCAAGCGCATGGCCGTGGTGGTCGATCAGCAGAACGCTGGCGACCCCCTGTACCGCCCGATGGCGCCGAATTTCGACGACAACGTGGCGTTCCAGGCGGCTGTGGAACTGGTAGTGGAAGGTGGCAAGCAACCGAACGGTTATACCGAGCCGGTACTGCACCGCCGTCGCCGCGAGTTCAAGGCACGTAACGGGTTGTAAGCAGCATCTGCGCCAGGGGGGCCGTTTTACGGTCCCCCCTGCGCATCATCCAATTTTCAGTTCTTTGTTCACCAGCTCCAACAGCTTGCCCAGATCCACCGGCTTGAGCAGGAAGTCCACCACCCCCAGGTGCATCACATCCACTGCCTCTTCCACATCGGTGTCGCCCGACACCACAATGATCGACAACGCCGCCCGCTCCGACGCACGAATCGTCCTGATCAAGTCCAGTCCACTTTCAGGCTGCATGCGCAAATCGGTAATCATCAAGCCGATACGCTTCTGGTAGTGCAGGTACAACCTGGCTTCCTCGGCCCCATCCGCGCCCACCGCATCGATGCCCCGGCTTTTCAGGTACAGAATCAGCGCCTCGCGGTTAACCGCGTTGTCATCCACCACCAGCACCAACGGTCTGGCTGCCACAGGCGCATTTTGGTTTATCACAGCCAAGGCCTCGCGCTCGGCGTCGCTCAGGATGTCGGTGTGCTCAGGCATGCTCATCTCGTCAAAAAAATTCCGCTTCAGCATTAGGACCGCATTACTCGCGTAACCCGTTTCGCCTTTCGTCGGGTCTTTGACAAGGGCGCTCATAGACTTACGTCCAATGGGCACCACCCCGCCGCAAGCCGACCATGGAGGCAGAGAACAACATGGCCGGTACCTATATATAGATATATATAGTTCGGCATAGCGATACGGTCAGTTTCATGAGCAAAAAGGACGCCTACAGCCAGGCGGGCAAGACAGCGGTACTGCAAAACATTCAAGGCACATTGCAGTTCCTGCAGCGCTTTCCGCCGTTCAACCAGATGGAGCACAGCCACCTGGCCTTCTTGGTCGAGCAGTGCCAGCTGCGCTTCTACGCCTGCGGTGAAAGCATCGTCAAACCTGCCGACGGGCCGGTCGAGCACTTCTACATCGTCAAGCAGGGCCGCGTGGTTGGCGAGCGCCAGCACCTGGCCAAACCAGGTGTCGAGACCACGTTCGAGATCACCAGCGGCGAGTGCTTCCCGCTGGCAGCCCTGCTGGGTGAGCGAGCAACCCGCACCGAGCACCTGGCCGGGGAAGACACCTTCTGCCTGCAACTGAACAAGGCCGCATTCATCCGCGTGTTCTCGATGTCTGAAGTGTTTCGGGATTTTGCCCTGCGCGGTGTCAGCAGCCTGCTTGATCAGGTCAATCAGCAAGTACGCCAGCGCGCTGTGGAAACCCTCGGCACCCAATACTCGCTGAACACCCCCCTGGGTGAACTGGCCATGCGTCACCCGGTGGTGTGCAGCGCCAATACGCCCCTGCGCGAAGCCGTGCGGCTGATGCACGAGCAACAGGTGGGCAGCATCGTGGTGGTCGACCCGCAGCGCTACCCCATCGGTATCTTCACCTTGCGCGACCTGCGCCAGGTGGTGGCGACAATAGATGCAGACCTGGGCGCCGCCATCGACCGGCACATGACGGCCAAACCGTTCTACCTCCCACCCCAGGCCAGCGCCTTCGATGCCGCCATGGCCATGACCGAGCGGCATATTGCCCATGTATGCCTGGTGGAAAACCGGCGCCTGTGCGGGGTGGTTTCCGAGCGCGACCTGTTTTCCCTGCAACGGGTCGATCTGGTTCACCTGGCACGCACCATACGCCATGCGCCCCGCCTGGATACGCTGGTTTCACTGCGGGGCGAAATCAGCCAGCTTGTAGAACGCATGCTGGCCCATGGCGCATCGTCGACGCAGATCACCCAGATCATTACCTTGCTCAACGACCATACCGTGTGCCGAGTCATCGAACTGGCCCTGGCCGAACGTGGCGACCCGGGCGTGCCGTTCAGCTGGCTGTGCTTTGGCAGCGAAGGACGACGCGAGCAGACCCTGCACACGGACCAGGACAACGGCATCCTCTTCGAAGCAGTCGACAGCGCCGAGGCCGACGCCATCCGCGCTCGCCTGCTGCCGCTGGCGCAATACATCAACCAGTGCCTGGCCCAGTGCGGTTTTACCCTGTGCATGGGTAACGTCATGGCCGGCAACCCAGAACTGTGCCTGTCGCGCAGCGAGTGGGCGCGACGCTTTGCCGGGTTTGTTCGCGAAGCCAGCCCGGAGAACCTGCTGGGCTCGAGCATCTACTTCGACCTACGGGTAGTGTGGGGCGACGAGCAAGGCTGCGAGCAACTGCGCCAGGGCCTGCTGGCACAGGTAGCCGACAACCGCATCTTCCAGCGCATGATGGCTGACAACGCCCTGCGCCAACGCCCGCCAGTGGGCCGGTTGCGCGAGTTCGTGCTGACACGCCAGGGCAACGACAAGGCGGCGACTCTCGACCTCAAGGTCCAGGGCCTGACGCCCTTCGTGGATGGTGCCCGTTTGCTCGCTCTGGCCAATGGCATAGCTGCCTGCAATACCCTGGAGCGCCTGCGCCAACTGGTAGCCAAGGGCGTGATCGAACCGTTGGACGGCGCCGCCTATGAAGAGGCCTACCACTTCATCCAGCAAACCCGCATGCAGCAGCACCAGCGCCAGATACGCGACAACCTGCCTTACTCCAACCGGCTCGACCCGGACAGCCTCAACCACCTGGACCGGCGCATCCTGCGCGAGTCGCTGCGCCAGGCCCAGCGCCTGCAAAGCAGCCTGGCCTTGAGGTACCAGTTGTGAGCCTGTTCGCCTGGCTGCGCCCCAGCGCGCCCGAGCTGGACCACACCACACGCCAGCGCCTGGCCCGGTTGCCCAAGCCCGTGCCGCTAGGGGTATGTACCCTGCGCGAGCAGCGCTGGGTGGTGCTGGACCTGGAAACCAGCGGGCTCAACCCCAACCGTGATCAGGTACTGTCGATCGGGGCGGTGGCCATCGAAGACGGTGCCATCGACTTTGCCCAGCAGTTCGAACGCACATTGCACCGCCCTTTGCAGAAGACCAACGCCAGCGTACTGATCCACGGCTTGGGCCCCAGCGCCCTGGCTGCCGGTTGCGACCCGGCCGAGGCCCTGCTGGATTTGCTCGATTTCATTGGCAACAGCCCGGTGCTGGCGTTTCACGCGCCATTCGACCAACGCATGCTGGCCCGTGCGCTGAAAGAGAGCCTGGGTTACCGCTTGCAGTCGCCGTTTCTCGATATTGCCGAACTGGCGCCGATGCTCAACCCCGACACAGTGCTGCGCGAGGCCGGGCTGGATGACTGGGTAGCGCGGTTTGGCTTGCAGGTTGAAGAACGCCATCATGCCAGTGCCGATGCCCAGGTGACCGCAGAACTGGCGCTGATCCTGTTCAGCCAGGCCCGGCGCCAGCAACTGGACAGCCCGCTGCAGCTGGAGCAACGGTTGCGCGGGTGGCGACGGCGCAAGATGCAGAGTCATGGTTTGTAGGGATAGGCACTGAAAATTCCAAGGCATACCCTTCAGCCTTTTCCATGATGGCAATCCGATAAGCGTCCATTGCACCCACCCCCTCCCCTCTGCAACAATCGCGAATAATTATCGTTAGTTAATGCATTCGTTCCGGGGGGACGCTGCTTGTCTTCTGCACAAAGCCCACACGCCGATCTGGTCGGTGCGCTGTACCGCGACCACCGCGGCTGGCTGCTCGCCTGGCTGCAACGCAGCATGGCCTGCCGCCAACGTGCTGAAGACCTGAGCCAGGACACCTTCGTGCGCCTGCTTGGTCGTGAGCAACTGGACACCCCCCGCGAACCCCGCGCGTTTCTGGCCGCCGTGGCCAAGGGGCTGATGTTCGACCACTTCCGCCGCGCTGCGCTGGAGCAGGCCTACCTGGCCGAGCTGGCACTGATCCCTGAAGCTGAACAGCCCTCGCCAGAAATGCAGCACCTGATCCTTGAAGACCTCAAAGCCATTGACCGCCTGCTCGGCAAGCTGTCGAGCAAGGCTCGCGCGGCGTTTCTGCACAGCCGTCTGGACGGCATGGGCCATGCCGAAATTGCCGAGCGCCTTGGCGTTTCGGTATCGCGGGTGCGCCAGTACATCGCCCAAGGGATGCGCCAGTGCTACGTGGCCTTGTACGGGGAGCCGACGTGAGCAACCTCCCGGTTTCGTCCCGGGTCCTGGAAGCCGCGATTGCCTGGAAACTCAGCCTCGGCGACAGCAGCGGCACGCCTGATGAACGCAGTGAATTCATGCGCTGGCATGCCGCCAGCGAAGAGCACGCACGTGCCTGGCGCCAGCTCGGCGCCATGGACCAGCGCGTTAGCGCGGCGGCTGGCCCGGCACGCCAGGCGCTGCTGCAATCGCGCGCCAGCCTGCGGCGACGCATTGGCAAGGTTGGCGGCGGGCTGGCCGGTACGTTTCTGCTCGGCGCGCTGCTGGCATGGGTCGGCGCCCCGTCGCTGGCACCCAGCTACTGGTTGGCCGACCAGCGCACCGCCACGGGAGAGTTGCGTACCTTGCGCCTGGAAGACGGCACACTGCTGAGCCTGAACACCCACACCGCCGTGGACATCGACTACGCCGGCGCGCAACGGGTGATCGTGCTGCACCAGGGCGAAATCTCGGTCGAAACCGGCCACCAGGACCCGCGCCCGCTGCTGGTACGCACTGAAGACGGTCGCTTGCGGCCACTGGGCACGCGCTTCCTGGTGCGCCGCGAAGCCGGCGGTACGCGCCTGGAAGTGCTGCAGGCCTCGGTCGCCGCCATGCCGCATGACAGCGGCGACGAACAGGTGCTGCGCGAAGGCCAGCAGGTGTTGATGAACGCCAACGGCCTCGGCGAGGTTGGCACGGTGCCTGCCGGTGCCGATGCCTGGACCCGCGGCATGCTGGTGGTCGACAACGTACGCCTGGGCGACCTGCTCGCCACATTGGGCCAGTATCGCAGCGGCTACCTCGGGGTGGATGCCAAGGTCGCCGACCTGCGTGTGACCGGCAGCTTCCCGCTGACCAACATCGACCTGGCGCTGGCCTCGCTGGTGCCGGCGTTGCCGGTGAAGATCGAGCGGCATACGCAGTGGTGGGTGAACGTCACGTCCAAATAGGCCGGGCCTGCTGGCCAATTTCCACCCGCCGTTCACCGTTGCCGCCACCACCGTATTCGCGGGTAAACCCGCTCCTACCACGGTGGTGGGCACACATCGAGGTCGTCGTAGGAGCGGGTTCACCCGCGAAGAGGCCGGTGCTGGCAAACCCCCTTTTAAATAATTCTCAATATTTTTCAGATTCACCCTGACACTTTTCAGATCTCGCTCGGCAAGGAAGCAGCAAGCACTTACCCGTCGAGGAACCGCCGCATGTCCCGTGCCGTTGATCATATCCTGCGCCCCAGCCTGATGGCCCTGGCCATCGGCCTGGCTGCCCCGCTGACCAGCCCTGCCTTGTTCGCCGCCGAGCAATCCACCTCGCGCGCCTACAACCTGCCCAGCGCGCCACTGGCCACCACCCTCAACCAGATCGCCAGCCAGGCCGGCATTGCCTTGGCCATCGACCCGGCACTGGTCAGCGGCCGCACCTCGGCCCCGGTCAGCGGCCAATACGACGGCCTGGGCGCCCTGCAAGCCGCCCTGAGCGGTACCGGCCTGCAGTTGCAGCAGAGCACTGCGGGCAGCTACAGCCTGGTGGCCGTGCCGGATGGCACCCTGGCCTTGCCGGAAACCACCGTGAATGCCACCAGCACCAGCGAAAGCGCCTGGGGCCCGGTTGAAGGCTACGTGGCCAAGCGCACCGCTGCTGGCACCAAGACTGACACGGCACTTGTAGAAGTCCCCCGCTCCATCTCTGTCGCCACCCGCGAGCAAATGAAAGACCGCGGTGTACACAGCCTGGATGATGCAGTGCGCTACATGCCAGGCATCGTCTCCGCCAGCTTCGGCAGCGACACCCGTTATGACTGGATGCGCGTGCGCGGCTTCGAGCCAACGCAGTTCCTCGATGGCCTGCCGCTGCCCCGCGGCGTGTACGCCAACCCGAAAGCCGAAACCTGGAACCTCGACCGCCTCGCCCTGCTGCGCGGCCCGGCCTCTTCGATCTACGGCCAGACCCCACCTGGCGGCCTGCTGGACATGGTCAGCCGCCGCCCGCAAGCGGAAAGCGCTCACGAAATCGAGCTTCAATACGGCAGCGACAACCATCGCCAGATCAACTTCGCCAGCACCGGCAAGATCGACGATGAAGGTCGCTTTCTCTATGGCGTCAGTGGCGTTATCCGTGACAGTGGCACGCAAATTGACCACATTGACAACAAGCGCTACAACATTGCCCCAAGCCTGACCTGGAACATAGACGAAGACACGACGCTGACCTTCCTGACCCAGTTCACCCGTGACGATACCGGTGCCACCAGCCAGTTCCGGCCCATCCAGGGCACCAAGATCGACATGCCGTTCGGCAAGATCTCGCACCACAAGAACCTGGGTGACCCGGATTACGAGTTCTACGACCGCACTTACTACGCGCTGGGTTACGCCTTCGAACACCGCATCAATGACGTCTGGCAATTCCGCCAGAACCTGCGCTACACCAAGTCGGACCTGTCGTTCCAGACCATCACCCCTGGCAGCTACAACAAGAGCTCGCCGCCGGTGCAGGACGATGGCACTGTCAGCCGCATGTCCACCAACACCGATGAAGACATCAGCCAGTTCGCGGTGGACAACAACTTCCAGGCGGACTTCGCTACCGGGGATATCGACCACACGCTGTTGATCGGCCTGGACCACCAGCGCATCAACACCAACTACCTGTCGATCTTCGACTTCAACGTGCCGGACAGCAACGTCAACAACCCGGTCTACGGGCTGCCGATCACTCGCCCGGATCGCTCGACCGCGTTTTACGACTACAACCAGAAAACCCGTCAGACCGGCCTGTACGTGCAGGACCAGATGGCGCTTGGTAACTGGCGCCTGACCCTGGGCGGTCGTGAAGACTGGGTGCACACCGGCACCAAGTTCTTCAACCAGGGCGATGCCACCAATACCCAGCGGGACAAGAAGTTCAGCGGCAACGCAGCCATCAGCTATGTTTTCGACTCGGGCTTTGTGCCGTACCTGTCCTATGCCGAGTCGTTCCAGCCGTCCAGCAATGCCAGTGTGTCGGCCTCGGACTCGTTCAAGCCCACCGAAGGCAAACAGTGGGAGCTGGGCGTGAAGTATCAGCCGCCGGGGTCCAACACCCTGTTGTCGGCAGCCGTGTACGACCTGACTCAGAAAAACGTCTCGGTCACCAACACGGTCGGTGGTGTGACCATCACCAGCCAGACCGGTGAAGTGAAAGTCCGCGGCCTTGAGCTGGAAGCGGTTTCCGATGTAACCGACAACCTGAAGGTCATTGCCGCCTACACCCTGGCCAAGTCCGAGGTGCAGGATGGCGATTTCAAAGGTAACCGCCTGCAACTGATGCCTAACCAGCAAGCGTCCATCTGGGGCGACTACACCTGGCACTCAGGCTTACTCGACGGCTTCGGCATCGGCCTGGGCGCGCGTTATACCGGTAATACCTACGGTGACCAAGGCAATACCTACCTGGGCAAGGCCAAGGCCTACACCGTCTTCGACGGGTCGGTGCATTACGACCTGGGTCGCCTGAACGGCAGCCTGAAGGGCGCGTCGGTAGCAGTCACCGCCACCAACTTGCTGAACAAGGACTACCTCTCTACTTGTGACTCGTACTACTGCTACTACGGCGATGAGCGCAGCGTTGTCGCCAGCGCCACTTACAAGTTCTGAGTGAGCTGGGGTCGCCTTGCGGCCCCGGGTTCCAACCGACAACAATCGGTACCGTGATGAAGAGCCCCACCATCCGCCGCTGGTCCTTGATCCACACCTGGAGCAGCCTGGTCTGTACCCTGTTCCTGCTGTTGCTGGCAGTCACCGGCCTGCCCCTTATCTTCCACCACGAACTCGAACACCTGCTAGGCGACGCCCCTGAATTGCGTGAGATGCCGGCAGGCACCCCGCACCTCGACCTGCAGCAACTGGCGCTCAAGGCCGAACAACATCGCCCCGGCGAGGTCATGCAGTACTTCGGCTACGATGAAGACGAGCCCAACGGCGTGGTCGCCATTACCGCCGCCACGGCCGGCACCGACCCCAACCTGTCGCACACCTTCATGCTCGATGCACGCACCGGCGAGGCGGTGGCCATGCCGGCCGCCAATGGTGGATTCATGATGGTGATGCTGCGCCTGCATGTGGACATGTTCGCAGGCCTGCCGGGCAAGCTGCTGCTGGCCTTCATGGGCGTATTGTTCATTGTCGCGATTGTCTCCGGCACCGTGCTCTATGCGCCATTCATGCGCCGCCTGGAATTCGGCACCGTACGCCACAAGAAATCCCGCCGCCTGCGCTGGCTCGACCTGCACAACCTGATCGGGGTGGTCACCCTGGCCTGGGCATTGACGGTGAGCGTGACCGGGGTAATCAGCGCCCTGTCCGACCTGGTCATCGCGGCCTGGCGCAACGACAGCCTGGCTGCGATGGTTGCCCCCTACCGCGACGCCCCGCCGCTCGTCGAGCGCGCCCCAGCCACTCGCCTGCTGGACATTGCCGAACAGGCCGCGCCGGGCATGCGCCCGGACTTCATCGCGTTTCCTGGCACGCGTTTCTCCAGCGAGCACCACTATGCGGTGTTCATGAACGGTGCCACCCACCTGAGTTCGCACCTGTTCACGCCGGTACTGATCGATGCTCGCACCCTTGCAGTGACTGCCGTAGGCAACCGTCCCTGGTACATGGATGCCATGGGCCTGTCGCAGCCACTGCATTTCGGCGATTACGGCGGGCGACCGATGCAGATCCTCTGGGCGTTACTGGACGTGCTGACAATCATCGTGCTCGGCAGCGGCCTCTATCTGTGGTGGGGCAAGCAGCGCAAACCCAGGGAGGCACGCGCATGAGCCACAGGTCACAAGCCACTGCACGCCTCTTCGCCTGGCCAGCGTTGATTGCCCTGCTTGGCTTCCTGGGCCTGTTCGCCGCACTGCTCGGCGACGGTGGCTGGGACGTTCTGGCATGGGCAGGCCTGGGCCTGCCGGCCCTGCTGAGCCTGCGCGGGCTGCTCTGGCGTCGGGGGCGCTAGCCCGCTACCACCCCGCAACCGCAGGTATTGCCAAGCATGGGGTTTTCCTCAACCAAGGAACCACCCCATGCGCCCCCTCGAACAACTGGAACAGATCGACCGACAAATCGGTGACCTGCTCGACGGCATTCCGACCCTCGCCCTTCAACACCCCATCAACCCCGACACACGCACCTGGCTGCACGGCGAACTGGCCAGCTTCTGGACCACGGCCGATGAGCATGGTGAAACCCCCAGACAAAAACTGCTGGCACTGCGCAAGGCGCTGATGCTGGCCGAGGTTGAACTGCGCCTGGGCGACGAGACCTTGGGCTACCGCTCAGCCGATCAACTATGGGCCTGCCTGCAACAGCCACTCCCCTCCCAGCGCAGGCATATGCCCCAGGCCAAAAGGCCACAGGTCTACCGCGTTCTGCTGGAAGGCCTACGGCCCAACTGGCGAAGCTACCTGCCAGGCACACTGATCATCGTTGCCGGTACCGCCGAAGGCCATATGCTTACGCCTCAGGATGCCGCAGGCGCTGCCTTGCTGTGCAGCCTGTCACAAGGCATAGAGGCTTTCGACTCCCTTGGCGCACTGCACCAGGAGCTTTGCGAACGCCTGGAAGACCCACTCCAGAGCAGACCGCTGCTGCATCTGTACACTGACACGCAGGCGGACCGCGCTCGCCGGTCACAGCGCCTGCGCTATGACTGGTACGCCGACAGCCTGCTGGAGGCCCAGATCGACAGTGTGATAGAAACCCAACGCCAACGCCTGAGTGACACCAGCTTGTGGAGCAACGGCTCACCCGACCAGCACACCCGAATACATAAAGCCCTGGCGCTATGGCCCGAAGTCGGCGCCAAACCCATCCTGCAAACACGCTACTCCCAATTGCTTGAGAAGAATCTGCCCAACTGGCTGCGCAATACATCTGCGCAAGGCCTGAGCCATATGATGCAGGCCATGCAAACGCTGGTGGCAATCGCCGAGCAGGCTGCTGCCCCGGGAGTGCTGAGCCTTAACGACTTCAAGCAACGCAATAGCCTGTTGGCCTGGGCCAACGCACGCCTTCGCGAGCGCCTGAGCCATGACCTGGGGTACGACACAGATCCTCGCGAGATCAAGATCGTCGTCGTACGCGCCCGCCGCACGGGCGCCATCATGCATCCCTTCGCCCTCTCATCCTATGTCACCTATGCAGGCATGCGACGCGTGGGCCACGAGATGGTGGAAATGGTCGAGGAAATCAACACCCTCGAAGAGATCGCCCTCAAGAACTTGCCGTGGTTCGACACCGACTACTGGCTGACTGCCCGGGTAATCCATGCCCACGGCAAAGCCATGCCCGCCGGGCTCACGCCGCAGTATGTCAAGCACATGGTCCGGGAACTGAACGTGGGTGACAGCTACGCAAAGTACCTGCACACCCAACTCATCAGTTCCAGAGCGGGCAAATGGCGCCTGACTGCGCATAGCAAGGTCAACCGTGCACGCATGCACGCTGAAGCAGTCAAGGCGCGCTACGCCGGACACTTTGGCGAAGACCCTTTCGAACATGGCTACAACTGGGTGCGCGCAGTGCTGGACCAACCACACAATGCCTTGCGTGCGCCAGTAGCAGGCTACCCGGTCACTGTTCGGCAGTTGAACATCATGGGCCATACCCTGCAGGGCGTGCTTCTGCTCAACAGCCTCCCCTACAAGTCTCCGGCATGCGTGCTGTACACCCCGGATGCCCCGGATCGCAGGGCCTGGCGCCGTTTTCGCACAACCCGCGAACTACTTCGCACATTGCGCCAACAGCCCGCGTTGAGAGCATACGTAGCCCAGCGCCTGCCATTGCTGCCTGCCGCCACGGTGCAGCGGCTGCTGGACAAGGGGCGCCTGAGCACGCATTTGACCACGCCCGAGGTCAAAGACGACCTTTTCTTCGACTACTACATGGCCGAGGCCCGGGCGCTGATCGCCCAGGCCGATGCCGACAGCATGACGACCAGCGAAGTGAATGCGGAGTCGGTCATGGCGCTGAGCTGGCGTTTGCTGGATTTCATCAGCCTGCTGCTGCCCAACCGCGCGTTGCTGGTGCTGTCGATTGGCCGCATGGCAATCGATATCCTGGACGGCATCGAGGCCTTCAACCAAGAGGATGTTGAAGGGGTGATGCGGCATTCCTATCAGGCGCTTAGCCACCTCAACGATGCAGGTACCAGTTTTCTCGGTTCCAGAGTGCTACGCCGGTCCCTGCGCGGAATACCCAAACAACCGCCACTGCCGCTGCCCGCACGCTTCCAGGCTCAACCGGACAGCAGCAGCCTCCGGTATCGCATAGACGGTATCTACGGTGAGGGTGTATACGAGCAAAGCTCGGCGTTTGGTGGGCTGTCGCTGTATTTCGTCAAGGACAGCAACAACCGCTACTACCAGGTCAGCTTCGACGGCTACCGCTGGCGGGCCATCGACCCTGACCAGCCAGATGCCTATCTGCAGCAACCGCTCAAGCGCAAAGCCGACGGGCAGTGGGTCATCGACTCACCGGTGCTCTGGTACGACGGGCTGCCCGACCTGACGCAATTACTGCAGGACTGCTATCTGCAAACGCCTGTAGCCGGCTTGCCGGTAAACATCGAACAAGGGCTTTTTCAGGCTGACGAGCAGCTGTACCTGGCGCTCGAGAACGGGCAGTTGCCTGTGCGCCGCCACTTGCTGCCGGATCATTACCACTTGCAGATTGCCGTTGCCAGCAACGCCGGCGTGGTGCCGTGGGCGGTGCTGCGCCACGAAAACGGCCAGTGGCTGATACGCGTTCGCCAGGCAGGGCGCAGCAGTGACTGGCTGACACTGCCAGATCAACCACCGCCGGCCCACTGACAGCCGGAACCGGCGGCCTCAGTCGACCAGTTTTGGCAACAACCGATCCAGCCGCTGATGCAAGGCACTGCCATTGGGCCAGTTGCGCAGCAGCCGTGCCCGGTCACGGGCATAGGCCGGGGCGAAGCTGAGCTGGGTGGCGTGCTGGCACATGGCATCGAGGTCGATCAGCGACCACTGGCCGTTGTGCCAGAACAGGTTATGGCCTTTGAAGTCGCCGTGGCTGATGCGTTCGCGAATCAGCTGCTGCATCACGTGCACCAAGGCATCCACCTGCTCCTCGGGCGCATCGCCGCTTTCGACGTAGGGCGCGAAGCATGCCGTCAGGTCCGGGCCGTCGACAAACTCGGTGACCAGGTAAGCACGGCTGCGCAGGCCCAGCACCCGCTGCTCCAGCACCGCGAGGGGGCGTGGCGTGGCGATGTCGAGGAATTCCAGGCGGTGGCCTTCAATCCAGGAATGCCAGGCTCGGCTCGGGCGCCAGAAGCGCTTGAACCAATGTGCGGTGTTCTTGATGTTATAGCGCTTGATCACCAACTGGCGACCATTGACCTCGATGCGCGCCACGCTGGCAGCGCCACCGGTCTTGTACAAATGGCCCTTGTCGATCAGCGCATCGGCCTGCTCCAGTACAGGCTGCATGGCCTGGACCTCACTGCGACGGATCGCCTGCAAGCCCGAGAGGGTGCGCTGGACGCTGAACAGGCTGCACTCGCGGCCAGCCTTGTCCAGATAGTCCTTCTGGCGCCAGTTGCGCACCTTGTCCACCTGTTTCTGCAGCGCTTCCAGCGGCAACGCATGCTCGGCATTGGCCAGCAGGTAATGCACCAGCAGCTCTTCGATGAACGGCTCCAGGCGCTTGGGCAACTGGGCGAAGAACACCCCGAGGTTTTCCAGCACCCGTGGACGCGACAACTGCTGACCGGGTGTTTCCGCCCTGATGCCCGCACCGTCGATCAGGTACAGCTTGCCGGCATGGCGCAGCAGGTTGTCCAGGTGCAGGTCTTCCTGCCAAAGGCCTCGGGCGTGCATGTGCGCCACAGCCGTGAGCGCTTCGCCCAGTACCAGGTGCTGCTCGTCCGCCAGCACAGGCAGGTTTTCCACTGCGGCCCAGGCATCGGCCAGGCTTTGGGCACCGTCAAGGAACTCGAACAGCAGCCAGCCGCCCTCGCCTTCCTTGAGGCCGTCGGCCAGTAGCGTCGGTGTGGTCAGGCCTTGTTCGGCCAGCAACTTCACACCCTGCAGTTCGCGCTGGAAATGCCGCGCGGCGTTACCCCCGACCAGCAACTTCGCCAGCACCGGTGTGCCACGCCAGACACCAGCGCCCACATAACGCTGGCCCGGCAGCACGCGCAGCAGGCTGAGCAATTGCAAGTCGGCGCTGCCGGCGGCATCAACCAACGTGATACTCAGGGGCAGCGCCGGGCTGCGCCCGGCATCCTTCAGTTCAGACAAACGCATCAGCGGGCCTCTTTTTCACGACGGCGTTGCGTCAGCCGTTGCAGCCAGGTGTCGACCAGCGCGCCGTCAGCCGGCTGCCCCAGGTAGGTAGCCAGCAAAGTACGTACATCCTGCACGCGCCAGGCCTGCGCGCGGCGCAGCAGCGGTTCCAGGTCCTTGAGGCGGTCACGCATGCCGAACAGCAGCGGCCGGGTCTTTTCCAGGTCGATCAATTGCGCGTCCCAACCCTCGCGGCGTTGACGCAGAAAAATGTGCTTGGGGTAGAAGCAGCCATGCACCTGGCCGGCGCTGTGCAGGGTACGCGCCAGCTGGCCGCAGGCCTGCAGGATGCCAGTACGCTCGGCCTCACCCAACTGCGGCCACTGCGCCAGCAGGCTGTCGAGGTCGGCCCATTCGTCCAGGGCGCGGGTCATCAGGATAGCCCGGTGCGTGCCGCCCTGCTTGCGTTCGCCGTAGAACACCGCCTGCAATGCCGGAATGCGCAGCTTCTGGTAGCGACTGATGTTGCGGAATTCGCGGGCGAAGGTGGGCTCGCCGAACGGCCGGTGCAAGGTACGGGTCAGGTAGTCGCTCTGGCGCTTGAGGTAGTAGCCCTTGCCTTCGAGTTCCAGACGGAAGACGCTGCTCCAGCCACCACGGCCGGTGTTGGGTTCGTCCACAGCATCAAGTTGCAGTGCCCACAGCGCCTCGAAGTTGTCCAGGCCATGGCGCTTGAGCAGCGCGAGGTCCGCGCTGGCCAGGTAATCGGTCATTCCCTTCCCTCGAAAAAGCCCAGTACCCGATGAATGCGCTTCTTGTCACGCACATTCAGGCGGTCGCGGCCACGGTATTGCAGATAGAAGCGCAGACGCTGAGTAGCTGACAGGTGGTATTTGGCCACTTTGTCCAGGCATGCCAGGTCCTTGATCATCCGGTGGCGCCACATGAAACCGCGCCAGAAGTCGCCGGTGGGGCAGTCGATGAAGAATAGCGTGCCTTGGTCATCGACCAGCAGGTTGCGCCACTTCAGGTCGTTATGGGCAAAGCGGTGTTCGTGCATGACCCGGGTATGGCGCGCCAGTTGACGGCTGACATGGTCAACCCAGGCGCGGTCGGCCAAGCGCGCATCGTTGTGTTCGGCCAGGGCCGACAGGTCTTCGGTGCGCGGCAGTTCACGGGTGATCATCGCGCCACGGCCAAAGGCCAGGCCGTTGCGCTCCAGGCCCCAGGCCACGACTTCGGCAGTGGGGATACCCCATTTGGCGAACTGCTTGAGGTTTTGCCATTCGGCCTTGATGCGTGGCCGTCCCAGGTACCGGCGCATGTGCTTGCCGGCCCCGGTGTAGCGCTTGACGTAGTAGTTGATCCCGTCACGCTCGATGCGTACCACCTCACTGAGCGGGTCGCGGGTCAGCCGTTCGCCCTGGAGGGCGAACACCGCGTCGAGGCTGCCGAAGTCCGCCGCCAGGTGTTCGTACCCCGGCGCCAGTGTCCAACTCGCCATCAGAGTGCATCCCCATAGCGTTGCTTGCGATCGTAGAGTTTCTGGGCCTTGCGCTCCAGCCAGGCGAGCAGCGCGGCTTCGTCCTTCAGCACCTGCCGCAGCGGACGCTGGAAGTAACCGCGCAGGAAGCGCAGCTTGTCGCGTTGGGTCAGGCCGATGTCCAGGGCCGAAAAGTACAGCGCAGCCAGGTCTTTGTCGCGCCAGCGGCGGCTGATTCTGGCACGGGTTTGCGCGCGGTGCAGGTCGATCACCGACAGCTTGAAGTCATCCGCCGTCACCGGTCGGTCGGTGTGCAGCAGGAAATGGCAGATGTAGCAATCGCGGTGGTTGACCCCGGCGCGGTGCATGCCGCCGGTCATCTTCGCCACCTCGGCGATAAGTGCACGCTTCAGGCGCGGCTCGGGCGGCTGTTTGACCCAGTCGATGCTGAAGTCTTCCAGGCTGATGGTCGGCGCCAGCTCTTCGGTGATGATGAACGAGTGCTGCGCGGCCGGGTTATTGCCGCGCTCGCCGTAGGCGACTGCGGTCATTGTCGGCACGCCCACTTCATGCAGGCGTTGGATCGCCCGCCATTCCTGGCCGGCTCCGAGCACCGGCAACTTGGCGGTGAACAGGTTCTTGAAGATCTCGCCCCAGCCGATGCCACGGTGGATCTTGACGAAAAAGCCCTCGCCAGCCACTTCGGTGCGCAGCGTGCGGCGCCCTTCCAGCTCGCGATAGACCTCGCCTTGCAGCGCCTCCACGGCGTCGAATGCATCACGCCCGGCCCACAGGCGTTTGAAGGGTTCGGCCAATATCAGCTTCATGCGGTTTTTTGCCCCAGGATCACGTCGGCAGCATGCTGCGGCATGCTGTACAGATCGGCGCTATCAGCAAACGCCAGGCCATTGCGCGACCAGCTGGCACGCGCCTGCGGGTCTTCGAGCATGCGCTGCAGATAGCCGTTGAGCTGGTCTTGTTCGAACGGCTCGTCCAGCACCAGGCCGCTGTCGGCCTCGGCAATGTAGTGGGCATAACCGCACACCTTGGACACCAGCACCGGCAAGCCGGCGACCAATGCTTCGAGCAGCACCGTACCGGTATTCTCGTTGTACGCCGGGTGAATCAGCAGGTCGGCGCCCAGCAGGAAGCGCGGGATGTCGCTGCGGCCCTTGAGGAACTGCACTTGGTCGCCCAGGCCCAGGGTAGCGCTTTGCAGCTGGAATACCTTGGGGTCGTCCTGGCCGATCACCATCAGCCTGGTGCGTTTGCGCAGGGCCGACGGCAGCGCAGCCAGTGCCTTGAGGCTTCGGTCCACGCCTTTGGTCTTGAAGCCTGAACCAATCTGCACCAGCAGCAGGTCGTCATCGCCCAGGTTGAATTCCTTGCGGAACTCAGCGCGGATCTCGGCGGCATTGGCCGGCGCACGGCGATCCTGGGAAATGCCTGGCGGCAGCAGGTGGAAGCGTTCTACCGGGGTGCCGTAATGCTTGATGAACAGCGGCTGCTGCACTTCGGAAATCATCAGCACTTCGGTATGGGCGTCCTTGGCGAACACCGCACGCTCGTACTCGGCAAAGTGCCGGTAGCGGCCCCAGCGACGGTACAAGCCACCGCGCAGGGTCTGCGCCTTGTCCTCGAAGCAGCCGTCGGCGGCGTAGTACACGTCCAGCCCTGGCATCTTGTTGAAGCCGATCAGGCGGTCGACCGGGCGCTTGGCCAGGTCGGCGGCCATCCAGGCGCTGAGCTTCTCGTTGCGGCGGTGGTTGAAAATCGCCTTCACCGGCGCCACCAGCACTTCGAAGCCCGGCGGAATGTCACCCTCCCAGATCAGCGTATACACACGGATCTGGTGGCCCCGCTTCTGGCATTCCAGGGCAATGCGCATGAAATCGCGCTGCAGCCCGCCGAAGGGGAAATATTTGTAAAGCACGAAAGCCAGTTGCATCAACGGACATCCTCAGCCAGCAGCAACGCGCTCAAACGGCTCGCCACATGCTCGGGATTCAGGCGAGTGAAGCACAGCGGCCACTCGCGTTTCAGATCGAACCGGGCCAGGTCATCGGCGCGCGGTTTGTAGGTGCACTTCTTCTGCAGGCAGGGAGCGCAAGGCCAGTCACTGGCCTGGTGAATCTGGGTCCGTCCGTAGGCGCCAGTCAGGCCCGGGTTGGTTGGGCCAAACAGCGAAATGGTGGGCACATCGAGTGCCGCCGCCAGGTGGCCAAGGCCGGTATCGACCGCCACGCAGGCCTTTGCCGCCGCCAGAACACGAGCGACGCCGGCAAGGTTCAATTTGGGGAGCACCTGGCAGTTGTTCAAGCCTTGGGCAATTCGCTCGGCCCGCGCCTTCTCAGCCGGATTACCCCAAGGCAGGCGCACTTCCAGCTTGCGCCGGCCCATGCGCTCGGCCAGTTCGCGCCAGTAGGCTTCGGGCCAATGCTTGGTCGCCCAGGTGGTGCCATGCAGGAACACCACATAGGGCGCGGCCGGCGGCAGTTGCAGGCGGTCGAGGTCCAGGCCGTAGTTGCCGATGCCTTCTGGCAGGTCATAGGCCAGGGCCATGGCAAACAGTTGGCGTACCCGCTCCACCGCGTGCTGGCCGGTAGCGACCGACAGAGGCCGGTCGTAGAAGCGGCTGGCCCAGCCTTCGCGCGCCGAGTAGCGGTCCAGGCCGGCTACGGGTGCCTTCACGTAACGGGTCAACCAGGCCGACTTGACCAGGCCCTGGGCGTCGATCACTAGGTCGTACTTGCGCTCGCGCACGCGCTGCTTGAACGCCTTCCACTCGCCACTCTTGATGGTTTGCCAGAGGTTCTTGCGCCAGCGACGGATCGCCACCGGGATGACCTGGTCGACCGCGGGGTGCCAACTGGGGATTTCAGCGAAGCCTTCTTCCACCACCCAATCGAAACGGATGCCGGGGATGGCATGGGCGGCATCGGTAAGCGCCGGCAGGGTGTGGATGACATCCCCCAGCGACGAGGTCTTGATGATCAGTACCCGCACTTAGTCGACCTCGGCCACGGTATCGATCAGGTCCGGTCCGCTGAGGCTGTGCAGGGCGGCAATCACTTTGCCCGGTTCCAGCAGACGCAGGCAATTGTAATGGCCGAAGCGACAGGTGCGGTCAAAGCACGGGCTGCACTCGATACCGGTGCGCACCACTTCCACCTGTTCAGCCAGCGGCGGGGTAAAGCCGGGTGAAGTCGAGCCGTACACCGCCACCAACGGACGGTTCAGCGCAGCGGCCACGTGCATCAGGCCGGAGTCGTTGGACACCACGGCATGGGCGCAGGACATCAGGTCGATGGCCTCGGCCAGCGAGGTCTCACCGGCCAGGTTGGACGACTCTTCACGGAGCCCCGGAATCAGCCGGTCGCGGATCTGCTCACCGACCAGGTGATCGTTCTTCGAGCCAAAAAGCCACACTTGCCAGCCTTGGCGAATCATCGCATCGGCCACAGCGGCATAGTGCTCTGCCGGCCAGCGCTTGGCTTCGCCAAACTCGGCGCCAGGGCACAGCGCCAGTACCGGACGGTCCAGTTCCAGGCCGAACTTGGCCAGGGCGGCGTCACGGCTTTGCGCTTCGATCTGCAGGTTGGGGCGCGGGTATGGCTGCGGCAGCTCGGCGCCGGGTGCGTAAGCGAGGGCCATGAAGCGCTCGATCATCAGCGGATAGCGGGCCTTGTCCAGCTTGCGCACATCGTTCAGCAGGCCGAAGCGCATTTCACCACGCCAGCCGGTGCGTTTGGGAATGCCGGCAAAAAAGGGCACCAGCGCCGACTTGAGCGAGTTGGGCAGCAGGATGGCCTGGTCGTACTGGCCGGCCAGGGACTTGCCGATGCGCCGCCGCGTGGCCAGCTCCAGCGCGCCGTGGCCGAGCGGGAAGCTCAAGGCCTGACGCACCTCAGGCATGCGTTCGAGGATCGGCCGGCTCCATTCAGGGGCCAGCACGTCGATCACGCAGTCGGGGTGCTGCTGTTTCAGGCACTGGAACAGAGTCTGCGCCATCACCATGTCGCCGACCCAGCTGGGGCCAATGATCAGTATTCTCATGCTTAGTCCAGAAACGCTCGGGGAGGCTACAGGCTGCGGTACAGCCTGGCCTCCCCTCTTTATATTCAGGCTATGTGGCGGACAGTGTACCACTCACATGGCCTATTCGCGGGCAAGCCCGCTCCCACAGGGATTGCACACTGCTCAGGGCCTGTGCAGTACCTGTGGGAGCGGGCTTGCCCGCGAATAAGCCAACACGGTATCAGCTTAAACCCAACTCACCCCAGATCCGCCGCACTTCACGGCGTTCATCGGCAAACTGCGCCGCATCGATCACCCCGGCCTCCTTCTGCAGGGCCTGGCGGTGGGAGGCCGAGCGGAACGCCTTGTACACTTCACGCAACAGCACCGCGTCACTGGCCGGCATCAAGTTCGCCTGCTCCAGCTCTTCCAGAATGCGGATGTTATCGGTCCATCGAAGTATGGCCGGATGGTCATGGGACCAGGCCAAAGCGGCGTATTGCACCATAAATTCGATATCGACGATACCGCCGGCATCCTGCTTGATATCGAAGGGTACGCCGGCGTCGAAGGCGTTCGCCGCGGTACCGGCAGCCGTAGCCTTGGTACCGAGGTTGTCACGCATCTTGGCGCGCATTTCACTCACCTCGGCGCGCAGTTTTTCCAGGTCGCGGGCCTGGCCCAGTACCTTGGCACGCACACCTTCGAATGCCGCACCCACCTGCTTGCAACCCACCAGCACACGGGCCCGCACCAGCGCCTGGTGCTCCCATGTCCAGGCTTCGTTCTGCTGGTAGCGCTCGAAGGCGCCCAGCGAGCTGACCAGCAGGCCCGAGGCGCCGGACGGGCGCAGGCGCATATCCACGTCGTACAGTTGGCCCGAGTTGGTCTGGGTGGTCAGCAGGTGGATGATGCGCTGCCCCAGACGCGTGAAGAACTGCGCGCTGTCGATAGGCTTCGCACCGTCGGTTTCCGCCTGCGGATCGCCATCATGGATGAAGACCAGGTCCAGGTCCGAACCGTGGCCTAGCTCCAGGCCGCCCATCTTGCCGTAACCGATGATGATGAAACCCGGGTCGCACAGGCTGCCGTCGCTGCGCTTGGGTTGGCCGTGGCGAGCCACGGTCTGGCGCCAGGCCAAGGCCAGCACCTGATCGAGGATGGCTTCCGCCAGCCAGGTCAGGTAGTCGCTGACTTTCATCAACGGCAGGTTGCCGCTGATTTCCGAGGCGGCCACGCGCAGGCTGTGGGCCAGCTTGAAATGGCGCAGCGCCTCCATCTGCTGTTCCAGGTCGTCCTCGGGGATGCGCGTCAGGCGCTCGCGCAGCTCGCTGGCCAATTCTGGCGCCAAGGGCGGGCTGAACAAGCGGCCCTCATTGAGCAGTTCGTCGAGCAGCAGCGGGTAAAGGGCAATCTGCTCGGCAATCCACGGGCTGGCGGCGCACAGTGTCAGCAAACGGCGCAAGGCACCGGGGTTTTCGGTCAGCAGTACCAGATAGGCAGAACGCCTTGCCACAGCCTCGACCAATGGCAACACCCGCTCAAGCACCAGGTCGGGGTTGTCATGCTCCACCGCCTGGGCTAGCAGCCGTGGGATGAATGCGTCAAGTCGCTCACGGCCGATGCGCTGCATCGAGCGCAACTGCGGGCTGGAGCGCAGCCCGGCCAGGCGCCTCAAGGCTTCAGCGGGTTGCTTGAAGCCAGCCTCTTGCAATTGCCGGCCGGCGGCTTCTTCATCCTGCGCCTGCTCCCACAACGGCGACCACTCACCACCCACCACCAGTTCGCCTTCGCCGTCTTCATCATCCGGGTCGGCAATGACCTGGCGGAAATGCCAGTCGATACGGCCACGCCAGTACATCAACTGGTCGTGGAAGCTCTGCCAGTCGGCAAAACCGAGCACATAGGCCACACGTGCCTGATCGGTCTCACCTTCCGGCAACATTTGCGTCTGGCGGTCGGCAATGGCCTGGATGGCGTGCTCGGTATAGCGCAGGAACTCATAACCCTCGCGCAGCTCGGCGACCACTGCCGGCGGCAGGTAACCCTGGCCTTCGAGGGTGGCCAACACCTTGAGCAACGGCCGCTGCTGCAGGCTGAGGTCACGCCCGCCGTGGATCAGCTGGAAGGCTTGGGCGATGAACTCCACTTCGCGAATACCACCGGCACCCAGCTTGATGTTCTCGGCCATGCCCTTGCGCCGCACTTCCTGCTGGATCAGCTGCTTCATGGTGCGCAGCGCTTCGATTGCGGAAAAGTCCAGGTAGCGGCGGTACACGAACGGGCGTAGCATCTCCTGCAACTGCGCGCCGGCCGCCTGGTCGCCGGCCACCACCCGCGCCTTGATCATCGCGTAACGTTCCCAGTCACGGCCCTGGTCCTGGTAGTACTGCTCCAGTGCATTGAAGCTGAGCACCAGGGCACCCGCCGAACCATAGGGACGCAGGCGCATGTCTACGCGGAACACAAAGCCGTCGACGGTAACCGGGTCCAGTGCCTTGATCAGCCTTTGGCCCAGGCGCGTGAAGAACTCCTGGTTGTCCAGCGAGCGCTTCACCCCTTCGGTTTCACCGCCCTCGGGGAAACCGAAGATCAGGTCGATGTCCGACGACAGATTAAGCTCTACCGCTCCCAGCTTGCCCATGCCCAGCACCACCATGTGCTGCGGCTGGCCGCTGCGGTTGCCGATGGGCGTGCCAAATTGCTGGCAATGGCGCGGGTACAGCCATTGGTAGGCTTCGTCGATGGCCGCATCGGCAAGGTCCGACAGGTCACGGCAGGTTTCGCCAAGTTCCGCCTGACGGGTAATGTCGCGCCAGATAATGCGCAGCTGCTGGCGGTTGCGCGCGCGGCGCAGATTGCGCGCCAACTCGTCCTCGCTCTGTGCCGCCTGCGCTGTTGCGGCGATTTGCCCGCGCAGCTCGCCCGGGGCGTAACGCCGCTCCAGCTCGCCGCTGGCCAGCAGGGCGAACAGCATGGCGGGCTCGCGCTGGGCCAAACTGAGCACGAATTCACTGGCAGCAGCCACCTGGTCGAACTGCTGCCGGTGCAGCGGGCTCCAGGCCTGCAGGTCGAGTTCGGGGTGGCCGGCCACGGCGTCGCTGATGAACTGCTGGTTGCGAGTGACCAGCGGCTGCAAGGTGGCAGGCAGATCGGAGGGCAAAGGTAGGCGCATGGTCTATCCTTGATCGGCGTGAAATAGAGGGGAAAAAGCGGCCAAGGGGAAGCCGGACCACGGTTGGACTGTCGTACAAAAGTTGGAAATAGCTGAAAAAAACGAAAACTTGGCAACAAACATCAAGAACCACCCGTTCGCGACACAATGCCAACCAACATGAACGTTTTTCCTCACAAGCCAAGGTGCGACCAAACGTCGCACAAATGTAGTTTTACTACTACTCGTGTCGTGTAAAAGCATGAAATGCGAAAGCAAATGTAGTAAAACTACAACGCGCCGGAAGACACCCCGGTAATCCAAGAATTCACGACGTCTGCCCATAAGGCCAGTCGCAATCTCAGGCAATCGATTCTGGTTGCCTTTCCGCCCTGGAGCAAGCCATGCAAGACCTCGATCCAATCGAAACCCAGGAATGGCTGGATGCCCTGGAGTCGGTCCTCGACAAAGAAGGCGAAGACCGCGCTCATTACCTGATGACCCGTATGGGCGAGCTGGCCACCCGTAGTGGCTCCCAGCTGCCATATGCGATCACCACGCCATACCGCAACACCATCCCTGTCACCCACGAAGCACGCATGCCTGGCGACCTGTTCATGGAACGCCGCATTCGCTCGATGGTGCGTTGGAACGCGCTGGCCATGGTCATGCGTACCAACCTGAAAGACTCGGACCTGGGCGGACACATCTCTAGCTTCGCCTCCAGTGCCACCCTGTACGACATCGGCTTCAACTACTTCTTCCAGGCCCCTACCGAAGAACACGGCGGCGACCTGATCTTCTTCCAGGGCCACGCATCGCCAGGCGTCTACGCCCGTGCCTTCATGGAAGGCCGTATCAACGAAGACCAGATGAACAACTTCCGTCAGGAAGTGGACGGCAACGGCCTGTCTTCGTACCCGCACCCATGGTTGATGCCTGACTTCTGGCAGTTCCCGACCGTTTCGATGGGTCTGGGCCCAATCCAGGCGATCTACCAGGCACGCTTCATGAAGTACCTGGAAGCCCGTGGCTTCATCCCGGCCGGCAAGCAGAAGGTCTGGTGCTTCATGGGCGACGGTGAGTGCGACGAGCCGGAATCCCTGGGTGCAATCGCCCTGGCCGGCCGCGAGAAGCTGGACAACCTGATCTTCGTCATCAACTGCAACCTGCAGCGCCTCGACGGCCCGGTTCGCGGCAACGGCAAGATCATCCAGGAGCTCGAAGGCGTGTTCCGTGGCGGTGGCTGGAACGTCAACAAAGTCGTCTGGGGCCGCTTCTGGGACCCACTGCTGGCCAAGGACACCAACGGTGCCCTGCAGCGCCGCATGGACGAAGTCATCGACGGCGAATACCAGAACTACAAAGCCAAAGACGGCGCGTACGTTCGCGAGCACTTCTTCAACACCCCGGAACTCAAGGCCATGGTCGAAGACCTGTCCGACGAAGAGATCTGGAAGCTCAACCGTGGCGGTCACGACCCGTACAAGGTCTACGCGGCGTATCACCAGGCTGTTAACCACAAAGAGCAGCCGACCGTCATCCTGGCCAAGACCATCAAGGGTTACGGCACCGGTGCTGGCGAAGCCAAGAACACCGCGCACAACACCAAGAAGGTCGACGTCGACAGCCTGCGTCACTTCCGTGACCGCTTCGACATCCCGGTCAAGGATGCCGACCTGGAGAACCTGCCGTTCTTCAAGCCGGAAGAAGGTTCTGCCGAAGCCAAGTACCTGGCCGAGCGCCGTGCCGCCCTGGGCGGTTTCGTGCCACAGCGCCGTGCCAAGAGCTTCAGCGTGCCGACCCCGCCACTGGAAACGCTGAAAGCGATCCTGGACGGCTCGGGCGACCGCGAAATCTCCACCACCATGGCCTTCGTGCGTATTCTGGCGCAGCTGGTCAAGGACAAGGACATTGGCCAGCGCATCGTTCCGATCATCCCGGACGAAGCCCGTACCTTCGGTATGGAAGGCATGTTCCGCCAGTTGGGCATCTACTCGTCGGTCGGCCAGCTCTACGAGCCAGTCGATAAAGACCAGGTGATGTTCTACCGCGAAGACAAGAAGGGCCAGATCCTCGAGGAAGGCATCAACGAAGCCGGCGCCATGTCGTCGTTCATCGCTGCCGGCACCTCGTACAGCTGCCACAACCAGCCGATGCTGCCGTTCTACATCTTCTACTCGATGTTCGGTTTCCAGCGTATTGGCGACCTGGCCTGGGCCGCTGGCGACAGCCGCACCCGTGGCTTCCTGATCGGCGGTACCGCCGGCCGTACCACCCTCAACGGTGAAGGCCTGCAGCACGAAGACGGTCACAGCCACATGATGGCGGGCACCATCCCGAACTGCCGCACCTACGATCCGACCTACGGCTACGAGCTGGCGGTGATCATCCAGGACGGCATGAAGAAGATGACCGAAGAGCAACAGGACATCTTCTACTACATCACCGTGATGAACGAATCCTACCAGCAGCCAGCCATGCCGGCCGGTGTCGAGGAAGGCATCATCAAGGGCATGTACCTGCTGGAAGAGGACACCCGCGAAGCCGCACACCACGTACAGCTGATGGGCTCCGGCACCATCCTGCGCGAAGTCCGCGAAGCTGCGAAGATCCTGCGTGAAGAGTTCAACGTCGGAGCCGACGTGTGGAGCGTCACCAGCTTCAACGAACTGCGCCGCGACGGCCTGGCCGTGGAACGCGCCAACCGCCTGAAGCCTGGCCAGAAGCCACAGCAGACCTACGTCGAGCAGTGCCTGAACGGTCGCAAAGGCCCGGTCATCGCCTCTACCGACTACATGAAGCTGTTCGCCGAGCAGATTCGCCAGTGGGTACCGAGCAAAGAGTTCAAAGTCCTGGGTACCGACGGTTACGGTCGCAGCGACAGCCGCAAGAAGCTGCGTCACTTCTTCGAAGTCGACCGCCACTTCGTGGTGCTGGCTGCCCTGGAAGCCCTGGCTGACCGTGGCGAGATCGAACCCAAGGTTGTCGCAGACGCTATCGTCAAGTTCGGTATCGACCCGGACAAGCGCAACCCACTGGACTGCTGAGGAGTATTTTTAAGTGAGCGAACTCATTCGCGTACCTGACATCGGCAGCGGTGAAGGTGAAATCATCGAGCTGTTCGTCAAGGTCGGTGATCGTATCGAGGCTGACCAGAGCCTGCTGACCCTGGAGTCCGACAAGGCCTCCATGGAGATCCCGGCGCCCAAGGCCGGCGTCATCAAGGAGCTGAAGGTCAAGCTGGGCGACCGCCTGAAAGAAGGCGACGAGCTGCTGGTCCTGGAAGCCGAGGGCGCCGCTGCTGCAGCCCCTGAGGCACCGGCCGCTGCCGCAGCTCCGGCTGCGGCGCCAGCGCCAGCCGCTGAAGCCGCTCCTGCTGCTCCAGCCGCAGCCCCGGCTGCCGCCAGCGTGCAGGACATCCATGTGCCGGACATCGGTTCGTCGGGCAAGGCCAAGATCATCGAAGTGCTGGTCAAAGTCGGCGACACCGTCGAAGCCGACCAGTCGCTGATTACCCTGGAGTCCGACAAGGCCTCCATGGAAATCCCGTCGCCGGCCGCCGGCGTGGTCGAAGAAGTGCTGTGCAAGCTGGAAGACGAAGTCGGCACTGGCGACCTGATCTTCAAGCTGAAAGTGGCGGGTGCCGCCCCGGCTGCCGCGCCGGCACCGGCTGCTGCTCCTGCACCAGCCAAGGCTGAGGCTGCTCCGGCTGCCGCACCTGCCGCTGCCGCCCCGGCTGCTGCCCCTGCACCGGCTGCTACCGCACCGGCCGCTGGCAGCAATGCCAAGGTTCACGCAGGCCCTGCTGTTCGTCAGCTGGCCCGTGAATTCGGTGTCGAGCTGGGCGCAGTTGCTGCCACCGGTCCGCACGGTCGCATCCTGAAAGAAGACGTGCAGGTCTACGTCAAGGCCATGATGCAGAAGGCCAAGGAAGCGCCGGCAGCCGCCGGTGCGACCGGTGGTGCCGGCATCCCGCCAATCCCTGCCGTGGACTTCAGCAAGTTCGGTGAAGTGGAAGAAGTGGCCCTGACCCGCCTGATGCAGGTCGGTGCTGCCAACCTGCACCGCAGCTGGCTCAACGTGCCGCACGTGACCCAGTTCGACTCTGCCGACATCACCGAGCTGGAAGCCTTCCGCGTTGCGCAGAAGGCCGTGGCCGAGAAGGCGGGGGTGAAGCTGACCGTGCTGCCACTGCTGCTCAAGGCCTGCGCCTTCCTGCTCAAGGAACTGCCGGACTTCAACAGCTCGCTGGCACCAAGCGGCAAGGCCATCATCCGCAAGAAGTACGTGCACATCGGCTTCGCCGTGGACACCCCGGACGGCCTGCTGGTCCCTGTGATCAAGAACGTCGACCAGAAGAGCCTGCTGCAACTGGCTGCCGAAGCCGCTGCACTGGCCGAGAAGGCGCGCACCAAGAAGCTGTCGGCTGACGAGATGCAAGGCGCTTGCTTCACCATCTCCAGCCTCGGCCACATTGGCGGCACCGGCTTCACGCCGATCGTCAATGCGCCGGAAGTGGCTATCCTGGGCGTCTCCAAGGCGACCATGCAGCCAGTCTGGGATGGCAAGGCCTTCCAGCCAAAGCTGATGCTGCCGCTGTCGCTGTCCTACGATCACCGTGTGATCAACGGCGCTGCCGCCGCGCGCTTCACCAAGCGCCTGGGCGACGTGCTGGGCGATATCCGCACCATGCTGCTGTAAGCCAGCACACTGCCCCTCCTTGCGAGGGGCAGTACCCTTTTCGAGCTGCCACGCTCGTACCTCAACCCCGTCGAATGGCGGGGCTTTTTTTTGCCTGGAAAAAGCTCGGAGGGCTTCGCCCTCCTTTCGCGACACAAGGCCGCCCCCCAGGCAATCGCAGTCTATTGTGGGAGCGGCCTTGTGTCGCGATGGGCCGCAAAGCGGCCCCAAAAGCTCCAGCCAAACTACAGAATCGGCCACGTCAGCCGATAACCTGTCCACAGCATCAAGCATGGCCGCTTGCCAGCCCTCGGGACATGATGCAACCTTGCCAAATCCGCCGCAGCCACAAGGCAGCGTTCCCTCTTCAAGCGAGTCTTCGATGAAAAGCCAACCCGATGCCGCCAGCCGTGTGGCGGCCGAGGTCGTGACACAGTTACCCGTGCCCTCGCGGCTCGGCATGCTGCGTTTCGAAAGGCTCAACGAAGCCAGCTGGGCCATGCTCTACCTTGACCCAGCCTGTGAGCGCCAGTTCGGCCTGCAAACCGGCGAGCTGTGTGCCCTGATTGACGCGCCCTACGCCAGCCTGATGGAACCCGAAGCACGCTACCGGCTGCACGACGAAATCCAGTTGCAACTGGCCCAGCGCGGCTACTATCGCGTGCGCTACACCCTGCACACACCGAGCACCTCGCTGCGCCTGCTGGAAGCGGGTGAAGCCTACAAGCAACACAACCGCCAGCTGTTGCGCGGCTACCTGAGCGTGCTCGAAGACCAGCAGGAAGAGACCGGCGAAACCGGCGCCAGCGACCTGGAGTCACGCAACAACCGCCTGCAGCTGGCCCTGCAGCTGAACCAGCGCACGCAGCAAGAACAGCTGGAGCACCTGGAGCGGGTGCGCGGCCAGCAGGACCTTATCCTGCGCCTCGCCCGCCATCGCTACAGCGCGGACAACTCGCTACTCGAAGCGGCCCAGCTGATCACCCAGAGCGCCTGCGAAATCTACAAGGTCGACTGCGCCAGCATCTGGCACCTGGAAGACCAACGCCTGGAACCGATCATCGCCTGGTACCGCGACGCACAGGAGCACCGCCAGCCCGAAGCCATTGATGCCAGCCGCTTCCCCGACTACCTGGATGCACTGCACGCAAGTCGCGCCATCGACGCTCACAACGCCGGCCACGACCCGCGCACCCGCGCCCTGGCGCAAAGCATGCGCCCGGAAAACAAGGCCATGCTCGACGCCAGCATCCGCGTCGATGGCCAGGTGATCGGCGTGTTGTGCCTGGAGCAAAGCGGCCAGCCAAGGGCCTGGCAGTCGGACGAGATTGCCTTTGCCGGTGAGCTGGCCGACCAGTTCGCCCAAGTGATCACAAACCACAAACGACGGGCCGCGGCCAGCGCCCTGCACCTGTTCCAGCGTGCGGTCGAGCAGAGCGCCAGTGCCTTCCTGCTGGTGAACCGCGACGGCCGGGTGGAGTACGTCAACCCCAGCTTCACTGCCATCACCCAGTACAGTACCGACGAAGTGCAGGGCCGCCAGTTGGGTGAGCTACCGGCACTGGAGAATCTCAGCGAACTGCTGTTCGACTCGCCGTCGAGCCTGGCCATGGGCAACAGTTGGCAGGGCGAGTTCAAGAGCCGGCGCAAAAACCTGGAGCCGTACTGGGGCCAGTTGTCGATTTCCAAGGTGTACGGTGACAACCGTGAGCTGACCCACTACATCGGCATCTACGAAGACGTCACCCAGACCAAGCTGGCCCAGCAACGCATCGAGCGCCTGGCTTACACCGACAACCTCACCAACCTGGGCAACCGCCCGGCGTTCATCCGCAGCCTGGACGAGCGCTTCGCCCGCGATGGCGAAAGCTCGATGTGCCTGCTGCTGGTGGACATCGACAACTTCAAGCGCATCAACGACAGCCTTGGCCACCAGACCGGCGACAAGCTGTTGATCAGCCTGGCCAGGCGTCTGCGCAACAGCCTGCACAGCGGTGGCATCCTGGCGCGCTTTGCCAGTAACGAGTTCGCCGTGCTGCTCGACGACACCAGCCTTGAAGATGGCCAAGGCGTCGCCCAGCAGTTGCTGTGCACCCTCGACAAACCGATGTTCGTCGACAACCAGCTGATCAACGTCACCGCCTCGGTAGGCCTGGCCTGTGCACCGTTGCACGGTGTCGACCCGGCCAGCCTGATGAAGAATGCCGGCCTTGCATTGCACAAGGCCAAGGCCAACGGTAAACACCAGGTACAGGTGTTTACCGAAGTGCTCAATGCCGAAGCCAGCTACAAGCTGTTCGTCGAAAACAACCTGCGCCGTGCCCTGACCCAGAACGAGCTGGACGTGTTCTACCAGCCCAAGCTGTGCCTGCGCAGCGGTCGCCTGCTGGGCCTGGAAGCGCTGCTGCGCTGGAACCACCCCGAACGCGGCATGATCCGCCCGGACCAGTTCATCAGCGTGGCCGAGGAAACCGGCCTGATCATCCCTATCGGCAAATGGGTGGTGCGCCAGGCGTGCTGCATGAGCCAGCAACTGCGCAAGGCCGGCCTGGGCAACCTGCATGTAGCCATCAACCTGTCGCCCAAACAGTTCTCCGACCCGGACCTGGTGGCATCAATCAGCACCATCCTCAAGGAAGAAGCCCTGCCCCCGCACCTGCTGGAGCTGGAGCTGACCGAAGGCCTGCTGCTGGAAGCCAGCGAAGACACCCACCGCCAGCTGGACGAACTGAAGGCCCTGGGCCTGACCTTGGCCATGGACGACTTCGGCACCGGTTATTCGTCGCTGAGCTACCTGAAGAAGTTTCCGATCGACATCCTCAAGATCGATCGCAGCTTCATCAACGAAATCCCCGACAACCAGGACGACATGGAAATCACCTCGGCGGTGGTGGCCATGGCCCACAACCTGAAGCTGAAGGTGGTGGCCGAAGGGATCGAGACGCCGGAGCAGCTGGCATTCCTGCGCCGTCACCGCTGCGACGTGGGCCAGGGCTACCTGTTCGACCGGCCGATTCCCGGGCGCGAACTGGCCGAGCGGCTGAAGCGCTATCCGCGTGGCCCGGTGGCCTGACAGCTGCGTAATCCTCGGGCACTATAGAAGCCATTCGGGCCCTTTCGCGGGCACGCCCGCTCCCACAGAAACACCACAACCTTTGAAACCTGTGCTGTACCTGTGGGAGCGGGCATGCCCGCGAAGGCCCAAACCCCTACCCCACTGAATAAACACAGAGGAACGGCCATGGTCCTGCGTTCGGAAATCCTGGTGAACAAAAACGTCATGCCCACTGCGGAACAGGCACTGCCTGGCCGCGACACGCCAATGAGCCTGCCCGAGTTCCACTACGTCTTCAAAGACACCCCACTGCTCGGCCCGTTCTTCGAAGGCGCCATCGACTTCGCCATCTTCGGCCTGGGCTGTTTCTGGGGCGCGGAGCGCCGCTTCTGGCAGCGTGAAGGTGTGGTCAGCACCGTGGTCGGCTACGCCGGCGGCTTCACCCCGCATCCTACTTACGAAGAAGTCTGCTCGGGCCTGACCGGCCACACCGAAGTGGTGCTGGTGGTGTTCGACAAGGACAAGGTCAGCTACCGCGAACTGCTGGCAATGTTCTGGGAGCTGCACAACCCCACCCAAGGCATGCGCCAGGGCAACGACATCGGCACCCAGTACCGCTCGGCCATCTACTGCACCAGCCCGGAACAGCTGGAACAGGCCAAGGCCAGCCGCGACGCCTACCAGGCCGAGCTGAGCAAGGCCGGCTTCGGTGAGATCACCACCGAAATCGACCAGGCACCGACGGTATATTTCGCCGAGGCCTACCACCAGCAGTACCTGGCCAAGAACCCGGACGGCTACTGCGGCATCGGCGGCACCGGCGTGTGCCTGCCACCCAGCCTGCAAGGTAACTGAAGCATGAGCACGATGACCCTGTTCCACTCGCCGTTGTCGCCTTTCGTGCGCAAGGTCATGGTGGTGTTGCACGAGACCGGCCAGCTTGAGCGTGTGCAGCTGCAGCCGGTGAACATCAGCCCGGTGAGCGGCGACCCGCAGCTCAACCTGGACAACCCGATCGGCAAGATCCCAGCCTTGCGCCTGGAAGACGGCACCGTGCTGCATGACAGCCGGGTAATCTGCGAGTACCTCGACATGCAGCACGTTGGCTTGCCGCTGCTGCCACGAGAAGGCTCGGCGCGCTGGCGGCGCATGACCTTGGTCTCACAGGCCGATGCGATCATGGATGCGGCGGTGTCGAGCCGTTATGAGAGCTTCCTGCGGCCAGAAGACAAGCGCTGGGATGGCTGGCTGCAGGCGCAGGGTGACAAGATCCGCCGGAGCCTGGCCAACCTTGAGCAGGAGCACTTGCCGGAGCTGATTTCCGGCTTCGACCTGGCGGCGATTGGCGTGGCCTGTGCGCTGGGCTATCTGGATTTGCGTCAGCCCGGGTTTGGCTGGCGTGAGCGCCAGCCTGGGTTGGCGGCGTGGTATGCCGAGGTGGTCAAGCGGCCATCGATGGTCGCTACAGCGCCAGTGGCCTGACAGGGCCCCTTCGCGGGTAAACCCGCTCCTACAGGTTTTCCACAGTGTTCGCTATCTGTGGTGGGCTTGTGGGAGCGGGCGTGCCCGCGAAGGCCTCACCTCGGTATCACAGGAAACAACAGCCCGATCCTGAGCGCCAACCAGCGCCCGATCTCTCTATCCTCCCTCATGCCGCCCTCCCCACACGCGCCCAGTCCAGCCGCCGGGTCAGCACCATGAACACCCCAAGCAAGCAGAAACACAACAGCGACCCCATCAGCAGCGCATAGTCTTCGGCACTCAGCAGCCCGTAGAGCAGCGCGTACAACGCCGCCAAACCCGCAGCAAAACCCACCCCTCGCCCCAGGCTGCGCAACACATGGCTCAGGTAGAAGCCGATCAGCAGCACACACGCCGAAGCTGACAACCCATAGGCCAGGCCAAAGCCAATGTGCTCGGACAACGACAACAGCAGCAGATAGAAGAACGCCAGCGCCACGCCCACCAGGATGTACTGCACCGGGTGCACACTCAGGTTCTTCATTACCTCGAACAGGAAAAAGCCGGCAAAGGTCAGGGCAATGAACAACAACGCGTATTTGATTGCCCGCTCACTCTTCAGATATTGGTCCACCGGGTCAACGAAGCTCACGCCGAAGGTGCGTTCACTGAAGTCTGCACACTGCCCACCGACAGCGCACTGGCGCAGGGCGTCTTCAAGGTTGGTAGCAAAGAACGAGGTCTGCCAGTGGGCGCTGAAGCCTTGAGCATCGATCTCGCGGCGGTTGGGCAGGTAACTGCCAACGAAGCTCGGGTGCGGCCAGTTGGCGCGCATGTTCACGCTGCTGGTACGGCCCACGGGTACCACGTGCAACTGGCCGGTACCTTGCAGCGCCAGGTCAAAGCCATAGCTGAACGCTCGCGCCTGTAGCCCGTCCAGCCCCGGCAGGCTGGCGTGCACGCCGCCGCGCATCCAGTCGAGCTGGGTGCCGGGCTCAAACGGCACTTTTTGCTCGTCCATGCTCAGCTCCAGAGCACTTTCGATACCGCGGATATCACTGATGCCCACCACCAGGAACGGCTTGTCGAAGCGGTAGTCGTCAAAGTCCTTGTCGATGCCCCAATGCGCCGGGAGCTTGAAGCGGCCGCTGATACGGCCTTTGGCGTGGAACAACCGCGCCTGGTAGATGCCGCGGGCGCGCAGTTCGGTGTCCACACCCAGGTCGGCGTCGAAGGTTTCCGGCAGGAAGTACAAGTGGCCGGTGATGGTGCTGGTTTCCTGGGTACGCGCACCGTCCTTTTCGATCCAGCGGCGCTGGTACTTGCGGTACGGTACCACCAGCAACGGGCCGCTGAGTTGCTGATCGAAGCTGGTGCTCTGGGCGATATCACGCAGCACGCCGTCGCGCATGGCCTGGCGGTCGTCAATCAGGCCGTTGATCAGCAGTAACGGGATGAGCAACAGCAACATCAGCATGGCGATCATGCCGAGTTTGAAACCGAGGGTCTTGTTCATGTGGCCTCCTGTGGCAGTGGGCGCAGTGTCTGCGCCTTGCGTGGAGGCTTTGTGGAGCGCGTGTGTGATTTACGTGTATTTGGGGTTGCTGTGCAGCCCCGGCTATCTCAGCTAATGCGCCGCAGCGGCAGCCATAACCGCACCCGTACCCCGCCATCGACGTTGTCCACCGCCAAGGCCCCGCCGTGCAGCTGCATCACCTCGGCCACGAAGTTCAGCCCCAGCCCGGTGCTCTTGCGCCCGCTCCCGGGCCGCGGCAGCGAGTAGAACCGCTCGCTGACCCGCCCGATGGCATAGGCCGGTATCGCTTGCCCCTGGTTGAACACACTCAACGCCACGCGTTCGCCAGCGCGCTCCAGGTCGAACAGCAGCGTGCCCCCTTCCGGGGTGAAGTCCAGTGCGTTGTCGAGCAGGTTGGCCAACGCCTGGCGCATCAGGAACGGATCGCAAAGCAAACGCAAAGTGGCAGGCACCCGCTGACGTACCTGCAAACCGGCGCCTTCGATACGCGCCGCATGGGCCAGCAGCAACTCATCGACCAACGCCGCCAGCGCCACCTGCTGCTCGTCCTCCAGCGCCTGCATCTGTTCGACCCTGGCCAGGTTGAGCAGCCGCTCGATCATCTGCTGCAAACGCTCGCTCTCGCGCTCGATATTGCCGGCAAAGCGCGCCCGCTGATCAGCGGGCATGTCCTCGCCCTGCAACAGCTCGGAAGCACCACGGATGGCCGCCAGCGGGCTTTTCAGCTCGTGAGTCAGGGTGTGCACGTAGCGCTCGACATAGGCCTTGCCTTCCAGCTGGGTGCGCATGCGTTCCACTGCCTGTGCCAGGTTCGCCAGCTCGCCGCCCTTGTAATGCGGAAGCTCCGCACGCTCACCTTCACTGACCGCCTGCGCATAACCTGCCAACTTGCGCAGCGAGCGCGCAAGCCACCACGACAGAGCCGCGCCGATCAGCAAGCCCAGGCCGATCAGCCCCGGCCCCAGGGTGAGCAGGCGCCGCTCGGAGCGGTCGATGTAGGGTTGTAATGAGCTATTGGGCTTGGCGACGGTGACGACGCCTATGATCTTGCCGTTGTCGATGATCGGCGCGCCAACGTGCATCACCGAGGTGCTTTCGTCGTTGGGGTCGCTGCGGGTGGAGCGGGCGCCATACTGGCCTCGCAGGGTCAGCAGCACGTCATTCCACTGCGAGTAATCCTTGCCCAGGGCCTCGCCACTGGAGTCCAACAACACGATGCCCTTGGCGTCAGTGACGTAGATGCGGTGGCTGACCTGGTTCTTGGCCAACCCCCAGATCTGTGCGCCCGGGCTGCGCGATCCGTAGGCCTCGAGCACCTCGGGCAGGCGGCCCTGGTTCAGGGTGCCGGCCTTGACGTCATCCCTCAGGATTTCTGCCAGCAGGTTGGCAGTGTCTACCAATGTTTCTTCGGAAGATTGGCGCACTACCGGGCGAATCTGTTCGCGTACGGTATTGAGCAAGAAGTAACCGGCCAAACCGACGAACAGGAAGTACACCAGGAAGATGCGGATACCCAAGCGCATCAGGCGTGCTCCGGGCTATAGCTGTAACCGAGGCCGCGATGGGTCTGGATCGGCTCGGCATCACCCGCTACCTGGCGCAGTTTGGCGCGCAGGCTCTTGATATGGCTGTCGATGGTGCGCTCATAGCCCACGTCGGAGGCCACGCCCAAAGCGTCGAGCAGCTGTTCGCGGCTGAACACCCGCTGCGGTTGTTCGAGCAGGCATTGCAGCAGGCGGAACTCATGCCGGGTCAGCGTGAGCGGCTGGCTGCGGTAGGTGATCTGCATGCGCAGGGTGTCGAGCTGGAACAAGGAGGTTCCGCCGGCAGCCTCGGCCCTCGGGGCCATGCGTTTGAGGATCGCCCGAACGCGCGCTGCCACTTCACGAGGGCTGAAAGGTTTTACCACGTAGTCGTCGGCGCCGATTTCCAGGCCTACTACGCGGTCGATTTCACCGTCCCGGGCGCTAAGAAACATCACCGGTACCTCGGTGAACCGGCGCAGCTGGCGACAGGTTTCGAAGCCACTGATGTCGGGCAGGCCGATGTCAAGGATGACCAGATCGGCCGGGCGCTGGCGCTGCTGGTCGAGGGCGGCACTGCCCAGGGTTACCCACTCGGTGCTGTGACCGTCGGCCTGCAGGGCGTAGACCAGGGTGTCGGCGATGGCAGCTTCGTCTTCGACGATGAGGATATGCGGCATGGCGTCCGGCCTTGCGATTTTGAAGGTTGGCAGTGTAGGAGCGGGCTTCAGATCAACAGCCTGGCTTGCCAGCAGTGAACTTCTTCGCCGGGTTGACCGCCGCCTTGAACTCGCGCAGCGCCTTGGAACCCACCAGCAGCGGGTAGTTGAAGTTGCTGCGGTCCACCAGATTCACCTCGACGGTGCGCTTCACATCCCCCAGGCACAACTCCAGGTCGACCACCGGGCGCTTGGAGACCTCTGGCGCATCCCCTTCGTCCTCTTCATCGGCACGGCCCTTGATCTTGCTGATGCGCGAGACCTTGTGCTCGTACACCTTGCCGTCCGAGTCCTTGGTTGCCAGGCGGAAGCGCACCCACTCGTCGCCATCGCGGGTGAACAGCTCGATATCCTTGGCCGACAGCGACGCGGTGAAGGCGCCGGTGTCCATCTTGGCTTTCAGGGTTTCGCCCAGCTCGGGCAGGGCGATGTTCTCGTAACGGCCGTAGAGGGTGGGCTCGGCGGCCATTACCGGCAGCGCCAACAACGACAACAGGGCTAGCAGTGGTTTCACAGGCAGGCTTCCTTGGAAAGGGTCAGTGCTTAGACTGCACTGGCAAGATAGGTTCGCTTTCACAAGACTAAACAACATAACGTGAAACATTTGTTCCCGCCGCCGGGCATTGGACATTTGGCGTAGGCGACCGCCCTGCTTATCATTGCCAACCGTTTATCTCCCACAACAAGAGTCTCTTTATGCGTCGCCTGCTGACCGGCATTCTCACTACCACCCTGCTGCTGCTCAACACCGTGGTGTTGATCTGCCCGCTGCTGGTCTTCGCCCTGCTCAAGCTGGTGTTGCCAGGCCGTGGCCGCGACTACGCGTCGTGGGCGGTGATGTGGGTGGCCGAAACCTGGTCGGAAATCGACAAAGCCATCTTCGCCCTGTGCATCCCTACCCAGTGGGACATCCGCGGCGTGGAAAACCTGCGCAAAGACACCTCGTACCTGGCCGTGAGCAACCACCAGACCTGGGTCGACATCCCGGCGCTGATCGAAAGCCTCAACCGCCGTACACCGTTCTTCAAGTTCTTCCTGAAAAAGGAACTGATCTGGGTACCGTTGCTGGGCCTGGCCTGGTGGGGGCTGGATTACCCGTTCATGAAGCGCTACAGCAAGGCGTTTCTGGAAAAGCACCCGGAGCTCAAGGGCAAGGACCTGGAAATCACCAAGGCGGCTTGCGAGCTGTTCAAGCGCCAGCCGGTGACCGTGGTCAATTACCTGGAGGGCACCCGGTTTACCGAAGCCAAGCGCCAGGAGCAGCAGTCGCCGTATCGCTACCTGCTCAAGCCCAAGGCGGGTGGTGTGGCGTTTGTGCTCGCGGCATTGGGCGAACAGCTGGATGCCCTGCTGGATGTGACCATCGTGTACCCCGGTAATAAGGCGCCGGGGTTCTGGGACTTGCTCAATGGCAGCATTAGCCGGGTGATTATCGACATTCAGGTGCGGGAGCTGGACCCGGCGTTGTGGGCGGGGGATTACGAGAATGATCCTGAGTTCAGGCAGACGGTGCAGGCCTGGGTGAACCAGTTGTGGGTGGCGAAGGATCAGCGGATCGAGCAGCTGCGGGCGGAGATGGGCTGAGACCTCTGCCGCCTGAACTGGCCCATTCGCGGGTGAACCCGCTCCTACAACCGCTACATTCAGGCATGCCCCTTGTAGGAGCGGGTTCACCCACGAAGAGGCCGGACCAGCCATAGCCAGAATCCGATCAAAACCCAGGCTAATAATCAGCATAAGGATTACTTTTTTGTCTTCCCCCACCTAAGTGGATAAAAATCGACCACAGCACAACTACAAAAATGCCTGGATCGATCAATGGCCAACCCACCCAGCTCTAACTCCGCCCAGCTTCGCCGTGTTCTCGGCCTCCCCGCCCTGGTGTTCTTCGGCCTGGTGTACATGGTCCCGCTTACCATTTTCACCACCTACGGCATCGTCACCGAACTTACCGGTGGCCGCACCGCCGGCGCCTACCTGGTCACCCTGGTGGCCATGCTGTTCACCGCCGCGTCCTACAGCTTCATGGTCAAGCGCTTCCCGGTCGCGGGCTCGGCCTATTCCTATACCAACATGGCCTTCGGCCCTAATGTCGGCTTCCTGGCCGGCTGGTCGCTGTTGCTGGATTACCTTTTCCTGCCGATGATCAACTACCTGCTGATCGGCCTGTTTCTCAACATTGCGTTCCCCGCAGTGCCTGCCTGGGCCTTCGTGCTCGCATGCATCACTTTGGTGACAGTGCTGAACGTGGTCGGTATCAACTCGGTGGCCAAGACCAGCAACCTGATCGTCGGCGCGCAGATCGTGTTCATTGGCGTGTTTGTCGCGCTGTCCTGCCAGACATTGGCTGGCCAGCCGCTCGACCTGCTGTCGCCGCTAATCGGCGATGGCAGCAAACCTGGCTTTGGCCACCTGATGGCTGGCGCAGCGGTGTTGTGCTTGTCGTTCCTGGGCTTCGACGCCGTATCGACCCTGGCCGAAGAATGCCGCGACGCACGCCGCGACGTGCCACGGGCGATCATCCTCACCACCCTGTTCGCCGGGTTGCTGTTCACCGTGCTGGCTTACGTCAGCCAGTTGGTGCTGCCAGGCAGCAGCTTCGCCAATGCCGATGCAGCGGCCAACGAAGTGATGTTCAAGGCTGGCGGGCAGTTTCTCACCAACTTCTTCACCGCTGCTTATGTGGCGGGCAGCCTGGGTTCGGCGCTGGCCTCGCAGGCCGCGGTGTCGCGCATCCTGTTCACCATGGGGCGTGACAACGTGCTGCCACGGCGCAGCTTTGGTTACCTGTCGCCGCGCTTTGGTACGCCGGTGTTCGCCATTGCGCTGGTGTCGGCGTTCTCGCTGCTGGCGCTGGTAATCGACCTGTCTACCCTCGCCTCGCTGATCAGCTTTGGTGCGCTGGTGGCGTTTTCGGCGGTGAACCTGGCGGTGGTGAAAACGCACCTGATGGATGATGCCTCGCAGCGCAACTTCAAAGGCCTGCTGAGCTATGGTCTGGTGCCGCTGGTAGGGCTGGGGCTGACCTTGTGGCTGTGGACCAGCCTGTCGGCGCTGACACTGGTGATTGGCCTGTGCTGGTTTGCCTTGGGCCTTGCGTACCTGGCAGTTCTGACAGCAGGCTTCCGCCGCCCCGTCCGCCTGGTGGATTTCTCCGAAGCTGTCTGACCAGATGCAATTTCGCTTTTGTGGGGGCAGCCCTTTCGCGACACAAGGCCGCCCCTACAGAGCTCATCTCATGGCTTGAGGGCTGTCGCTAGAATCCTCAGACTGAAGGCTGGGCCAGTGGCGCTGGGGTAGTCCACAAACTCCCCAGATTCTGCAACAACGACCCGGCAATGCCCTGCTGCCCCAGATACTGCAGAATCAGTGGCGCAAACTGCCCGATCATCCCGGTATCCATCCCCAGCGCCTTGAACGCATTGTCCAGGTCGCTACGGCTTTCCACGTTGTTGCCCAGTGCGTTGCTCAACGCCGACTGGCTTTCGCTGTTCTTGCCGAGCAAATCCCCCAAACCACTCAACCCGCCCAGCGCATTTGCACCGGCCAGCAGGTCCAGGCCCGGCACCGCCTTGGTCAGTTGCCCATAGTCATCGCTGCTAAGGTTGTTGCGCGCCAGTCCCAGCATGGCTCCTGCCCCGCCTACCGCCTGCTCGGCGGTGATGTTCAACTGGCTACCCAGGGTGTTGAGCAGATTGGCCTGCGCTTCGGGTGCCTGTACCTGGCCTTGCTGTTGCTGGTTCTGCATGGCGGACACGGCGTTGGCGGCGTCGCTGAGGTTAAAGGCGAGCACAGGGCTTGCAGCCAGGGTCATCAGGGTTGCCAAGGTGAATGCTTTCATCGGGATGGGACCTCGTTGGCCGGGATGGCCGGGAAACGAGGGGTTTGACTGGTGTTTTGAGGATTTGTTCCTTCCCAGTTGTCGGGGTTAGTTGTCGGCCAGCACCGTTAGTTACCACCTGTTATTTCTACCAGTAGCGGCATCCGCGGATCCCCGAGATACTTGAGGCAGTCACCCCTTGATTAAGGGCAAAAAATGACGTTTCACCTGATAGCGAGCACAACCGCATGAACAAAAACGGCACACACGTTTATTCTGCCTATGGCTTTGCTGCAACGGCCCAGTCCGCACAGAACTTACTTGGGTTTAACGGTGAATACGTGCAAGAGCTTACGTCACTATATATGCTGGGTGCCGGATACAGGAGCTACAGCCCGAGTTTATATCGCTTCCACACGCCCGATGATCTGAGTCCGTTTGGAATAGGCGGCTTGAACGCCTACGCGTACTGTAATGGAGACCCAGTAAACAGAGTCGATCCCACTGGACACTCTGGGCTATTCACCCGTTTGCTCAAAGGAATAGGCAATAGATTGGGACTGAGGCATTCAAAAAAACTTCCGAGTGACACCACTCTCAGCCCAACACCTATTAGCACGACGGCATTTCCCCCACCCGGACCTTCTGAATACTCAAGCGTCAATTCCCGTAGCTCCACAGGGAGCATGTCCACTGGATATGCCTCTCTTCGCTCATACAAAAGTGTTTCCGCTGTACCTCCCCTCCCACAGCGCCCCCCACCCTCAAGCGCTGGACGCAGCTTCTTTTTAACGGAAGATTCAAATACTATTCCCGCTGGTCAAGAGACGAGCCGAATTCAGGACTGGGTCGACAACTACTCAAACTATGCTGACCCAGAGTTATTACAGTCCTCAATAATCCTCCGTGCGGGTGGAGGTTTTCATCAAAGGCATATTGACGTACAAAATGCTGGCATCCGCCGATCTAACGAGTACATCGAGGCAACCAAATCACCTCGAACACTAACCGTACATCGAGACGGCAGTGAATATTATTGGAAAGACCGTAGACGTTAGGGAAATCCTGAATAATAATTCCGGATCATGCTAAAGCATCCGGATTCGATCCTCTGAATTCTCAGGTGAAGTAGATGACCTCTCCAGACGCCGGACACGCTGGCAATCACAAATAGAGCAGCAAAGAGTTGGTGATCGAGATGGATCGGGTGGGAACGGGGAGGAGTTTTGCTCTCACTGATCGATCCACACTACCCGAAGGGTGAAGGTGGTCGTCTGCCCTATACACTGATCTGCAACGTAGAAACAAAGGTACCCCAGAGTGAGCAAGGTACACATGAGAGAATATTTTTATCAAGACCGAGAACTAAACACCCTAAAATTAATCCTCAATACCCATAGCATCTTTCGTGCTGCCGGTCTGTTACTTGCGGAGCACAGTGACAAGGCCGCTAGCCTGCTAGAGACGGATAAGAACGGAACCATTATGGGAACTTTGAGCTTATCCGACCACGGCGCATACGCATATATGAGCTATGGACACTGCCTCAAGATACCTTCCGCCGATTCGACGGTCGGTTTCAACGGCCAGTTAATCGATCCCGTCCTGCGGGCCTATCTTTTGGGTAACGGATATCGTGCTTTCACTCCCGTTTTAATGCGTTTCACTACTCCCGACTCACATAGTCCATTTGGAGCTGGCGGCATTAATAGCTACTGTTATTGTCTAGGCGACCCCATTAATAGAACCGATGCCTCGGGACACGCCCCAACGAAATCTACTATAACATCAAGAACCAAGCTTATGAATGAGACGTGGAGCAAGGCTAGAGAAATCGGATGGGAAAGTATATTCACTGACCCAAACATTATTTCAAAAATTCAACCCACCCTACCCAGCAAAGATGTTGTAATCCTCGCGCGCGCATCAAAAAAAATACACACTGCCGTCAGCATAGAATCTAACAAAATAGCCAACAGCAAAATCTCGATTGATAATGCACTACAAACTAGAAATGTACAATTCGAAGGCACACTACCGAGTTCAGTATCGACGCGACGAAATGATGTTATCCTGCACGCGATCAGCCAAACTGAAACTTTGCAAGACGATTTCTTGAGATTGAATGAAGCGCCCACAGACTTGGGCACCGGACGTAGACATGCAATCGTAGTCCGCCCTGGCCGGCGCAGGCCAACTTTGTCTAGCCATAGCAGCACCGACAGCATTTTTGATGAAAACGGGGATATTCGCGGCAACCCTAGAAGCTAACTTAGCTATGTGCATTACTGCAAAACCATTTTCTGCAGTAAGGTAGCCCCTGCGACTATCCAGAATGGATAGCAGCGCACCTCTTTCACCCATCGCACGTAACCTCACCCACCGGAACAACGGAACTTGCTCGGCTCTAGGTTGGAGCTTCGTGGGCTTTGAGATCAGTTACTCAGCCTTGAAGAAGCCCCTCAAATTGAGGGGCTCTTGTCAGACAACTGCTTTTTACGCCGCACCCCACATCTTGTGCGGGTCGATCACAAACTTCTTAGGCACACCCGCATCAAACTCGCCATACCCTTCCGGCGCCTGATCCAGGTTGATCACCTGCATACCTACAACCTCAGCAATGTTGATGCGGTCCCACATGATCGCCTGCATCAGCTGGCGGTTGTAATGCTTGGTCGCTATCTGGCCGGTGTGGGAGCTGTGCAATTTGCTCCGGCTCAGGCCGAAGCGGATGCTCAGCGCGCGAATTTTGCTAAGACTTTCAGGTTTTTACATCGGGGCGACCGCTGCGAAATCAGCGACCGGTTTTGACAGGCTGCCTTGGTATGAATCACAAGGCTTCGCCTTCATGGCAGCTGTGCATGGGGCACTTCGTGTGCGCCGGGTTTTGGTTCACCTACCGATCTAAGACTGTTATTTCTGCCAGTATCCAAATTCCTGTGGCAATTCAGAATGGGTTGCATGCCGCCTTCATTCATCCAGCACGGTAGGGATTTGAATCATGAGCAAAGCATCGAACAGTTCCCTTTTCTTCTATTACGACAACAAGCTCGTAACCGTGAAACACGGGGACCAGCATCGCACCATCTTGCGAAATGCAGAACAACCGCTGGCAGAGCTGAGCACAAGCGACACCCACACCTGCGGCTTGCTGGCCACCGATGACAAAGGCTCGGTGCTGTCGGTGCAACAAGCCGATGAAGACGAGCAGCATACTTATTCGGCGTATGGACACGATCCAGGATTACCTTCCTCGCGTACGCAGCTGGGCTTCAATGGCGAGGTTTTGCTTGCGGCGCCGAACAGCTACCTGCTGGGCAACGGCTATCGGGCCTACCACCCAGCCTTGAGGCGGTTTGGTTCCCCTGACAGCTGGAGCCCCTTTGAAGGTGGTGGCGTAAACGCTTATGCCTATTGCAGCGGGGATCCGATCAACCGCATCGACCCAAGCGGACATGTAGTGGCGCTTGTTCAACCTGCTAGCCAGCAGCTACTCATCCCTAAGCCTAAGCTACCCGCACACATCTTCACCACGCAAAAGTCGCCCATCGTGCGGCGTTATGAGGTCGAACACTATGAAACCGCAAGCAATACCGTCAGCCAGACTGTGGGAACACAGCGCAACAGCAAAACCATGGCCGTCACCTCGACGCGCCGAACGTTGCACACAACCGAGCTTATTGAGGTAGTTGCTGATCCGCACAAGGGACCAGCAACGGTGCATGTCACTCGTACCAGCCTCGATAGCTATCTGGAGGCCAGCAGGGAATTGCATGTCGCCGAAGCGGCGAACGCGCTCGGGGATCCAACGTTCGCAGCGGGTCCGGCTATTATCAACAATCTGCAAAACCGTCGCGAGGGGCTGGTAATGATAGGTGAGCGGTTGGCCCGCAGGGCGGCAGATCCGTCCGACCTGACTGCGTACGATAAAGGCACGTTTCGGGTGAGCAGTGGGGCATCGGCAGTGCGCCGCTAGCCCCACAGCCCCAAAAAAACGCCCCTCTCAGCGAGGGGCATCATGGGCTGCGATCAAGCCGCACCCCACATCTTGTGCGGGTCGATCACAAACTTCTTAGGCACACCCGCATCAAACTCGCCATACCCTTCCGGCGCCTGATCCAGGTTGATCACCTGCACACCCACCACTTCAGCAATGTTGATGCGGTCCCACATGATCGCCTGCATCAGTTGGCGGTTGTATTTCATGGTCGGGGTCTGGCCGGTGTGGAAGCTGTGCGATTTCGCCCAGCCCAGGCCGAAGCGGATGCTCAGCGCGCCGATCTTGGCAGCGGCATCCACCGCGCCTGGGTCTTCGGTTACGTACAGGCCCGGGATACCGATGTTGCCGGCCACGCGGGTCACTTGCATCAGCGAGTTAAGCACGGTGGCCGGGGCCTCGTGCTTGGCACCTTCATGGCCGTGGCCACGGGCCTCGAAGCCTACGGCGTCGACAGCGCAGTCCACTTCCGGCTCGCCGAGGATGTCGACGATCTGCTCGTGCAGCGGGGTGTCCTTGGACAGGTCGACCACTTCGAAGCCTTGCGACTTGGCGTGGGCCAGGCGGGCCGGGTTGAGGTCACCGACGATTACGCAGGCGGCGCCCAGCAGGCGCGCCGAGGCAGCGGCGGCCAGGCCGACCGGGCCGGCACCGGCAACGTAGACAGTGCTGCCTGGGCCTACGCCTGCCGTTACGGCACCGTGGTAGCCGGTGGGCAGGATGTCGGACAGGCAGGTCAGGTCACGGATCTTTTCCATGGCCTTGTCGCGCTCAGGCAGCTTCAGCAGGTTGAAGTCGGCGTATGGCACCAGCACGTATTCGGCCTGGCCACCGGTCCAGTCGCCCATGTCGACGTAGCCGTAGGCACCGCCGGCGCGGGCCGGGTTGACGGTGAGGCAGACACCAGTATGCATCTCTTTGCAGGAACGGCAGCGGCCGCAGGCGACGTTGAACGGTACCGATACCAGGTCGCCGATCTGCATGCGCTCGACGTCGCGGCCCTTCTCGACGATTTCACCGGTGATTTCGTGGCCCAGGACCAGGCCGACCTGGGCAGTGGTGCGGCCACGGACCATGTGCTGGTCAGAACCGCAGATGTTGGTGGAGACCACCTTCAGGATGACGCCGTGTTCGATTTTCTTGCCGCGCGGGTCCTGCATTTTCGGGTAGTCGATGTGTTGCACTTCGACCTTGCCGGCGCCGAGATATACCACTCCACGATTGCCAGACATTGCTTGTACCTCGCTTGATTATTATTTATGCAGCGTTGGTTGAAGCGCCGCCATCCGTGGGCGGCATGTACTACTGGAATGCAGGGAATTGTGGGCCGGATAGGGCCGGACGCACTGACTGGAAGCGACAGGGAGATGCCTTTTAGCGGCAGGGTTGTCGTTGGGGAATATGGGCAAACAGAGGGGCGGCCTGTGCGGGCCTCTTCGCGGCTAAAGCCGCTCCTACGGGGACCGCACCCATCCAAGGGCTGTGCAGTACCTGTAGGAGCGGCTTTAGCCGCGAAGAGGCCGGTACCGGTTATTACAGAACGACAGTCCGGTTGGCGTTCAGGAACACCCGCCGCTCGATGTGATAACCCACCGCGCGCGCCAATGTCAGGCATTCGATATCCCGCCCTTTGGCAATCAGGTCTTCGGGATAGTGGCTGTGATCCACCACCTCGACACCCTGGGCAATGATCGGCCCTTCATCCAGGTCGTTGTTGATGTAGTGCGCCGTGGCACCGACCATTTTCACGCCCTTGTTGTACGCCTGGTGATAAGGCTTGGCGCCCTTGAAACCCGGCAACAGCGAGTGGTGAATATTGATCGCCCAACCATCCAGACGGCGGCAAAGCTCGGGCGACAGTACCTGCATATAGCGGGCAAGAATGACCAGCTCAGCACCAGTCTCCTCGATCACCTGCAGCACCTTGCGCTCTTGCCCAGGCTTGTCCTTAGGGTCGAGGGCGAAGTGGTAATAAGGAATCTTGTGCCAATGCGCCAAGGGTTCGAGGTCCGGGTGGTTCGACACCACCGCGACCACATCCATACCCAGTTGCCCAATACGCTGGCGATACAGCAGGTCATTCAGGCAATGGTCGGCCTTGGACACCATTATCACCACCTTGGGGCGGTGGTTGGGTGCGGTCAGCTCGAAAGCCATGCCGAACGCTTCGCTGCGCTCGGCGAGGCCGGCCCGGAAGCCCGCCTCGTCGAAATCGTCCGGCTGACGGAACTCGACGCGAATGAAGAAGCGTCCCGACTGCCGGTCATCGAAGGAGTGGTGCTCCGTCACGTAGCAGCGTTGCTCGAAGAGGTAACGCGTCACCACGTCGACGGTGCCGAGCATGCTCGGGCAGTCGGCGGTGAGAATCCAGGTATCCGGTGCCCGACTCATGTTCTTGCTCCTTAGGCTTCGATGCTCAGGCCGTATTCGGCAGAAGCGTCCTGCAGCCACAGCCACCAGTAATCGGCGAAGCTGCGGCGAATCACCAGCTCCCAGGTGTCTTCTGCAGTGCGGCGGATCACCAGTTGCGACTTGGCGAACACGGTGCCCACGGCCTTGCCCACCGGGAAGTTGTTTGGGTGAACATCATAGCTGGTGGACTTCATCAGCACGTCGCGCACGTTCGGGCCGCGCAGTTCCAGCAGGCTTTGCCCGCCACTGACATTGACGACCTGAATGTGCTGGCCTTCAAGGGCCGCGCGCAGCTTTTGCTCGACTGCCAGCTCCTGACCGCCGGGCACGATCAGCAACCACTCGTCGGGGCCGACCCATTGCAGCGACATGTCCTTGTTGGCGACCACGGTCAGCGCCACGGGCAGCTCCAGGCCAAGGGCCTTGTGCACGCCGGCGGCGAATTCCGGGTTGTGGCCATCACCGCGCAGGGTGAGGTGGCCGAGGAACTTGCGTTCACGCAGGGTCACGCCTGCGTTCTTGCGGCCTTTGCCTACCAGGCTGGCCAGGTCGGCATGGTGCAGTGGCGACTGGGCTTTGGCCTCGGCGCCGGGGTTTTGCTGGAAGACGTTGATAGCGCTCATTTCTTACCTGCCTTGAATTCTGGATTCGACCACGATGCCTGCGGGAGGCGGCCATCCTGTGGGAGCGGGCATGCCCGCGAATGCGATGTTGAATTCACCGCCCTCTTCGCGGGCACGCCCGCTCCCACAGAGACCTCATTCCACGCCTGACACCGGTTGGACCGGGGCCTTAGACGTTCTGCCGCTCACCCTTCGGATCGAAGAACACCGAAGACACGATTTCCGCCTCGATCACGCTGCCATCCGCCTGCGGCGAGTAGACACGCTCGCCCATGCGCTTGAGGCCGCCTTTGACCACACCCATGGCGAACGAGTAGCCCAGGGAGTTGGACGCGTAGCTGGAGGTGACGTGGCCGACCATGTCCATCGGGATCGGCTGTTTCGGGTCGAACACCAGTTGGGCGCCTTCCGGCAGCCACTGGGTCGGGTCGACCGGCTTCAGGCCCACCAGCTGCTTGCGGTTCTCACGTACGCAGTCTTCGCGGTTCATGCCACGCAGGCCGATCCACGAGAACGGCTTGTTGCGGCCAACGCACCAGCTCATGTTCAGGTCGTCCGGGTTCATCGAACCATCGGTGTCCTGGCCAACGATGATGAAGCCCTTCTCTGCACGCAGTACGTGCATGGTCTCGGTGCCGTACGGGGTCAGGTTGTACTTCTTGCCAGCTTCGATGATCTGTTCCAGCACGCCCATGGCGTAGTTGGCCTGCACGTTCACTTCGTACGACAGCTCGCCGGTGAACGAGATACGGAACACGCGGGCTGGCACGCCACCGACGTTGCCTTCCTTCCAGGTCATGAACGGGAAGGCTTCCTTGTCCATGTCGATGTCGGTCAGCTCGCTCAGCAGCTTGCGGCTGTTAGGGCCGGACAGGGTCATGGTGGCCCAGTGGTCGGTGACCGAAGTGAAGTACACCTTCAGCTCTGGCCATTCGGTCTGGTGATACAGCTCCATCCACTGCAGCACGCGGGCAGCGCCGCCGGTGGTGGTGGTCATGATGAAGTGGTTGTCGCCGACGCAGGCGGTTACGCCGTCGTCGAAGACCATGCCGTCTTCCTTGCACATCAGGCCGTAGCGGGCCTTGCCCACATCGAGCTTGGTCCAGGCGTTGGTGTAGATGCGGTTGAGGAATTCGCGTGCGTCCGGGCCCTGGATGTCGATCTTGCCCAGGGTCGAGGCGTCCAGCAGGCCCACGCTGTCGCGCACGGCCTTGCATTCACGCGTCACGGCAGCATGGATGTCTTCGCCGGCTTTCGGGAAGTACCACGGGCGCTTCCACTGGCCGACGTCTTCGAACTCGGCGCCGTTCTTCACGTGCCAGGCATGCAGGGCAGTGAAGCGCACGGGCTCGAACAGGTGACCACAGTGACGGCCCGCTACCGCGCCGAAAGTGACCGGCGTGTAGTTGGGGCGGAACATGGTGGTGCCCATTTCCGGGATGGTGATGCCGATCGAACGGGCAGCAATGGCCAGGCCGTTGATGTTGCCCAGTTTGCCCTGGTCGGTACCGAAGCCCAGCGCGGTGTAGCGCTTGACGTGCTCGACCGACTCGAAGCCTTCACGGGTGGCCAGCTCGATGCCGGCGGCGGTCACGTCGTTCTGCTGGTCGACGAACTGTTTCGGCCCCTTGGTGCCTTTGTCGTGCGGCACCAGGAACAGTGCCACGGTGGCCTCTTCCTTGCGCGCCACGGTTTTTGGCAGGGTGCCGACAGTGGCCTTGAAACCGGCCTCGGTGGCTGCGCGAACGCCGCCTTCGAAGCCATCGGCAATCACATCGCCCAAGGCATACACGCCGTTGATACCACCGACGCACTCGCGCTTCTGCGGCGCATCGCCCGGCACGAAGCCAAGGATATCGTCACGCCATACCGGGCGACCGCCCAGGTGCGAAGCCAGGTGCACGATCGGGCTGTAACCGCCCGAGGACGCGATCAGGTCGCACTCGAGGATTTCGCCTGGGCTAGTGACTTTGTGCGCCTGCACATCGATCGCTGCCACACGGGCACCCGTGACGTGCTTGCTGCCTTTTGCCTCGATCACGGCGCTAGAGGTGAGGATGCGAATACCTTTGGCACGCGCTTCTTCAACCAGCGAGCCACGTGGGTTGTGGCGGGCGTCGGCGATGGCGACCACTTGCAGGCCTGCGTCGTGCCAGTCCAGCGCGGCGCGATAAGCGTGGTCGTTGTTGGTAGACAGTACCAGCTTGCGACCCGGCGCCACGCCATAGCGGCGAACATAGGTGGAAACAGCACCGGCCAGCATGTTGCCCGGCACGTCGTTGTTGCCATACACCAGCGGGCGCTCGTGGGCGCCAGCAGCCAGTACCACGCGCTTGGCGCGAACGCGGTGCACGCGGTGGCGAACCTGGCCAATCGGGGCGCGGTCGCCGAGGTGGTCGGTGAGGCGCTCGTGAATGGTCAGGAAGTTATGGTCGTGGTAGCCGTTGACCGTGGCACGTGGCAGCAGGGTCACTTCCGGCAGGCCTTCCAGCTCTTTGACCACGGCGTTGACCCAGTCGGCAGCAGGCTTGCCGTCGAGGGTTTCGCGGGTGTCGAGAAGGCTGCCGCCGAACTCTTCCTGCTCGTCAGCCAGGATCACGCGGGCACCGCTGCGCGCAGCGGCCAGTGCGGCAGCCAGGCCAGCAGGGCCGGCGCCGACGATCAGCACGTCGCAGTGCCGGTTCATGTAGTCGTAGCTGTCAGGATCGTTCTGCAGCGGCGCACGGCCCAGGCCGGCGGCTTTACGGATGTACTTCTCGTAAGTCATCCAGAACGATTTGGGGTACATGAAGGTTTTGTAGTAGAAGCCCGGCGGCATCATGCTGCCGCCAACCTTGCCGAGGATGCCCATGACGTCGTTGTTGACGTTCGGCCAGCCGTTGGTGCTGGTGGCGACAAGGCCCGCGTACAGTGCCTGTTGGGTGGCGCGCACGTTGGGGATCTGGGTAGCTTCGCTGGAGCCGATCTGCAGGATGGCGTTCGGCTCTTCGGTACCGGCGGCGATGATGCCGCGCGGGCGCGAGTACTTGAAGCTACGGCCGACAATGTCGACGCCGTTGGCCAGCAACGCGGCGGCCAGGCTGTCACCGGCATAACCCTGGTAGGTTTTGCCGTTGAAGGTGAAGTTCAGGACCTTGCTGCGGTCGATACGGCCGCCGCTGGCGAGGCGATAGGTCTGGCTCATACTTTTTCCCCTTGGCCTTTGACGGTCGACGCGGCGCTGGTGGCTTTGCCGCTGGCGGTCACTTGCGGCTTCTCGCCAATCTTGTAGGTTTCCAGAATTTCGTAGGTCACGGTGTCACGGGTGACGTTGAAGTACTGGCGGCAGCCGGCAACGTGGTCCCACAGTTCATGGTGAATACCGCGCGGGTTGTCACGGTAGAACATGTAGGTACCCCACTCTTCGTCGGAGCAGGCGTTAGGGTCCAGCGGGCGGGCGATGTGCGCCTGGCCAGAGGCGTGGAACTCTTCTTCGGAGCGCAGCTCGCCGCAGTGGGGACAGAAAATATGCAACATGACGGTGTCTCCGGTTAGTGGGCGACGGCGGCGGCGCCGTGTTCGTCGATCAGTGCGCCGTTGTAGAAACGGTCCATGGAGAACGGCGCGGCCAGTGGGTGCATTTCGCCCTTGGCCAGGCTCGCGGCAAAGACGTTGCCCGAGCCCGGGGTCGCCTTGAAGCCGCCAGTACCCCAACCGCAGTTGAAGAACATGTTCTTGACCGGGGTTTTGGTGATGATCGGGCAGGCGTCCGGCGAGGTGTCTACGATGCCGCCCCACTGGCGGTTCATGCGAACACGCGACAGGTTGGGGAACATCTCGACGATGGCCTGCAGGGTGTGCTCGATCACCGGGTACGAACCGCGCTGGCCGTAGCCGACCCAGCCGTCGATACCGGCACCGATCACCAGGTCGCCCTTGTCGGACTGGCTGATGTAGCCGTGTACGGCGTTGGACATGATCACGCTGTCGATGATCGGCTTGATCGGCTCGGATACCAGCGCTTGCAGCGGGTGCGATTCCAGCGGCAGGCGGAAGCCGGCCAGCTTGGCCATGTGCCCGGAGTTACCGGCGGTGACCACGCCGACGCGCTTGGCGCCGATGAAGCCCTTGTTGGTTTCCACACCGATGACCGCGCCGTTTTCCTTGCGGAAGCCGATCACTTCGGTTTGCTGGATCAGGTCGACGCCCAAGGCGTCGGCAGCGCGGGCGAAGCCCCAGGCCACGGCATCGTGACGGGCAACGCCGCCACGGCGCTGTACGGTGGCGCCGAGGATCGGGTAGCGGGTGTTCTTCGAGCAGTCCAGGTACGGGATTTCGGCCGCAACCTGGGCAGTGTTCAGCAGCTCGCCATCCACGCCGTTGAGGCGGTTGGCGCTGACCCGACGCTCGGAGTCACGCATGTCCTGCAGGGTGTGGCACAGGTTGTAAACACCGCGCTGGGAGAACATCACGTTGTAGTTGAGGTCCTGGGACAGGCCCTCCCACAGCTTCATGGCGTGCTCGTACAGGTGCGCCGACTCGTCCCACAGGTAGTTGGAACGCACGATGGTGGTGTTACGGGCGGTGTTGCCGCCGCCCAGGTAGCCCTTCTCGATCACGGCAACGTTGGTGATGCCGTGCTCTTTGGCCAGGTAGTAGGCCGTGGCCAGGCCATGGCCGCCACCGCCGACAATGACCACGTCGTAAACCTTTTTAGGGGTTGGCGTGCGCCACATGCGCTGCCAGTTTTCGTGGTGGCTGAGGGAGTGCTTGAAAAGGCCGAAGCCCGAGTAACGTTGCATGGTGTGTGACTCCACTCAGCGGTAGACAGGGAAATCTGCGCACAGGGCCGCGACGTTCTTCGCCACATCGGCTTCGACGTCTGCGTCACCGAGGTTGTCGAGGATGTCGCAAATCCAGCCAGCCAAGGCCACGCACTGAGCGACCTTGAAGCCGCGGGTGGTGACGGCCGGAGTGCCGATACGCAGGCCCGAAGTGACGAACGGCGACTGCGGGTCGTTCGGCACGGCGTTCTTGTTGACGGTGATATGCGCACGACCCAGGGCGGCGTCGGCGTCTTTGCCAGTCAGGCCCTGACGGATCAGGCTGACCAGGAACAGGTGGTTGTCGGTGCCACCGGAAACCACATCGTAGCCACGGTCGATGAACACCTGGGCCATGGCCTGGGCGTTCTCGATCACTTGCTGCTGGTATGCCTTGAATCCAGGCTCCAGCGCTTCCTTGAAGCACACCGCCTTGGCAGCGATCACGTGCATCAGCGGGCCACCCTGGGCACCCGGGAATACAGCGGCGTTCAGCTTTTTCTCGATCTCTTCGTTCGACTTGGCCAGGATCAGGCCGCCACGCGGACCGCGCAGGGTCTTGTGGGTAGTGGTGGTGACCACGTCGGCGAACGGGATCGGGTTCGGGTACAGGCCAGCGGCAACCAGGCCGGCAACGTGGGCCATGTCGACGAACAGCAGTGCGCCCACCTTGTCGGCGATGGCGCGGAAGCGTGGGAAGTCGAGGGTCTTGGAGTAGGCCGAGAAACCGGCAACGATCATTTTCGGCTTGTGCTCGACCGCCAGGCGCTCGACTTCGTCATAGTCGATCAGGCCGGTGTTGGTGTCGATGCCGTACTGGACTGCGTTGTACAGTTTGCCCGAGGACGACACTTTGGCGCCGTGGGTCAGGTGGCCACCGTGGGCCAGGCTCATGCCCAGGATGGTGTCACCGGCTTGCAGCAGGGCCAGGTAGACCGCGCCGTTGGCCGACGAGCCGGAGTGCGGCTGGACGTTTGCGTAGTCGGCACCGAACAGCTGCTTGGCGCGCTCGATGGCCAGGGCTTCTACCTTGTCTACGTGCTCGCAGCCACCGTAGTAACGCTTGCCAGGGTAGCCTTCGGCGTACTTGTTGGTCAGGCCGCTGCCTTGGGCCTGCATGACGCGCTTGCTGGTGTAGTTCTCCGAGGCGATCAGCTCGATGTGATCTTCCTGGCGCTGTTCTTCGGCATTCATCGCCGCCAGCAGTGCATCGTCGTAACCCTGGATCTGGTCTTGCTTGCTGAACATTGTGTATCTCCCGGCAGCGATCGTTTTTTGTCGTGGGGCACTGTGGCCCTTTGTGGCGATGTTATGACTGGCGGGGTCAGGTCAGATGCCTGCGCACGCCTTGCAATGGCGCGTTTACGACATTCTCTTTGTGCCGCCCATGCGGGCCACTTCGCGGGCGCGCCCGCTCCCACAGTGATTGGCGTTTGCAGGACCATTGTGGGAACGGGCGTGCCCGCGAAGAGGCCGGCACAGTAATGAACAGAAATCGCTGCACGGGTTGTATAGGCAAGTGCTGAATCGATGGTTTAGAGTGCTGATCTGCGTCGTTCACAGGACCGTGCCATGACAGACAAGAGCCAACAATTCGCCAGCGACAATTATTCCGGCATCTGCCCCGAAGCCTGGGCGGCGATGGAGAAAGCCAACCGCGGCCACGACCGCGCCTACGGCGACGACCAGTGGACCGAGCGTGCATCGGAGTACTTCCGCAATCTGTTCGAAACCGACTGCGAAGTGTTCTTCGCCTTCAACGGCACCGCGGCCAACTCCCTGGCCCTGGCATCGCTGTGCCAGAGCTATCACAGCGTGATCTGCTCCGAGACCGCCCACGTCGAAACCGACGAATGCGGTGCACCGGAGTTTTTCTCCAACGGCTCCAAGCTGCTGACCGCGGCCAGCGTCAACGGCAAGCTGACGCCACAGTCGATCCGCGAAGTGGCGCTCAAACGCCAGGATATCCACTACCCCAAGCCGCGCGTGGTGACCATTACCCAGGCTACCGAAGTGGGCACGGTGTACCGCCCCGACGAGCTGAAGGCGATCAGCGCCACCTGCAAGGAGCTGGGCCTGAACCTGCACATGGACGGCGCACGCTTTACCAATGCCTGTGCGTTCCTGGGCTGCAGCCCGGCAGAACTGACCTGGAAGGCCGGTGTGGATGTGCTGTGCTTTGGCGGCACCAAGAACGGCATGGCGGTGGGCGAGGCGATTCTGTTCTTCAACCGCCAGCTGGCCGAAGACTTCGATTATCGCTGCAAGCAGGCCGGGCAACTGGCGTCGAAAATGCGCTTTCTGTCGGCGCCATGGGTCGGGCTGCTGGAAGATGGCGCCTGGTTACGCCATGGCAACCACGCCAATCATTGCGCGCAACTGCTGGCATCGCTGGTCAGTGACCTGCCGGGAGTAGAGCTGATGTTCCCGGTGGAGGCCAACGGGGTGTTCCTGCAAATGCCAGAGCACGCCATCGAGGCGCTGCGGGGCAAGGGCTGGCGCTTCTATACCTTTATCGGCAGCGGTGGCGCGCGCTTCATGTGCTCTTGGGATACCGAAGAAGCGCGGGTGCGTGAGCTGGCGGCGGATATCCGCACGATCATTGGGGGCTGAGCGAGTGCCGGGCCGCCTTGCGGCCCGGCGATCTAGAGCCTGAACCCACCCATCTGCCGCGCCAGGTCATCAGCCAACCCACGCAACGCCTGGCACTCCTCTCGGCACCCTCGAACCTCCGCCGCCGTCTCACGCGCCAAATCGGAAATCCCCTGCACCGTGCGGTTGATTTCCTCGGTCACCGCCGACTGCTCCTCGGTAGCCGTGGCCACCTGATGGTTCATGTCGCTGATGTGCTCCACCTGGTCAGTAATCGCGCTCAGCGATGCCCCGGTGCGCTGGCTCGACTCCACGCCACTGCCGGTCGCCTGCTGCCCTGCCTGCATTGAACACACCGCCGAACCTGCACCCAGCTTCAGGCGCTGGATCATCTGCTGCACTTCATCGGTGGACAGTTGTGTGCGCCGGGCCAGCGTACGTACTTCATCGGCCACCACAGCAAACCCGCGCCCCATCTCCCCTGCCCGCGCGGCCTCGATGGCAGCGTTCAGCGCGAGCAGGTTGGTTTGCTCGGAAATGCTGCGGATTACCGCGAGCACTTCATCGACCGAGGCGACTTCGTCGGCCAGCTGGCTGACCGCATCGGCCGCCTTGCCAATGTCGCCCGACATGCCCTCGATGCCACGAATGGATCGTTGCACCACCTCGCGGGCCTGCAACGCCTCGTCTCGTGCCGACTGGGACGCCTGGGCCGCATCGCCGGCATTGCGGGCGATGTCCTGCACGGTCAGGCCCATCTCGTGTACAGCAGTGGCGACCATCTCGGTCATCTCCTGCTGGCGCCCTGAACGCTCGGCGGTGTTGTCCACCACCTGGGTTACCTGCTCCACGGCCCGCCGCAGCCGCTCGGAGGTACTCAACACCTCGCCGATCAGGCTGCGTTGGCTGTCCAGAAAGCGGTTGAAACCACGTGCCAGGTCACCCAGCTCATCCTGACGCGTATCGTCCAGCCGATGGCTGAGATCACCCGCCCCACCGCCAATCTGAACCAATGCGGCGGTAACGCGGCGGATCGGCCGCACCAGGCCACGCGCCAGCAGTACCACCAACAGCAGTGACACCAACGCTACGGCGCCACCGATCAGGCTGGTCAGCCAGACGGCCTGATGCATTTGCGCGTAAATTTCTGACTCTGGCACTTCGGCCACAAGGGTCCAGTTGAGGTCGCGCAGCGGCAGGCCGAGCGCCAGGTAGCGCTCACCGTCACGGCTAAAGCGGCTGCTACGCAGGCTCTCGTCTCCGGTCATGACGCCTTTGGCTGCGTCCGCGCCAAGCTGCTCGGCAAGCTGGCGCTTGCCACTGAAAGCAGCATCGGGATGCACCTGGATCAGGCCATCGTTGCGCACCAGGAATACCTTGCCGTGCTCGCCAAAGCTGAAGTCGTGGATCAGCTTCGATAACTCGGTCATGCGCAAGCCCATGCCGGCCACACCCACCAGCTTGCCTTCCTTTTCCACGCGATAGTCGATGAACAGAGCCAGTTCGCCGGTGGCACCATCGATGTCGATGTTGATGAACCGTTCGGCGCCGCTGTCGATGTAACCGTAAAACCACTTGTCCTTGGGGTTGCTGCGGCTGAGGGTGCGGTCCAGGCCGTTCTCGTTGTAGTAGTGGCCGGTTTCAGTCGAGGCAAACAGCGTAGTAAAGGCGTGGTTGCGTTGTTTGGCGGCGGTCAGGTATTCGATGAATTGGGGTACCTGTGCGGGATCTTCACCGGCAGCAAGCCAGTCGCGCAGCAGGGTGTTACCGGCAATGTCCGCGGCAGCGACCAACGGTTGGCCCAGCATGCGCTCGATGTCGTTGCGGATAGCCTCGATGCTGGCTGGCAGGGCAGTGTCGACCAGGTAGCGGTCGGTGAGGCGATTGAGCGCCACGGTGAAGATAATGACCACCACCAGGATGCTCGCCAGCAGGGCAGCGCCCATGCTGGTGATCAATTGCAACTGGATGCTCTTACGCCAGATACGCATGCCCCTACTCCCCGCACATTATTGTTTTGCGGAAAGTGTATACACTTGCGTATCCAGTTAATCCAGTGATCTGAAGCAATCAGATGCACCGTGTAGGAGCGGGTTTACCCGCGAATGCGGTGTTCAAGCCACTGACGCATTCGCGGGTGAACCCGCTCCTACGGGGGGGGGCGGTGTAAGGCCTTATTGCTCAGCGATGGTCCGCACGATGGCATCCACCGTGGCGTCGATCTGCGCTTGAGTTCGCGCAAGGGTCTGCTGATGCTCTTTCTGCAGTTCGACCTGTTTGGAGCACAGGTTAAGGGCAGCCAGCACCAGCAGTTTGTCACCGATCAAGGTCGGGTACTGACGCTTGGTCTCGTTAAGGGCTTTGTTGAGCATCCGTACCGCCTGGGCCAGGGTTTCTTCCTGGCCTTCGGGCGCCTTGATCGAATAGTCGATGCCGAGGATCGACACGACATTGATCGGCTGCTCCTGCAGTCTCATGCGCCAACAACGCCCGCGCTGGCACGCTCGACCAAGGCCTGGATGCGTGCTGCGGTAGCGCCGTTCTTCTCTTCCTGCTCCATCAGCGACAGCTGCAGGGTTTCGTTCTCTTCCTTGGCCTGGGCCAGTTCCTGGCCAAGGGCGGTGTTCTGCTCGATGAGTTGAGCGTTTTTCTGCATCAGGTCGCTGACCAGTTGCTCGATTTGATTCAGGGAAGCTTCCAGCATGGGTCTATCTCAGGTTGTTGCGAGGGGCACACACGATAAAGAAAAGTGCGCCTTATCGCCATTAAATATCGGATTCATAAGGTGTCGAACCCGCAGATTGACAGGGTAATCGACCCCTTGTTCCGACCTGGATCAACCGCCGGTCAGGAAAAGGTCAGCGGTTGCACCATTTTCCCCGAACGCATTCAAGACTGGCCAGTCACGACCGATAGCCCGGCAAGTCATATTTTGTCGCTCTTTTCCCACTTGCCTGGATCCTCCTCTCCATGTCCCTACGCAACATGAATATCGCCCCGCGCGCGCTTCTCGGCTTCGCGCTCATCGGCCTGCTGATGCTCGGCCTTGGTATCTTCTCCCTGGTGCAGATGGGCAACATCCGCCAGGCGGGCGTTGCCATCGAGCAAGTCAGCGTGCCCAGCATCAAGATCCTCGACGAACTCACCGCGCTGAACCTGCGCATGCGCACGCTTTCCTACCGCCTGCTGCTCAACCGCGAGCCGGCAACCCAACGCGATACCCTCGATCTGCTGGACCAGCGCAACAGCCAGATCGACCGGGCACGCCAGGCCTACCTGCCAATGATCGTCGCCGCCGACGAACAGGCAGCATTCGACCAGTACGGTCAGTTGCTCAACCAGTACCGCCAGTTGGAATCGCGCATGCGCACACTGAGCCAGGCCGACCGCCTGGATGAATTGCGTGACCTGCTCAACCGCGACCTGCTGGCCAACTCCGAGCAGATCAACAAGGTCATGGACACCTTGGTACGCATCAACACTGACCAGACTCGCGCCACCAACGAAAAAGCCGCCAACCAGTATGCCGGCGCTTTCGCTCTGGTGATCGGCCTGCTGGTTGCCGCCACCGTACTGACCTTCGCCTGTGCTTTCCTGCTGACCCGCAGTATCGTCAAGCCGATCGAAGAAGCACTCAAATGCGCCGAGCAAGTCGCCGACGGCGACCTGACCCACGTCATCCGCGCAGAGGGCACCGACGAAGCCGCCCGGCTGTTGCGCGCCATGGCGCGCATGCAGGACAAGCTGCGCGACACCTTGCAGCAGATCGCCGGCTCCGCCACCCAGCTGGCCTCAGCGGCAGAAGAGTTGAATGCCGTCACCGACGAAAGTGCCCGTGGCCTGCAGCAGCAGAACAATGAGATTGAACAGGCCGCCACTGCAGTCACCGAAATGACCAGTGCGGTGGAAGAAGTGGCGCGCAATGCCGTGAGCACTTCCGAAGCCTCCAGTGAAGCCAGCCGCTCCACCGGTGATGGTCGTGACCTGGTGATGGAAACCGTTGGTGCGATCGAGCGCATGAGTGGTGATGTGCAGGCCACCGCCAAGCTGATTACCCACCTGGCAGAACAGTCGCGCGACATTGGCAAGGTGCTCGACGTGATCCGTGGCCTGGCCGACCAGACCAACCTGCTGGCGCTCAACGCAGCCATCGAAGCCGCGCGGGCCGGTGAAGCGGGCCGTGGTTTTGCCGTGGTCGCCGATGAAGTGCGGGCATTGGCCCATCGTACACAACAGTCGACCAGCGAAATCGAGCGCATGATCGGCAGCATCCAGGGCGGTACGGAAGAGGCGGTAGAATCGATGCGCACCAGCACCGAGCGTGCGGAGTCGACACTGAACATCGCCCGTGGCGCGGGCATGGCACTGGACACCATCGCCGGCGCGGTGGCGCAGATCAACGAGCGCAACCTGGTGATTGCCAGTGCGGCCGAAGAGCAGGCCCAGGTAGCGCGGGAAGTGGACCGCAACCTGGTGAACATCAATGACCTGTCGGTGCAGAGTGCTACCGGGGCGCATCAGACCAGCGCGGCGAGTGCCGAGCTGTCGCGCCTGGCGGTAGACCTCAATGGCCTGGTAGCCCGGTTCCGCACCTAGAAGCATTCGCGGGCACGCCCGCTCCCACAAGGTTCACCGCAGTCCTGAAGATAGCGATGACCCTGTGGGAGCGGGCGTGCCCGCGAAGAATCCAGACTGGCCACTGGATCAGTAATCGATCCGCACATCCCCTTTCGGCACGCTGCAGCACGACAGGATGTAGCCCTCGGCTTCGTCCTCTTCGGTAATCCCGCCGTTGTGCTCCATCTCCACCTCGCCGCCCAGCTTGAGCACCTTGCAGGTGCCGCAGATGCCCATGCCGCAGGCTTTCGGGATCATCAGACCAACCTTGGCTGCCGCCGCATGCACGGTCTCGCCCGGGGCGATGCGGATGCTCTTCTCGCTGCCGATGAACTCCACCAGATTGAGGTCGGAAACGTCCAGCTCAGGTGCATCGGCCGCCTGCTCGGCGTGCTCCACGGCATCGGCCTTGGCTTCCGCCGGCGTCGCGCCGAACGACTCCTCGTGGTAATTCGCCATGTCGAAGCCGACCGCTTCGAGCAGGCGCTTGACCGCTGTCATGTACGGCGTCGGGCCGCAGCAGAACACCACGCGCTCCATGTAGTCCGGCGCGATCAGTTCCATCAGCCGCTGGTTCAGGTAACCGCGGTAACCTGCCCACGGCTCGCCCAGGCCATGCTTTTCGCAAATGATGTGCAGGCTGAAGTTGGGGATGCGCGAAGCCATCTGCTCCAGCTCGCGGTGATAGATGATGTCCTTCGGCGAACGGGCGCTGTGCACGAACACCATGTCGACATTGGCGTTGGTGTCGTAGAACCAGCGCGCCATCGACATCACCGGGGTAATGCCCACGCCACCCGACAGGTACAGCACCTTGCCCGACGGGAAGTCGATGGCGTTGAAAAGGCCCACAGGGCCGTGCACCGGCAGCTCGAGGCCTTCGTGCATGGTGTCGTGCAGGAAGTTGGAGACCAAGCCGCCCGGCACGCGCTTGACGGTGATAGAGAAGCTGTAGGGCACTGACGGCGAACTGGAGATGGTGTAGGACCGCATCACGGGCTTGCCTTCGATCTCCAGCTCCAGGGTGACGAACTGCCCTGGCTTGAAGAAGAACATGATCGGCTGGTCGGCCATGAAGCAGAAGGTGCGCACGTCCCAGGTCTCCTGGATGACCTTGACGCAGCGCACGATGTGGCGGCCGTTGGCCCAGGTCTGGGTAGTGACCGGATTGAGGAAGGTATCGGACATGTTCATCTCCAGCGGCCGACTATGGCCCTTTTCATGGCTGCGATAATGCGCAAGCTGAAGGCGACGCACATTCCTGCCTGCGACATCGACGTGCTTATCGCGACCAGCCCCGTGGCACAAGGGCTGGCGCGTCGTTATTCAAATCGGCCATGTCGCCCATGGATACGGTTCGCGGCGTCTTCGGACGCACACTCCACGGCAAAAGAACTAGCTGTTTTATCTGAAGCAGCCTTGCGGCACCACAACAACGATTAGCCACCTTTTGCCGGCCGCATACGGCCCCGAGGAATACACGATGGACGTCACCGCAACCCTGAGCCTGGGCGATCCACTTGAACCTGCACGCAAGGCTACCGCCGAGATGCTGCAGACCCGCGAGCGCACCTACTCGCTGCCCCAGCCTTTCTACACCGACGAGCGTCTGTTCCAGATCGACATGCAGGAGATCTTCCATAAAGAATGGTTGATCGCCGGCATGACCTGCGAGATCCCGGCCAAGGGCAACTACATCACCCTGCAGATCGGCAAGAACCCGATCATTGTGGTGCGCGGTGCCGAAGGCAAGGTGCATGCCTTCCACAACGTCTGCCGCCACCGCGGCTCGCGCCTGTGCGTCAGCGAGAAAGGCAAGGTGGCCAAACTGGTGTGCCCATATCACCAGTGGACTTACGAGCTGGACGGCCGCCTGCTGTTCGCCGGCACAGAGATGGGTGCTGACTTCGATATGAACCAGTACGGCCTCAAGCCCGTGAACGTGAAGGTTGCCGGCGGCTACATCTTCATCAGCCTGGCGGAAAACCCGCCTGCCATCGACGAGTTCCTGGCCACGCTGGACCATTACATGGAACCGTACGACATGGAGAACACCAAGGTGGCGGTGCAAACCACCTTGATGGAAAAGGCCAACTGGAAACTGGTGCTGGAAAACAACCGCGAGTGCTACCACTGCAACGGTTCGCACCCGGAACTGCTGCAAACCCTGTTGGAGTGGGACGACACCAACGACCCGCGCGCCAGCCAGGAATTCAAGGACCACGTGGCCGCCTCCGCCGCTGCCTGGGAAGCCGAGAAGATCCCGTACCTGCACAAGAGCCACGGCCTGCGTAACCGCATCGTGCGCATGCCGCTGCTCAAGGGCACCGTGTCGATGACCATGGACGGCAAGCAGGCCTGCCAGAAGCTGATGGGTCGCATCAAGAACCCGGACCTTGGCTCGATGCGCATCCTGCACCTGCCGCACTCGTGGAACCACTGCATGGGCGACCACATGATCGTGTTCACCGTGTGGCCGATCAGCGCCCAGGAGACCATGGTCACCACCAAGTGGCTGGTGCACAAGGATGCCGTCGAAGGTGTGGACTACAACCCCGAGAACATGCGCAAGGTGTGGGACGCCACCAACGACCAGGACCGCCGTCTGGCGGAAGAGAATCAGCGTGGGATCAACTCCACGGCGTACCAGCCTGGCCCGTATTCGAAGACTTACGAGTTTGGTGTGGTGAACTTCATTGACTGGTACAGCGGGCGGCTACTGAACAACCTGGGAGCAGAGCCTGCGCCGTATCTGAAGGAAGTGCAGGCGCAGTAACCCGTACCACCCACTGGCACGGCAAATTGCCGTGCCAGTGGGTTTATGGTCGCCTTATGTCCCGATTCGGAGACTGAGGCGGCGCACTGGGTTCAGTACCCCAGCGACGCCACGCATCCGCAGCTGCTCGACCTGCCGAAGCGATCCTGGCCCCTAGTGCCATGCTTCTGCCCCACACGTACGAAGCCCCTTCGAAAACCATCCGCACACCGGTGACTTCATAGACCGTCTCCCAGGCTACCCTTACCCCCGACACTCCGGGCTGTCCTACCCCCCTCCATACAGCCTGTGCCGCCTCGGCGTTGGAGAACAAGCCACCGCTGATGTTCCCAATTGCGTTGCCCAGCCCCAGGCGACGGCCGTGACTGGTCAGTACATTACCAATCCACCCTTGTTCGACTCCGCTCATTGCGGTGCCTGCAACCCCCATTACTCCTGTGTAGAAAAGGCTAGTATTACCAATCCGGGATCTTAGGCTCGGCGCGGTATATTCCGCACCGGAATGCTGGCTTTGCAGGTCGGCGACCACGTTTCTGGCCGTTCGTGCGACAGCCCCGCCCAGCGTCACCGAACTTGAAAACATGCTTATGCCACTGATCGCCGGGCTAATCACGTCGACCCGGTTGCGGGCGGAGGTGACCGGGTAAGCGCCACTGGGGTCGACCCGGTTGATCGGGTCGCCATTACAATAGGCATAGGCATTCAGCCCACCATCTGAGAAAGGGCTGAGTGAGTCGGCAGAGTGAAAGCGCATCAGCACAGGGTTGTAGGTTCGCCGGCCGTTGCCCAGGTGATAGCAACCCGTCAGGCGATCGACCATCTGCCCGGCGAAGGCAATATTCCTTGCACCAGCATAGGCCCCGTATGCTGAATACGACCTTGGAATCCCGCCCATATGGGTAGGGATAACGGGTTGCAGCATGCCATGCATGATGAACGCTCAGCCGATAGTGATCGCTCATTCTACTCGCCTGAAACAGGACTGCTAACTGATAGAAATGATAGGTTCTTGGTACTTATTCACAGGTTTTGACTTGGGTGATCCTGAGTTTTTACCTGCACTCACCAAGAACGTATGCCAGAGCAGTGTTAGAGCCCGATTGGCTGTTTTCTGATCAAAGCATTCGAAGACAGGAACGGCGGGGCCTACAGCCGCTCTCAAACAGATTATCCACAGAGCGGCTAACAGAGATTGTGGGAAAGCCCCGACAAGAACCAGCATTGACCGCCTCAGGCGAAGCCGACGGAAGCTGATCATTTTATGATCTAAACCGTGTAAGCGCCGTTATATAAGGCTCCTAGCCATGCACCAACAATTTATCCACACCTTGGCGAACAGATTCCGTGGGCAAAACGGAGCGTACCTGACAGTTCGTCCAGTTTGCTGGAATCCAGGCATGTGACGGGGGAAATGAATAACTTATGCACAGGGAACTGGGCTATGGATTGTGTCGCAGGGGCCGCAGCGCGGCCCCAGGATCTGGATTCTGCCTCAGGATTGTCAGGGGGCTGCCAAGCGGCCCATCGCGTCACACAGGCCGCCCCCACGGGACTCAGCGCAATACGCCCTCTTCCACCAGCAACTTGAGGATCGCCTCAGCGCCTTCCTGCGGCGAAACGTCCTTCAGCACCTTGCCACCACCGCCACTGGCCTTGGCCGTCGCGGCCTTCATGCGGTCGGCGCCACTCTTGGCCTTGATCACCTTCAAGCGCTTGGGCCTTGGACGGGCCGGTTGCAGCTCGGCTTCAGCCAACAGCTCATCTTCGACAATGGCCACGTTACGCGCCGCCAATACCCCCCGACGCGCAGGCCCAAAAGCACTCTGGCGCGGCTTGGGCGCAGCGTTATCCACAGTCGCCAGCAATGGCAGACGCACCTTCAAGCGACGCCGCTGACCACGCGGCAGAGCCTGCAACACCTGCGCGGTGCCGTTGTCGATCGACTCCACCTCAGCCAACCCGACAATCAGCGGCCAGCCGAGCTTTTCGGCCAGCAGGAACGGCAACATGCCCGACCCCTCGCCAGTCTCGGCCTGGCTGCCAGTCAGCACCAGTTGGGCCCCGGCGTCGCGCAGATAATCGCCCAGCACGCCCAGCACATCGGCCCCGGCCGGTTGCTCCAGCACATCGAGGTGGTCCAGGCCCATGCCCAGGTAAGCGCGCAAGGCCTCTTCCTGTGGATCGCCCGCATGCACCACCTGCAAGTTATCCCCAGCCAGCTGCAAACCCAGCTCCACGGCACGGGCATCCTGCTCGGCGCGGCGGGCGCGGCCAGAGCTGGGGTGGGCACCAATGGAAACCAGGCTGATCACTTTCGTACTCATGCTCGTGCCCTTATGCCGCGTCGCGCTGGCCGCCGCTGCGGTAGTTGTCCACAGCCTCGATCAGCGCCTTGAGAATCGCCGAGCTGTCGCCAATCACCGACAGGTCAGCCCGTTTGATCATGTCGCAGCCCGGGTCCATGTTGATCGCCACCACCTTGTCGCAGGCACCGATACCCTGCAGGTGCTGGATCGCGCCCGAGATACCCACAGCCACGTATACACGCGCGGTAACCCAGGTGCCGGTTGCCCCCACCTGGCGGTTGCGCGGCATAAAGCCATCGTCCACTGCCACCCGCGAGGCACCTTCGGTAGCGCCGAGGGCTGCGGTGGCCTTGTGGTACAGGTCCCAGTCCTTGACTCCGTTGCCGCCCGAGACGATGAACTCCGCTTCGGCCATGGCAATGGTGGCCGGGTCGACGGCCACCGAGCCAAGGTCTTCGATGCGCGGCAGGCTGCGTACCACGCTTGTGGACAACTCCACCGGCAGCGCTTCGTGACGGGTTTCGCTGACCGGCTCGGCGCACTCGGCCGCCGCCAGGATCAGGCGCGGCACGGCGCGTTGCAGGTCTTGCTGGCCGGCACCGGCGCGGCCGATGCACTGGCCGTCCTTGACCTGCCATACCCGCGTTGCCGGGCGCTCGCCCAGCGCGGCGCCCAGGCGCCGACCCAGTTCACCGCCACCGGTGCGGCTGTCGGGCAGCAGCCAGTGGCGCGGCGCGAACTGGTTATCCACAGCCCGCAGGCCTTGCACCAGTTGCTCCGGTGCATAACCTTCAAAGGCCTCGCCTTCGATAACCAGGAGGCGGTCGACACCGGCTGTGGAAAAGTTGCTTTCCTTGTGCTCGTTGAACACCACGGCCAGCACCGCCCCGTCGCTGCCGGCCAGGCTGTGGGCCAGGCCAAGCAGGTCGCGGTCGTGGCTGCTCAGGCGGCCGCCAACCATGTCCGGCACGACGGCAATGTAGAACGCCGGCGCCGCCACCTGGTGCAGGGGCAACTTGACCTCGGCTGCTGCCGTGCGCCGCCCGCCCGCGCCGGTGCCCTGCTGGGCGCCGCTGCGGTCGATGCGCTTGATGCCGGCCGGGCCGACAAAGCCCGCGGCAATTGCATGTGGGTTCTTGCGGATGATGCCGTTAGGCCCCATCCAGCTGGTCTGCTGCGTCTGCATCGCGGCATGCAGCGGGTGCAGACGGTTACGGGCGATCCACTCGGCGCGTGGGTCGCGGCGGATAATGTCGCTCATCAGTGCACCTCCGCAGGTTCACGTTTAGCCGTTTGCGGCTTTGGGACAGTGGATGCGTCCTCCTCGATCAGCACGTCGGCCACCAGTTCGGCCAAGTCCTTGATCTGTGGGCGCGGCTCGACCACGCCTTCAAGCATGGCGGTGCACTGCGGGCAACCCACGGCTACCAGCTCAGCCTCGGTCTCACGAATGTCGTCCATGCGCATATCCGGAATACGCTGCTTGCCAGGGATGTCAGTGATCGGCGCACCGCCACCACCACCGCAGCAACGGGAACGGAAGCCCGAACGCTGCATCTCGCGCACCTCGATACCTAGCGCCTTGAGCACTTCGCGCGGGGCTTCATACTCGCCGTTGTAGCGGCCCAGGTAGCACGGATCGTGGTAGGTGACGCTGCCGCCCTTGTGCTGGCCCAGGTTGAGCTTCTTGGCCGCGATCAGTTCGGCGATGTAGGTGCTGTGGTGCTGCACCTGGTAGTTACCGCCCAGAGCGCCGTATTCGTTCTTCAGCACATGGAAGCTGTGCGGATCGCAGGTGACGATGCGCTGGAACTTGTACTTGGCCAGGGTCTGGATGTTGCGCTTGGCCAGTTGCTGGAAGGTTGCCTCATCGCCCAGGCGGCGCGCCACGTCGCCGCTGTCGCGCTCTTCCAGGCCGAGTACGGCGAAGTCCACACCCGAGGCTTTCAGTACTTTGACAAACGAACGCAAAGTGCGCTGGTTACGCATGTCGAAGGCACCATCACCGACCCAGAACAACACTTCGGTCGCTTTCACTTCAGACAGCAGCCGCAGGTTAAGGTCGGCAGCCCAGTTCATGCGCCCGCCGGGGGCGAAGCCGCCCGGGTTGTCGGTGGCGATCAGGTTGTCCAGCACCTCGGCGCCCTTGTTCGGGGTGGCGCCCTTTTCCAGGGTGAGGTGGCGGCGCATGTCGACGATGGCATCGACGTGCTCGATCATCATCGGGCACTCCTCGACGCAGGCACGGCAGGTGGTGCAGGACCACAGCGTCTCGGCGTCGACCAGGCCATTGACGATCGGCTGGTGTGGATTGCCGCCGTGTTCGCCGATCGGTTTGCCAGGGTATGGGCTACCGGCGAATTGCGCGTCAGTGCCACCGGCAAGGCCGATGACCATGTCCTGGATGAGTTTTTTCGGGTTCAGCGGCTGGCCAGCGGCAAAGGCCGGGCACATGGCTTCACATTTACCGCACTGCACGCAGGCATCGAAGCCCAGCAGCTGGTTCCAGGTGAAGTCCACCGGCTTTTCCACGCCAAGGGGAGCGTTCGGGTCTTCCAGGTCCAGCGGCTTGAGGCCGGTGGAGCGGCCGCCGCCGAAGCGATCGGCACGGCGGTGCCAGGCCAGGTGCAAGGCACCGGCGAAGGCGTGCTTCATCGGGCCGCCCCAGGTCATGCCAAAGAACAGCTCCGACACACCCCACAGCACGCCCAGGCCCAGAACGGCGACCATCACCCAGCCACCGGTGTTGGCCGGCAGGATACCGGCGACCGGCAGGGTGGCAATGAAGAAGCTCACGGCGAACGCCAGCAAACTCTTCGGCAGGCGCATCCACGGGCCCTTGGACAGGCGAGAAGGCGGGTTGAGGCGGCGTTTGAAGACAAAGATCGCACCGGTGAACATGATCACCGTAGCGACCAGCAGTGCGTAGCCGAGAATCTTGCTCTGCAGGCCAAAACCATGCACCAGAATGGCCAGGACAGCAGACAGCACAAAGCCGCCCGCAGTGGCCACGTGGGTCTTGGACATGTATTTGTCGCGCTCAACCACGTGGTGCAGGTCCACCAGGTAGCGGCGCGGCATGGCCAGCAGGCCGCCGATCAGGTTGACCTTGGACGGCCGGCCACGGCGCCACATGCGCACCCGGCGCAAGGCACCGAGCACTGCCAGGCCAAGGGCAGCGAACAGCAGGATGGGTAGAAGGGTGTTCAACATGGGAGACTCCCACAAACAGCTGGATTCTTGCGCCGACCAGAGGGCGAGACTGGCCCCATGTAGGAGCGGGTTTACCCGCGAATGCGTCCGGTCAGGCAACAGTGTTGTCAGTGCTGACGCATTCGCGGGTAAACCCGCTCCTACAGGGATCGCGCCCGATGGCGGCGACTGTTAACGATCAGAAGTCCTTACACAGGCGCAAGGCGTCGTAAATCGCCGCATGCACGTTGCGCTGGGCCACGCAGTCGCCGATGCGGTACAGCAGGTAGCCTTCGCCCGGCTGGCTCAGGATCGGCTGTGGCTTGATGGCGAACAGCGCCTCCACGTCGATCTGGCCCTTGTTGCGCGAACCTTCCTTGAGCGCGTAGTACAGCTCTTCGTCAGGGCGCACACCGTTCTCAACCACGACTTGATCGACCACGCGCTCTTCCTTGGCGCCGGTGTATTCGTTCTCCAGTACCGCAACCAGCTTGTCGCCTTCGCGGTAGACCTTTTCCAGCATCATGTCGCCGGTCATGATCACTTCTTTGGGGTACATGCTGCGGTAGTAGGTGGGGAAGGTAGTACCACCCATGGCCACGCCTGGCTTGATATCGTCGGTGACGATCTCGACCTGGCTGCCTTTGTCAGCGATGAAGTCAGCTACCGACATACCGGTGAATTCGCAGATGGTGTCGTACACCAGCACGTTCTTGCCCGGCGCTACCTTGCCATCGAGCACATCCCAGCTGCTGACCACCAGCCCTTCAGCGGCGCCCCAGTGCTCATTCTGCTCCAGGAACGAGTGCCCACCTACCGCCAGCACGATGACGTCCGGGCGCAGGTCCTGGATGGCAGCCACATCAGCGGCGGTGCCAAGGCGCAAGTCGACTTTCAGGCGAGCCAGTTCAAGCTGGTACCAGCGGGTGATACCGGCAATCTGGTCACGCTGCGGTGCCTTGGCGGCGATGGTGATCTGCCCGCCAATCTGGTCCCTCTTCTCGAACAGAGTTACGTCGTGGCCGCGTTCAGCAGCCACGCGGGCCGCTTCCATGCCGGCAGGGCCTGCGCCAACCACCACCACCTTGCGCTTGACGCCGGTGGTTTTTTCGATGATGTGCGGCACCCCCATGTATTCACGGGAGGTCGCGGCGTTCTGGATGCACAGCACATCCAGGCCCTGGTACTGGCGGTCGATGCAGTAGTTGGCACCGACGCACTGCTTGATCTGGTCGATCTGGCCCATCTTGATCTTGGCGATCAGGTGCGGGTCGGCCATATGCGCACGGGTCATGCCGACCATGTCCACGTAGCCGCCTTCAAGGATGCGCGTGGCCTGGTTCGGGTCTTTGATGTTCTGCGCGTGCAGCACCGGGACCTTGACCACTTCCTTGATACCGGCCGCCAGGTGCAGGAACGGCTCCGGCGGGTAGCTCATGTTGGGGATGACGTTGGCCAGGGTGTTGTGGGTATCGCAACCCGAGCCGACCACGCCGATGAAGTCGAGCATGCCGGTGGCGTCGTAGTAGGCGGCGATCTGCTTCATGTCCTCGTGGCTGAGGCCATCAGGGTGGAACTCGTCACCACAGATACGCATGCCCACGCAGAAGTCGTCACCCACTTCGGCGCGTACGGCTTTCAATACTTCCAGGCCGAATTTCATGCGGCCTTCAAAGGTGCCGCCCCATTCGTCGGTACGCTTGTTGACCCGCGGGCTCCAGAACTGGTCGATCATGTGCTGGTGCACCGCCGACAATTCCACGCCGTCCAGGCCGCCCTCTTTGGCGCGACGCGCAGCCTGCGCGTAGTTGCCGATTACCCGCCAGATCTCTTCCACCTCGATGGTTTTGCAGGTGGCGCGGTGCACAGGTTCGCGAATGCCCGACGGCGACATCAGCGTCGGCCAGTTGAAGCCGTCCCAGCGCGAGCGACGGCCCATGTGGGTAATCTGGATCATGATCTTGGCGCCATGCTTGTGCATGGCGTCGGCAAGGTTCTGGAAGTGCGGGATGATGCGGTCGGTCGACAGGTTGACCGATGCCCACCATTCCTGTGGGCTGTCGATGGCCACCACCGACGAGCCGCCACAGATGGCCAGGCCGATGCCGCCCTTGGCCTTCTCTTCGTAATACTTCACGTAGCGGTCGGTCGTCATGCCGCCGTCAGTGGCGTAGACCTCGGCATGCGCGGTGCTGAGCACACGGTTGCGGATGGTCAGTTTGCCGATCTGGATCGGCTGGAACATTGCTTCGAATGCCATGACGCTATCTCCGGCTTACAACGGCTTTGTAACGAACAGGCCATCTTCGTGGCCTTCTTCCGACCCGCCATAGACCTGCTCGGCCACGGTGCGGATCTTGCTGCCGCGGGCAGCGAGAATCTGGTCCATCGCGCCAGCGAACCAGCCGGTGAACATGTAGTCGACCTTGCGGCCACACTTGCCATAGACGTACACGAACGCAGAGTGCTTGAGCTTGACGCTGCAGGTACCTTTATCCAGGTCGATATCCTGGATCTCGAACAGGCCCCAGCCACGCTGGCTCAGGCGCTTCATGTAGTGCTCGAACACCGCCACGCCTTCCAGGCCATGGCACTCGGCCTCTTTTTCACACCAGTGCCAGGCAGACTTGTAGCCAGCCTTGTAGAGGATCTCGGCATAGGCGTCGGCGCCCAGCACTTCCTCGATGCCCATATGGTTATTGACGAAGAAATGCCGAGGCACATACAGCATCGGCAAGGCGTCGCTGGTCCAGACACCGGTCTCGCTGTCGACTTCGATTGGCAATTGCGGGGCGATTTTGGCCATGGAAACTCAACTCCATAAAATTTTTTGTGGGTGCCCCGGCGTTGCTGGCAGGGGCTATCAGGCTTGGAGAGCGGCTTACTCGCCCCAGACATCCTTGAGGACGTTTACCCAGTTCTCGCCCATGATCTTGCGCACCACGCGCTCGGAATGGCCGCGTTTGAGCAAGGTCTCGGTGAGGTTGGGGAATTCGCCGACAGTGCGAATGCCCAGTGGGTTGATGATCTTGCCGAAGTTGGTCAGGCGGCGGGCGTAGCCCTTGTCATGGGTCAGGTATTCGAAGAAGTCCTGGCCGTGACCCTGGGTGAAGTCGGTACCGATACCGATGGCGTCTTCACCGACGATATTCATGGTGTACTCGATGGCCTCGGCGTAGTCATCGATGGTCGAGTCAATGCCTTTGGCCAGGAACGGCGCGAACATGGTGACGCCAACGAAACCGCCGTGATCGGCGATAAACTTCAGCTCTTCGTCCGACTTGTTGCGCGGGTGCTCCTTCAGGCCCGAAGGCAGGCAGTGCGAGTAGCACACCGGCTTTTTCGATTCGAGGATGACTTCTTCGGAAGTCTTGGAGCCGACGTGGGACAGGTCGCACATGATGCCGACACGGTTCATCTCGGCAACGATCTCGCGACCGAAGCCGGACAGCCCGCCGTCACGCTCGTAGCAGCCGGTGCCCACCAGGTTCTGGGTGTTGTAGCACATCTGCACGATGCCCACGCCCAGCTGCTTGAACACGTCCACATAAGCGATCTGGTCCTCGAACGCATGGGCGTTCTGGAAGCCGAAGAGGATGCCGGTCTTGCCCAGCTCCTTGGCCTTGCGGATGTCGGCGGTGGTGCGCACCGGCATCACCAGGTCGCTGTTGTCGCGGATCAGCTTCTGGCTGGACGCGATGTTATCGACGGTAGCCTTGAACCCTTCCCAGACCGACACCGTGCAGTTGGCCGCCGTGAGGCCGCCTTTGCGCATGTCTTCGAACAGCTCGCGGTTCCATTTGGCGATGATCAGGCCATCGATGACGATGCTGTCGGCGTGTAGTTCGGCTGGGCTCATCAGGCTGTCCCCTTTTATAGAGTTGGGTCGCGCCAAACCTTCTGCCGGCGCTTTGAGGCCAGCATATGCCTGTGCCCCGAGGCGCCCCGGTGCAAAAACGACAGGGGGTTTGCCGAAAGCGTCAATGCGCGACAAGAGCGCGTCTGGCGCGTGTTCCGGGGATGAGAGACAGTCTCGATAACGACATTTGCGGCCGGTACATGAACATTTGGTCAGGGAGCTACCACCTGACCTCTGGCTGAGCGAGAATCCCTGCGATTCGACAGCCTGTTGAGGAGAAAACGGATGAAATCAATGGCATGGCTGGTGCTGCTGGCCATCGTGAGCGGGGCCCAGGCCGGTGAGGAAGAAAGCACACCTTGCGACAATGTGGAGACCGACCAGCAAACCTTCGCCTGTGCAGCATTCAACAAACAGGTCGCCGAGCGTGAGCTGCAGTCGGCCTATGACGACCTGGTTGCGCGCATGCGTGATCAGTTCGGCGACGAGGCAGGCCTGATGTCGCGAATAGAGGCAGCCGAGAAAGTCTGGAGCCAACTGCGCGATGCAGACTGCAAGGTCGAAACCCATGCTGAACAACCCGGCAGCAACGCCTACCAGATCGCCTGGAACAGCTGCATTGCACAGCGCAGCGATGAGCGAGCGGAGTATTTGCGCAGCCTGGGCTCGCAAAACAGTGACGAGCCGGCACCCGAAGATTGATCAGCACGCGCGAGTGAAGGATCAACTCCAGAGGAACAACATGCCGCTGATGCCCCCTGCGTAATTACTCGATAGTGCCCTCAGACCACGTGCTCACCATGTGTGTCTTGGAACTCACAACTATCAAGGAATTACAAAGTGGCTGACATCAAAGTTGAAATGGAAAAAATCCGCAAAGAGGGTCAAGAGCGCGTAGCCGCTACCGGCCAGACCATCTGCATCTTCGCTGACAATGTGCCTGCCAACATTGCAGAAGACATCCTGGCCGGCATGCGCTTGATGACCGAACTGGCCAACAAGAAGTTCGACAAGGAGACCCAGCAGCGCGAGTGGTACAACTTCTACAACGATGGCCTGATCAAGTTTGGCTGGACCATGACGGGCGCAGCACATGCCGAAGATGCCATTGATGAGGACAACCTGACCCTGGCAGAGCTGATTACCAAGTCCGTCACCATCAGCGTCTCCGCGGACCCTCGTCGCGCCGCCTGCGCCCGGCGTGTTCTGCAAATTGTCGTGCAGAAACCGGAAGTCAAGGCGCACCTGGAAAAGCACAGCCATAGCGAAACCGGCAAATCGAGCAACTTCGTGGTCGCCCAGTGCGAAATGACGCCACAAGGCCTGCCTGCGATGCACATGACCAGCTTCCAGGCCAGCTACGACTCGAAAGTCGAGCGTGAAGGCGCCCTGACGCGCAAGGTCGACAAAACCTCTACCCGCGTCTATCGCGCTTCGCAACAAGGCACGTTCAGCGTTCGTCACTTCGACGCTGCACGTGACCTTGTGAATGAGAAGATCAAAGGCGACCTCGGCGCGTTTCTCGCTATCTGATTAGCGAGGCCGGGTACCAGAGCGCGCTGGTACCCGGTTCTGGTCATCTGCATCCATCAAGGAGCAATGCCATATGGGTGATACGAGCCTGGATACCCGAATATTCGAGGAGCGGCTAAGCATCAAGCCTGCGCCCTGGCTGACACTCGATACATGGGAAGATTTGCAGCTATGCCTGCGTTATTCACAAGCAGTGGCCAATGAAAAATACTCGATGGAAACCCAGCCTCAGCAATGGTTCACTGTCGCTCGCGCCACCTTGCAATCATTGAAATTCACCCTGTTCGAACATACTCATAGAACCATCGTGTATGAGCCGAACTTGCTTGCGTTAAGCGATGTTTACAGTGGCTATCTCCCCCCGCCCCGCGAGAAAGGACCTTGGTTCAAGAGCCTCGAAGAGAATGTTCAAGCCGCTCTGCAATCGGCAGGTACGCGTACCTTCACCGTCATGAACGCCTCTTCACATCTAAGTATTGAAATGGACCATGAAGGGGACCATGTCCCGGTTGCGATCCTGTTTTATGCCTACTGCATTACCGACCCGCTCGAGCCCACCAGAAAGTTGAACCTGGTATTTGACCATCTGGGTGCACGCTTCAATGCAGCGGGTTTCGCCCCGCTTCGCGAGGATCTGCAAGCAAGGAATCGTGAAAAGCTAAGGGCCATTCTCGAGCGAGAACTGGATTGAAGCTCACTTTGTACCGCTGGGCCGTCGCTCTTCCCGCGGGCACCGTCCAAACCTCAGCTTGTAGCGCCGCGTGAAATAGGATGGCAGTTCAAACCCGCACGCAAGGCTGACTTCAGTCACCGACATGTCGGTCTGGGCCAACAGCTGGCGCGCCTTGTCCAGCCGTAACCCAAGATAGAAACCGCTCGGTGTTGCATCAAGGTGCATGCGAAACAGACGCTCCAGTTGACGCCGTGTCACCTTGATCGCGGCAGCCAGTTCCAGCGTAGTCAGCGGTGGCTCGATGTGTTTTTCCATTTCTCCAATGGCATGGACCAGCTTCTTGTTGCTGATGCCATAACGCGCACCGATCTGCATGCGCTGGTGGTCCTGGCGCTGACGGATACGACCCAGCACGAACTGCTCGGACACCTTGACCGCCAGTTCGCTGCCGTGAGATTGGGCAATCAGGTGCAGCATCAAATCGATTGAGGCCGTTCCGCCGGCACAGGTGATGCGGCTGCGGTCAATCTCGAACAGCTCCTGGGTAGCTTGAAGGCCTGGGTAGCGCTCCTTGAATGCCTCAAGCGCCTCCCAATGCAATGTCGCCCGGTAGCCCTCGAGCAGCCCTGCCTCGGCCAGCACCATCGCGCCCGTATCGATGCCCCCGAGCATGACAGCTTCGTGGTTGAGCCGGCGCAACGCATGCAGCAGTTTGGGTGCGACATTGGCCAGTGGTTCGAAGCCCGCGACCACCAGCAGGATGTTGGCCGGCTCGCCCTCCCCCAGGGCGGCATCGGCATTGATCGACATGCCATTGCTCGCCAGCACCGCCTCACCGTCCAGGCTAAGCACCTGCCACCGGTACAACTGCCCACCAAAACGATTGGCCACCCGCAGCGGCTCCACCGCCGAAATGAACCCCATGGCAGAAAAGCCGGGCACCAACAGAAAGGCAATCGTCTCCATCATCCTCTCCTCCACAGAAACTGGTCGCCCCGGTGCTAATTCCTGTCGCTAGCGTGCGCTTGGGCAAGGTAGCGCCAGCGTAGCGTATTCACACGGTCCGCAGAGGCCGCCCTCAATAACAATATGCACTGCCGATGGAGAGCCACCATGCACAGCTTGATCCGCCGCAGCCTGTTGCCCCTTGCCCTGAGCAGCATCGTCGCCACCCCGCTTTTCGCCGCCGAGCCCGCCGCCTGCAAAAACGTGCGCCTTGGCGTGGTCAACTGGACCGACGTCATTGCCACCAGCGCCATGGCCCAGGTACTGCTCGACGGCCTGGGGTACCAGACCAAACAGACCAGTGCCTCGCAACAGATCATCTTCGCCGGCATACGCGACAAACGCCTGGACATGTTCCTGGGTTACTGGAACCCGATCATGACCCAGACCATTACCCCGTTCGTCGATGCCAACCAGGTCAAGGTTTTGGACAAGCCAAGCCTGGAGGACGCGCGCGCCACCTTGGCCGTGCCGAAATACCTCTACGACAAGGGCCTGAAGACCTTCGCCGACATCCACAAGTTCGAGAAAGAGCTGGGCGGCAAGATCTATGGCATCGAACCGGGTTCCGGCGCCAATACCCAGATCAAGGCGATGATCACCAAGAACCAGTTCGACCTGGGCAAGTTCCAGCTGGTCGAGTCCAGCGAGGCCGGCATGCTCGCCGCCGTCGACCGCGCAGTGCGGCGCAAGGAGGCCGTGGTGTTCTTTGGTTGGGCGCCGCACCCGATGAACGTGAACATCGACATGGCCTACCTGGGTGACAGCCAGGATGCGCTCGGCCCTGACGAAGGCCGTGCGACGGTGTGGACGGTGACGGCTCCGGACTATGCCGAACGCTGCCCCAATGCCCACCGCCTGCTGGCCAACCTGAAGTTCAGCGCCGAGGACGAGAGCCGCATGATGCAGCCACTGCTTGACCACAAAGACGCGCTGGAATCGGCCCGCCAGTGGCTCAAGGACCACCCCGAGGACAAGGCCCGCTGGCTTGAGGGTGTGACCACCTTCGATGGCAAGCCGGCTGCGGACAACCTCAAGCTTACCGCCAACTGATCCGGCCCTTTCGCGGGTAACCCCCGCGCCTACAGGTAACGCGCTCGCCAGGGCCATCACGGCTCCCTGTAGGAGCGGGCTTGCCCGCGAAGAGGCCAGCATTGACCATACAAGGAACCCGCCATGAACCACGACGTCATCATCACCTGCGCCCTCACCGGCGCCGGCGACACCGCCTCGAAAAGCCACCTGGTCCCGGTCACCCCCAAACAGATCGCCGAATCCGCCGTAGAGGCCGCCAAGGCCGGCGCCACCGTGGTCCACTGCCACGTCCGCGACCCGCAGACCGGCCGTTTCAGCCGAGATGTAAACCTCTACCGCGAAGTCATGGAGCGTATCCGCGAAGCCGACGTGGACATCATCGTCAACCTCACCGCCGGCATGGGCGGCGACCTGGAAATCGGCCCGGGTGAAACGCCGCTGGCGTTCGGCCCGGGCACCGACCTGATCGGCCCGCTGGAGCGCCTGGCCCATGTCGAAGCACTGTTGCCGGAAATCTGCACCCTCGACTGCGGCACCCTCAACTTCGGCGATGGCAACTCGATCTACGTGTCCACCCCGGCCCAACTGCGCGCCGGTGCCAAGCGCATTACCGAACTGGGGGTGAAGGCCGAGCTGGAAATCTTCGACACCGGCCACCTGTGGTTCGCCAAGCAAATGATGAAGGAAGGCCTGCTCGAAGACCCGCTGTTCCAACTGTGCCTGGGCATCCCTTGGGGCGCACCGGCCGACACCACCACCATGAAGGCCATGGTCGACAACCTGCCCGCCAACGTCACCTGGGCAGGCTTCGGCATCGGCCGCATGCAAATGCCGATGGCCGCTCAGGCAGTGCTGCTGGGCGGCAACGTGCGGGTGGGCCTGGAAGACAACCTGTATCTGGACCGTGGGGTGCTGGCCAGCAACGGCCAATTGGTGGAACGCGCGAGCGAGATCATCACCCGCATGGGTGGCCGCGTGCTCAGCCCGGCAGAAGGCCGGGAAAAAATGAACCTCAAGCGCCGCTGATCCTTTCAACGATCGCAAATGCGCCGAAGACCCCGTGGGAGGGGGCGTGAACGCGAAGCAGGCAACGCGATGGATGGCACCGGCCGCGCCGGTGTTCGCGGGCATGCCCGCTCCCACAGGGTTAGCCATTAACCCTGATGACTGTGTTTTACCCTGAGGACTAGCTATGCCCTTTATCACTGAAATCAAAACCTTCGCCGCCCTGGGTAGCGGCGTGATCGGCAGCGGCTGGGTCGCCCGCGCCCTCGCCCACGGCCTGGACGTGGTGGCTTGGGACCCGGCGCCCGGCGCCGAACAGGCACTGCGCAAACGGATCGCCAACGCCTGGCCGGCACTGGAAAAACAAGGCCTGGCCCCTGGCGCATCGCAAGACCGCCTGAAGTTCGTGGCAACCATCGAGGAATGCGTGCACGACGCCGACTTCATCCAGGAAAGCGCGCCAGAGCGCCTGGACCTCAAGCTTGAGTTGCACGCAAAAATCAGCGCCGCAGCCAAGCCTGACGCAATCATCGGTTCCAGTACCTCGGGCCTGCTGCCAAGCGAATTCTACGAGTCGTCCACTCACCCGGAGCGCTGCGTTGTCGGCCACCCGTTCAACCCGGTGTACCTGCTGCCGCTGGTCGAGATTGTCGGCGGCAGCCGCACCTCACCCGAAGCCATTGAAGCCGCCAAAACCATCTACACCGCACTCGGCATGCGCCCACTGCATGTGCGCAAGGAAGTGCCAGGCTTCATCGCCGACCGCCTGCTCGAAGCGCTCTGGCGCGAGGCCCTGCACCTGGTCAACGACGGCGTGGCCACCACCGGCGAAATCGACGACGCGATCCGCTTCGGCGCAGGCTTGCGCTGGTCGTTCATGGGCACGTTCCTTACCTATACTCTGGCCGGTGGCGATGCCGGCATGCGCCATTTCATGTCGCAGTTCGGCCCGGCTCTGAAGCTACCCTGGACGTACCTTCCGGCACCGGAGCTGACCGACAAGCTGATCGACGACGTGGTAGACGGCACTTCCGAGCAACTGGGCGAGCACAGCATCGCCGCACTGGAGCGCTACCGCGACGACACCCTGCTGGCGGTGCTGGAAGCGGTGAAGACCAGCAAGGCCAGCCACGGCATGTCGTTCGGCGATTAAGGAGACCAAGATGCCTGCTCTGATCACCTACCGCACCACGGTCCAAGAGGACTGGGTCGATTACAACGGGCATCTGCGGGATGCCTTCTACCTGCTGATCTTCAGCTACGCGACCGATGCGCTGATGGAGCGCATTGGCCTGGACGCCGACAGCCGAGGGCAAAGCGGTAATTCGCTGTTCACGCTGGAGGCGCATATCAATTATCTGCACGAGGTGAAGCTGGCCACCGAGGTGTGGGTGCAGACGCAGATCATCGGCTTCGATAAAAAGCGACTGCACTTGTATCACAGCTTGCATCGATCAGGTTTTGACGAGGCGTTGGCCGCCAGTGAGCAATTGCTTTTACATGTGGACCTGGCGGGGCCAAAGGCAAAGCCATTTGGAGAATCCAGCACCCATCGACTACAAAGCGTGGTCGATGACCAACGGGATTTACCAACGCCAGCCTTTACAGGCCGTGTGATAAAGATTCCTAGTTGATACCAACGAGAGCAGTCAGACCATGGCTGCTCGCTAGGCCTCGGTTATTGTGGGATATCGAGATTTATCCAGCTTTGGTACCTACCGTTATCACATGTCAATAACTCAGGCCCCGGCTTCAAGCTGGGCTGAGAGCCTAGGCAAAGGTTGCGATTATAACTCTGTATTTTCAAGGTATGATCGGGCTGCGCTGATACCATCCAGAGAAGACCATCTTTGACTGTTGCAGGGCATGACTCAGCCAAAACATAATTATCAGCCCGCGCGACCATACATTTACCGCCCGGAGCCACAATCCTGAACGTACCCGCCTCGCCCCACGGCTCTAACGTCCATTTTTGCTGGGGGCCAGGAGAGCATGCGACGAACTGGATACTTGATCCGGCAAAATCCTGCAGGCAGGGGTGAGTGGAACCTTGATCCAGCCGACCTTTATTTTTAAGCACTCCCGGCATGGGAGGGTAGAAACTCTCTATACTTGCCCTACGCTCGTTGATCGCGCGGGCGACATCATGATGTGCGACAGTTCCCAGAGGTTGTCCTTGATAACTCAGCCGCGGATTGGAGTAAAACGGTACTCTCGGACATGTCGGGCTACAGTTAGCAGACATCTGAGTTCGGAATCTGAGGTTCCCCCCATCCGGAGCGTAGCGATATCCATGGATATAATTATCACTTTGCCCATCCCAGTTATGAGTCATGCCAAAGTTGTGGCCGATCTCGTGGGCTAACGAGGTAATGCAATTAATCGCCGAAAAGCCTTGCGTCTTATTACTCGACGGCTTACCCGCGCCGCAAAACTCACTATTGGCAACGTACATCGAGACTAGATCAGCCCTAAGCTCCACCCTTTTGGCATTGACAGCGGGATTATTATATTGAACCTCATTGAGGAGCGTTCCAAAGTCTTTCCCCACTTCGTCAATAGCAGAATCTATAAACCCCGCAAACTCGTAAGTAATATCCACCTTGCTATTTTTTGCAATTTGATTTACATCCTGCAACCCTAGCATCAAATCAGCACGATAGTTTGGATTTTTCGCGCGAGACTGCACTGTACTTACAAATAGCAGCCTTATTATACTGTAGGCAGACGAGACCTGCTGCGATTCTTCTAGAGCAGGGGATGCCGGAAACCCAACGTCTACGCCCAGTGCATCTTCAGAGGGTAACTTTGACTCATCAACCTTGATCAGCACGTGCGTATCTGAACCGATATAAACCAATCGGTATCGCTGGCCATCCACCAAAAAATTGCCTGCCAACTGATTACCAAGGCGAATGATTGACATATAATACTCAGGATCGAAATCAATTTCTGCTTCCGCCCCTGAGCGGCCTGCCTTCCACTTTGAAGGCTGATAGCCAACCCATCCTTCGTACCCATCAGCCAAGACACTGAAGTTCCGCCGGTTAAACTTCTCAGCCTTTCGATTCGGCAGTGTTATAGCTATATTTTCAGTGTTCCCTCCAATCAATGATGCATCAACATTCACTAGCGTGAATTCTTCATTAGCGGGGTCGGACAACAAAGTTTTTAGATGACCTTTTGCTGTTTTCTGAAGCATCTGGCGGTTTTGAGTAGGCTGCAGTGTAAACAGCTGCGGAACAACACTCGCAACAGTACTCGTTTGCGGGGTAGATGACGAACATGAAGCCATTATCAAGGTCGCGCCCAGGACAATGATCATGCAGATATTCTTTTTCACGTTTTCCGCTCCTGTGGAATCCATCTGCCACAAAAGAGCACAAATTTCTGCAGTCCGTCACCTGACATAAATGCTAGGTGTATGAATGTATAGGGGAGTCTGGCGGAATAAAAATAACCCCGGAAAGCCGTGAGCTACCGGGGCCAAGAGCGAGCAACATCCACTGTGCGTGAGCGAGGGTGACCAAACCCTCTGTACCGTGAATGGCTCCAGTGTGCGTGCTTGCCTGGCAGGGGATTTAGTCGTAAACGACCTGTTCTTAGCCAAAGCAGCCATGGCGACATTCTGTCCTTGCGAGGCTGTCGCGCACGTCACAGAATCGGTCGTAAATCACAGCAGCACTCTCTTAGCGATAAAAGGGACAACAGCCATGATGCATGCGGATTTGATTGATCAGGACGACCTCGCCGGCCACCTGCGCTCGCGCGGTTTCGATATTCCTGCAGGAGCCAGTGCCGAGCAGGCTTGCGAAGCGGTGGTGCGTGGGCTGACCGAGCCCAATGCACGGGCGCTGAAGGGGATGGTGGAGCAGATGTACACCGGTAGTGCGACGATCCTGCCGGCGGTGCGCCAGGCCATCGACAAGCAACTGTTGCCGGCATTGGCGCAGTTCAACAAACGCGCGTAATTCATTTACCCAGGACCGGACCCTTCGCGGGACAAGCCCGCTTCCACAGGATCACCGCTGGCTCAAGCTCAGCGGGTGACCTGCGGGAGCGGGCTTGTCCCGCGAAAAAGTCGACTCGGTGTCAGAGCCTTACACTGGCAAAGGTCGACTCGTTGCGTGCCTGGCTCAGGGCCGCCATCGGCCCGCTGTGCGGCGACAGGGTCATGGCCTGCGGAATCGGCATCATGGCCACCTGCTGCGCGGTGTTGGACCCCACGCGCTCGTCACGCGGCGGAATGCCGAAGTACTCGCGATAGCACTTGGAGAAGTGCGGGGTCGAGACAAAGCCGCACACCGATGCCACTTCGATGATCGACATCGGCGTCTGCTTCAGCAGCTGCCGCGCACGGATCAGGCGCAACTTCAGGTAGTAGCGCGACGGCGAGCAGTGCAGGTACTTCTGGAACAGGCGCTCCAACTGGCGTCGCGAAACCGCCACATACACTGCCAGTTCGTCCAGGTCGATCGGTTCCTCCAGATTGGCCTCCATCAACGCGACGATTTCCTGCAACTTCGGCTGGTTGGTGCCAAGCATGTGCTTGAGCGGCACGCGCTGGTGGTCTTGCTCGTTGCGAATACGCTCGTAGACGAACATCTCGGAAATCGCCGCCGACAGCTCGCGGCCGTGATCACGGCTGATCAGGTGCAGCATCATGTCCAGCGGCGCGGTGCCACCGGAGCTGGTGAAGCGGTTGCGGTCAAGGGTGAACAGGCGGGTGCTCATGTTCACCCGCGGGAAGGCTTCCTGCATCGCGGCCAGGCATTCCCAGTGCACGCTGCAATCGAAGCCGTCGAGCAGGCCGGCGCAGGCCAGTGCCCAACTGCCGGTGCACACGGCACCCAACCTGCGCGACTGACGGGCCTGGGCTTGCAGCCAGGTGACGTGTTCACGGGTGACGGAGCGCTGGATGCCAACACCACCACAGACAATCACGGTGTCGATGGGCGGAGCATTGCTGATTGCGGCATCCGGTGTGATTTGCAGGCCATCGCTGGCCCACACCTGGCCGCCATCGATCGTCAGCGTGTGCCAGCGATACAGCTCACGGCCAGACAGCTGGTTGGCCATGCGCAGCGGCTCGACCGCCGATGCCAGGGAAATCAGGGTGAAATTGTCCAATAGAAGAAACCCGATGGACTGGGGTGTTGTGCGGTTCTGGGTTGGATTCCCGGAGGTGTACGACGTCATCGCGATTTCTCCTCACACAAATGCAGGGTGTGCCTCAGGCGGGCACTTATTTCTTGTTATGACCCCTCGGTCATTTTCCGGGGGTAGGCTTGCCAATCTCAACGCAAACGCCGTGCCTAAAATTGAACGGCTATCCAAAAAAACCTGAAAACGACGCCTTTACTGGGCATTTCAAGTGCTTGCATCGTGTTGGCCAGTCGTCCAGAACAGGCGAGCTAGCGCGTTGCCTGTAACGGTTGAGCAGTTTAGTGACACGCGCCGCGTGGGTTTCCCAGAAGCGACACCTTTAAGTGTCACCGACAACCCTCACACTGATCGCGACATCCGACGATCGGTAGCGTGCCACCGCACCATAAAGAGGCATTGGCGGTTGTGTTGCACCTGCATCAACCTCAAGGGCCTCTTCGCGGGCAAGCCCGCTCCTACAGGGATTTCACCGTTCCTGTAGGAGCGGGCTTGCCCGCGAAGACGCCTTGAAGGTCAGATCAGCAAATCAGCACTCGATAGCGCTGACCGCCAGGCCGCCGCGCGAGGTCTCTTTGTACTTGTCGTGCATATCGGCCCCGGTATCGCGCATGGTGCGGATTACCTGGTCGAGGGAAATGAAGTGCTCACCATCGCCGCGCAACGCCATCTGCACCGCGTTGATGGCCTTCACGGCAGCAATCGCGTTGCGCTCGATGCAGGGCACTTGCACCAACCCGCCCACCGGGTCGCAGGTCAGGCCAAGGTTGTGTTCCAGGGCAATTTCAGCGGCGTTCTCAACCTGTGCCGGGGTGGCGCCGAGTACTTCGGCAAGGCCTGCTGCGGCCATCGCGCAGGCCGAGCCGACTTCCCCCTGGCAACCCACTTCGGCACCAGAGATCGAGGCGTTCTTCTTGCACAGGATGCCCACGGCGGCGGCGGCCAGGAAGTAGTCGACAACGCTGGACTCATCAACCTCATCACTGAAACGCATGTAGTAATGCAGCACTGCCGGGATGATGCCTGCCGCGCCGTTGGTAGGCGCGGTCACCATGCGCCCACCGGCGGCGTTTTCTTCGTTGACTGCCAAGGCGAACAGGTTGACCCACTCCATGGCACTCATGGTCGAGCCGATCACGTTGGGCTTGCCAATTTCCTGCAGGCTGCGGTGCAGCTTGGCGGCGCGCCGGCGCACGTTCAGCCCGCCGGGTAGCGTGCCCTCGTACTTGAGGCCGTTGTTGACGCATTCCTGCATGGCTTCCCAGAGCTTGTACAGGCCAGCGCGGATGTCTTCCTCGCTGCGCCAGACCTTCTCGTTGGCCATCATCAATTGCGACACGCTGAGGTCGTTTTGCTTGCACAGGCGCAGCAGTTCGGCGGCGCTGTTGAAGTCGTACGGCAACACCGTCTGGTCAGCATCCAACACACCGCTGGCGGCTTGGGCTGCATCGACCACAAAGCCGCCGCCCACCGAGTAATAGGTGTCGCGGTGCAACTCGCCCTGCTCGCCTTCGGCAATCAGGGTCATGGCGTTGGGGTGATACGGCAGGTTCTCGTCCAGCAGCAGCATGTCACGGGCCCAGACAAACTCGATGGGCAAGCGGCTATCCAGCTGCAGGGTGTTGGTTTCGCGCAGGTCGGCTATACGCGGCACGATCTGGGTCGGGTCAATGGCGTCAGGCCACTCGCCCATCAGGCCCATGATGGTGGCGTTGTCGGTGCCATGGCCGATACCGGTGGCCGACAGCGAGCCATACAGGCGCACTTCGATCCGTTTTACACGCTCCAGCTCACCGCGTTCTCGCAGGCCCTGAACGAACAGGGCGCCAGCACGCATGGGGCCGACGGTGTGGGAGCTGGAGGGCCCGACACCGATCTTGAACAGGTCGAACACGCTGATGGCCATTGTCGAATCACCTCTTGCTGGGCTTGTCTCTGCGCGCCATGCGCAGGGCGGGGTAGCTGCTAGGCTCAAACAGCGGGCCGCCTTGAATGCCAGCATCATCGGGCTTTTACCGCCCACCTCGCCGTCTGCAACCGACGTACTTTTGTCCAGCAGCGCCGCGCTGTTTTCAACCAGGAACTGCGCTCACCGCGCCGTTTTCCAGCGGCCTGGTGACGCAAAAATGCGTACGAGGGGGTGGAAAAATCCATAAGCGACATCGCCCATACTGGATACGACCCGTTCCGTACTGGATACGACCCCACCAGTAGGCGATTGCCCGGCGCTGGAGGATTATCGAAAGCGACTCGTAAAGCACGGCCACGCATCCTGCCCTCTGCAGGCCTGGTCGACCGGACCCTCAGAAAGCCCGGCGACCCACGCGAACCCGAAGACAATATCTCAGGAGTCCATCCATGAAAGGTTCACCCTCGCTGTTGCTGGTTGCGTTGCTGTCCGCGCCATTGCTGGCCCAAGCAGCCGAACCCGAGCAATGTCAGACTGTACGCTTCTCCGATGTCGGCTGGACCGACATCACAGTCACGACCGCGACCACCAGCGTTGTGCTCGAAGCCCTGGGTTACAAAACCCACACCACCATGATCTCGGTACCGGTGACCTACAAGTCGCTGGCCACCGGCAAGGACCTGGACGTGTTTCTCGGCAACTGGATGCCGACCATGGAGAACGACATCAAGCAGTACCGCGATGCCGGCACGGTAGAAACCGTGCGCGCCAACCTGGAAAACGCCAAGTACACCCTGGCAGTCCCCCAGGCGCTGTACGACAAGGGCCTGAAGGATTTCAGCGACATTCCAAAGTTCAAGAAGGAACTGAACGGCAAGATCTACGGCATCGAACCGGGTAACGACGGTAACCGCACCATCCAGAGCATGATCGACAAGAACGCCTTTGGCTTGAAGGACGCCGGTTTCAAGATCGTGCAGTCCAGCGAGGCGGGCATGCTGTCGCAGGTTGACCGCGCGCAGAAACGCGGCGAGGCATTGGTGTTCCTCGGCTGGGAGCCACACCCGATGAACACCCGCTTCAAGATGCAGTACCTGACCGGCGGGGACGAATTCTTCGGTCCCGACTTCGGTAAGGCGACCGTGCTGACAAACACCCGCAAGGGATATACGCAGGAATGCAGCAACGTTGGCCAATTGCTTAAGAATCTGTCGTTCGAGCTCAAGGATGAAAGCACCATGATGGGCTATGTCCTGGACGACAAGATGAAACCCGAAGCCGCCGCCAAGAAATGGATCAAGGACAACCCAGGCAAGCTGGATGCCTGGCTGGCCGGCGTTACCACCGTGGATGGCAAACCTGGCCTGGAGGCGGTCAAGGCCAAGCTTACGCAATAACGAACTACGCAGTAGCGCTACCTCGGGGCAGGACCGTGCCTGCCCCGGGTTGATTTCAATCTATGCAGGTGGAAGCTCGCTATCATGCTTATCGATCAGAAAATACCCCTGGGCCAGTACATCGCGTCGTTCGTCGAATGGCTGACCCAGAACGGCGCGAATTACTTCGACGCCATCGCGCAAGGCCTGGAGTTCATGATCCACGGCGTTACCAGCGCCCTGACTTTCTTCAACCCGTTCGTGCTTATCGCCCTGTTCGCCGCCCTGGCGCATTTCATCCAGCGCAAGTGGGCACTGACCGCATTTGTCGCCCTGTCGTTCCTGCTGATCCTCAACCTGGGTTACTGGCAGGAAACCATGGAGACCCTGGCGCAGGTCACCTTCGCCACAGTGGTATGTGTGGTGATCGGCGTGCCATTGGGCATCCTCGCCGCGCACAAGCCGATGTTCTATACCGCCATGCGCCCGGTGCTCGACCTGATGCAGACGGTGCCCACCTTCGTCTACCTGATCCCAACCCTGACCCTGTTCGGCCTGGGCGTGGTGCCGGGGCTGATCTCCACCGTAGTGTTCGCCATCGCCGCGCCCATTCGCCTGACCTACCTGGGCATCTGCGACGTGCCGCAAGAGTTGATGGACGCCGGCAAGGCCTTTGGCTGCTCGCGTCGTCAGCTGCTTACCCGTATCGAACTGCCGCACGCGATGCCAAGCATCGCCGCCGGTGTCACTCAATGCATCATGCTGTCGCTGTCGATGGTGGTCATTGCCGCCCTGGTTGGCGCTGATGGCCTGGGCAAACCTGTGGTCAACGCACTGAACACCGCCGATATCTCCCTGGGCTTCGAAGCGGGCCTGGCGATCGTGCTGCTGGCAATCATGCTCGACCGTATCTGCAAGCAACCGGAACTGCCGGTAAGGGGTGAGGCATGAGCATCATTCGTTTCGAAGACGTCGACGTCATCTTCTCCAACAAACCGCGCGAGGCACTGGCGCTACTGGACCAAGGCCAGACCCGCGAGCAGATCCTCAAGCAGACCGGCCTGGTGGTGGGTGTCGAAAAGGCCAACCTCGATATCAACAAAGGCGAGATCTGCGTGCTGATGGGCTTATCCGGCTCGGGCAAGTCGAGCCTGCTGCGCTGCATCAACGGCCTCAACACCGTCAGCCGTGGCAAGTTGTTCGTCGAGCACGAAGGCAAGCACATCGACATTGCCAACTGCTCCGCGGCCGAGCTGAAGATGATGCGCACCAAGCGCATTGCCATGGTGTTCCAGAAGTTTGCCCTGATGCCTTGGCTGACGGTGCGCGAGAACATCAGCTTTGGCCTGGAAATGCAGGGTCGCCCGGAAAAGGAACGGCGCAAGCTGGTCGACGAGAAGCTTGAGCTGGTGGGCCTGACCCAGTGGCGCAACAAGAAGCCAGATGAGCTTTCTGGCGGCATGCAGCAGCGCGTGGGCCTGGCCCGGGCGCTGGCGATGGATGCCGACATATTGCTGATGGACGAACCGTTCTCGGCCCTGGATCCACTGATCCGCCAGGGCTTGCAAGATGAGCTGCTTGGCCTGCAGGCCAAGCTGAGCAAAACCATCGTGTTCGTCAGCCACGACCTGGACGAGGCGCTGAAACTGGGTACCCGCATTGCGATCATGAAAGACGGTCGGATCATCCAGTACAGCAAGCCGGAGGAGATCGTGCTGAACCCGGCTGACGAATACGTGCGCACCTTCGTCGCCCATACCAACCCGCTGAACGTGCTGTGCGGGCGCAGCCTGATGCGCAGCCTGGACAACTGCAAGCGGGTCAATGGCTCGGTGTGCCTGGACCCAGGTATCGATTCGTGGCTGGACCTTGGCGAAGGCGGCGCGCTCAAGCGTGCACGCCAAGGCCAGAACGGGCTGGACATGCAGAAATGGGCACCAGGACAAGATGTGGAACTGCTGGAGCGCAGGCCGACCGTGGTGCACGCCGACATCGGCATGCGTGAGGCACTGCAGATTCGTTATCAAACCGGCAACAAGCTGGTGCTGCAGGATAACGACAGGGTGGTGGGGATACTCGGGGATACCGAGCTTTACCACGCACTGCTCGGCAAGAACCACGGTTGAGGCAATTGGGGCCGCTTCGCGGCCCTTTCGCGGGCACGCCCGCTCCCACAGGTTTGGACTGCCCCCAAGAAGTTGGACACCAATCCAACTCTTGGGGGGCAGTCCAGGTTTGCTGAGATCTCTGTGGGAGCGGGCGTGCCCGCGAAGGGCTGCAAAGCAGCCCCGATCAATGGATCAGCGAACGACGATCCCGCGCGAAGCCATGTAAGCCTTGGCTTCAGGCACTGTGTACTCGCCAAAGTGGAAGATGCTGGCCGCCAACACCGCGCTGGCATGCCCTTCCAGGATGCCGTCTGCCAGGTGCTGCAGGTTACCCACACCCCCCGAGGCAATCACCGGAATCCCCAGCGCATCACTGATAGCGCGGGTAACGCCCAGGTCGAAGCCGTTCTTCATGCCGTCCTGGTCCATGCTGGTCAGCAGGATCTCGCCAGCGCCCAGGCCTTCCATCTTCTTCGCCCACTCGACTGCATCCAGCCCGGTCGGTTTGCGCCCGCCGTGAGTGAAAATCTCCCAGCGCGGCGCTTCACCTGGCCCGGAGACTTTCTTGGCATCGATGGCGACAACGATGCACTGCGAACCGAAACGCTCCGCCGCCTCGCCGACAAACTCTGGGTTGAACACCGCGGCGGTGTTGATCGAGACCTTGTCGGCACCGGCGTTGAGCAGGTTGCGGATGTCCTGCACGGTCCGCACGCCACCACCAACCGTCAGCGGGATGAACACCTGGCTGGCCATGCGCTCGACGGTATGCAGCGTGGTATCGCGCCCATCGACGCTAGCGGTAATGTCGAGAAAGGTGATTTCGTCGGCACCTTGCTCGTCGTAGCGACGGGCGATTTCCACCGGGTCGCCGGCATCACGGATGTTCTCGAACTTGACGCCCTTGACCACCCGGCCGTTGTCCACGTCCAGGCAAGGGATAATGCGCTTGGCCAGTGCCATGGTTCAGTCCTCAGCCTTGGTAATTGTCACAGAAGGCCTGGGCCTCAGCGACATCCAGGGTGCCTTCGTAGATGGCACGGCCGGTGATGGCGCCGATGATGCCCGGGGCCTTGGCGTCCAGCAGGGCCTTGATGTCACCCAGGTTGTGAATGCCACCCGAGGCGATCACCGGGATACGGGTGGCTTCAGCCAGTGCCTTGGTGAAGGGCACGTTGCAGCCCTGCATCATGCCGTCCTTGGCGATGTCGGTGTAGACGATTGCCGAGACGCCATCGGCCTCGAAACGCTTGGCCAGGTCGATGACCTGCACCGAGCTGACTTCAGCCCAACCGTCGGTGGCGACGAAGCCGTCCTTGGCGTCCAGGCCGACGATGACCTTGCCCGGGAAGGCTTTGCACGCTTCAGCGACGAACTCGGGCTGCTTGACGGCCTTGGTGCCGATGATCACGTAGCTGACGCCAGCCTTGACGTAGTGTTCGATGGTTTCCAGCGAACGGATACCGCCGCCGATCTGGATCGGCAGGTTCGGGTAGCGCTTGGCGATGGCGGTAACCACTTCACCATTGACCGGCTGGCCTTCGAAGGCGCCGTTGAGGTCGACCAGGTGCAGGCGGCGGCAGCCACCCTCGACCCACTTGGCGGCCATGCTCACCGGGTCGTCGGAAAATACCGTAGAGTCTTCCATGCGGCCCTGGCGCAGGCGCACGCAAGCACCGTCCTTCAGATCGATAGCGGGGATAATCAGCATCTTGGGAACCTGTCTATTTGTTGGGTTTCAGGGCTTCTCGAGTGCCCACAGGTCGCTTTCGATGCTCTCGAACCGCTCCTTGAGGTGCAGCTGAACATCGGCAATCGCCCTGTTGTAGTAATGGGGTGCAATCTCTTTGCTGAACAGCTCGAGGACCTCGGCCACCTCGAACGACCCCAACTGCAGCTCGAAGCGGTCTTCGAGAAAACGCTTCAAGGTGTCGAGCGCTTCGCGCTCCTGCTCGGGGGCCAGGGTGATGGTCGGGGCCTTGGTCTTCGACCTGCTCATTTACCAGCGCCCGTCCCAGGCGATGAAGTTCTGCAGCAGCTGCAGGCCATGGGTATGGCTCTTCTCCGGGTGGAACTGCACGGCAAAACGCGAACCGTCGGCCAGCGCTGCGGCAAAGTCGACGCCATAGTGACCGCGACCCACCACCTGGCCCGGCTTGCCGGCATTGATGTAGTAGCTGTGCACGAAGTAGAAACGTGCGCGGTCAGGGATGTCGTGCCACAGCGGGTGGTCGATGGTCTGGCTGACTTCGTTCCAGCCCATGTGCGGCACCTTCAGGTGCTCGCCCTCTTCTTGCAGGTCTTTGCCGAAAAAGCGCACCTGGCCAGGGAACAGGCCAATGCAGTCGACGCCGGTGTTTTCCTCACTGTGCTCGAGCAGCGCCTGCATACCGACGCAGATGCCGAGGAACGGGCGGTCCTGGCTGACTTCGCGCACCAGGCTGTCGAAACCCAGGCGGCGGATCTCGGCCATGCAGTCGCGAATCGCGCCCACGCCCGGGAACACCACGCGGTCGGCCTCGCGGATCACTGAGGCATCGCTGGTCACCAGCACTTTACCGGCACCTACGTGCTCAAGCGCCTTGGCCACTGAGTGCAGGTTACCCATGCCATAGTCGATTACGGCTACCGTTTGCATTTACAGGCACCCTTTGGTGGAAGGCATCTGCCCGGCCATACGCTCGTCGAGGGTGATGGCCATGCGCAGGGCGCGGCCGAAAGCCTTGAATACGGTTTCGATCTGGTGGTGGGTGTTGTGGCCACGCAGGTTGTCGATATGCAGGGTTACCAGGGCGTGGTTGACGAAGCCCTGGAAAAACTCCTGGAACAGGTCGACATCGAAGCCGCCAACGCTTGCACGGGTATACGGCACGTGCATCTGCAGGCCTGGGCGGCCAGAGAAGTCGATGACCACGCGTGACAGCGCTTCGTCCAGCGGCACGTAGGCGTGGCCGTAGCGGAAGATACCTTTCTTGTCACCGATGGCTTGGGCGAATGCCATGCCCAGGGTGATGCCGACGTCTTCGACGGTATGGTGATCGTCGATATGCGTGTCACCCTTGCACTCGATATCCAGATCGATCAACCCATGGCGGGCGATCTGGTCCAGCATGTGTTCAAGGAAGGGCACACCGATATCGAATCGGGCCTTGCCACTGCCATCGAGGTTGATCGAGCACTTGACCTGGGTTTCCAGGGTATTGCGCTCGACGGAAGCCTTACGTTCAACCATCACCAGCTCCGCAAAATCATTGGGCGAAAAGGGTTTCATTATAGGCCCAGAACGCGCCAGCTTGAAACGCGGATGACATATGGCAAAGCCAGGTTTTACGCGGGCTGGATGCTGCTACAGGTCTATACAAGCACAGCAGCCCGCTCCTGCAGTGGCGAAAGGGGGGGGCGCAACGCGCCCCCCCCCCTGCTGATCAATGGAACAGCACAGCGGTCTTCTGCAAGGTCACCCAGACACCCCAGGCCAACGGCACAACCACCACCGCCCAAGCCAGCAGCACCAGTGGCAAGCTGCCTGGCGCCGCTTTCCACTCCAGCGACCGCGCCCCGTCGGCGCCCTTGTCATGGCTCAACGCCCGCTCGGCCGCCAGTTCGGCATCACTCATGAAGTGCTTGTCGGCCACCGGGCGCACCAGCATGTTGCAGATAAAGCCCAGCACCAGCAGACCCGCGAGGATGTACAAGGTCATGTCATAAGCCGCCGCCCGCTCCACGCCCGCTGCCAGTTGATACTCGCGCAGGTAGGTGATCAGCACCGGCCCCAGCACCCCCGCTGCCGCCCAGGCGGTCAGCAGGCGGCCATGGATGGCACCCACCATCTGCGTGCCGAACAGGTCGGCCAGGTAGGCCGGCACCGTCGCAAAACCACCGCCATACATCGACAGGATGATGCAGAACGCTGCCACGAAAAGCGCCACGTTGCCCAGGTGCCCCATGTTCGGCACCAGGCTGTACAAGCCCACGCCCAAGGCGAAGAAGGCAAAGTAGGTGTTCTTGCGGCCGATGTAATCGGAGAACGATGCCCAGAAGAACCGGCCGCCAATGTTGAACAGGCTCAGCAGGCCGGTAAAGCCGGCGGCGATCGCGGCAATCTGCGCCAACTGCGCAGTGCTCAGCTGGCTGAAAGTCAGTTCGTTGCCCAGTAATTTACCGGCGAACACTTCCTGCAGCAGCGGTGACGCCATGCCCAAAATGCCGATGCCCGCCGACACGTTCAGGCACAGCACCAGCCAGATCAGCGCGAACTGCGGGGTCTTCCAGGCCACACTGACGTGCACGTGGCGGTCGGTGACCATGGCGTTACTGGCATTCTTCAACGGCGCAGCCCAGCCTTCAGGCTTCCAGCCGGTCGGTGGTACGCGATACGCCAGGGCGCCAGCGGTCATGAACACAAAGTAGATCGCCGCCATGGCGACAAAGCTCTGCCATACGCCAACTTCGTGCTCATTGCCAAAATGCCCCATAAGCGCGGTGGCCAGCGGCGCCCCGACCATGGCCCCGCCGCCGAAGCCCATGATCGCCATACCGGTGGCCATGCCGCGTTTGTCCGGGAACCACTTGATCAAGGTCGACACGGGTGAGATGTAGCCCAGGCCCAGGCCGATACCGCCAATCACGCCGGAACCAAGCCACATCAGCCACAGCTGATGGGTTTTCACACCTATCGCCGAAAGCAGCATGCCACCGCACCAGCACAAGGCCGACACCAGGCCAGCCTTGCGCGGGCCGGCGTGCTCCAGCCAGCCGCCCAACACCGCCGCCGAGCAGCCGAGAAAGACGAAGAACAGGGTGTAGATCCAGCTCAGCATCGAGATTGGCCAGTCGCATTCGGCGCTGAACATCCGGGCCATGAAGCCCATGTCTGCCGCACAGGCGACGGGGGCGGTGATCCCCAGGGCTTGCGACAAAGGCAACCAGAATACCGAGAAGCCGTAGGCCATACCGATGCACAGGTGAATGGCCAGGGCAGCTGGCGGGACCAGCCAGCGGTTGAAGCCCGGGCGGGCGATTATGCGTTCCTTCGACAGGAAGCCTGGCTCACTGGCCAAGGTTCCCGTCGCGACGGTACTGGTCATGAATCTGATCCTTGTTATAGGGAGGGTGCTCGCGAAGCGGCGCAAGGGTAGCAGCATCAAGCAGAATGAAAGCAATCTGCCATCGTCCATTTTTGCCTGACTGAATCGGTCATGTCCCCGGCAAAAGCTCAATATTAAGCTGTCGAAAGCCGTACCCTCTGATACAGGCGTAGGAATTTCCTACATCTCTAGTCGTACAAGCAGGGGTAACCGCTACAGCGTTATACTCTGCCGCCTGAACTCACTAACGGACTAAAAGGACTCGCCCATGAAAGCGTTCGGCAAAATCCTGGGACTGGGGCTTCTCGGGTTACTGCTGATCATCGTGGCGCTGGGCTTCGCCCTGACCCACCTCTTTGATCCCAACGACTACAAAGACGAGATTCGCCAGCTGGCACGCGACAAGGCGCACGTCGAACTGACCCTCAACGGTGACATCGGCTGGAGTCTGTTCCCGTGGCTGGGCCTGGAGCTGCACGAAGCCAGCATCGCTACCTTGAACAAACCCAAGGAACCGTTCGCCGACCTGCAGATGCTTGGCCTTTCAGTCCGTGTGCTGCCGCTGCTACGCCGCGAAGTGCAAATGAGCGACGTACGTGTCGAGGGCCTGAACCTGACCCTGGCGCGTGACGAACAGGGCCATGGCAATTGGGAGGACATCGGCAAGCCGCTGCCCGCGCAGAATGGCGCAAGCACCGATGCATCCGCACAGGCACCTGCCGAGCAGACGCCTGCGACCACCAACAGCAACGACCGCGCCATCAAGCTGGACATCGACAGCCTGACCGTGAACAACGCCCGCGTGCAGTACACCGATGCCAAGACCGGCCACAGCTACAGCGCCGAAAGCATCCAGCTGAGCACCGGCCCGATCCACGAAGGCGCAAACATTGCGCTCAAGGCCAGCGCCTTCATCAGCGCCAGCCAACCGAGCATCAAGGCCCGCACCGAGCTGGCTGGCGAATTGCGTTTCGACCGCAAGCTCAAGCGCTACAACTTCGAAGACATGCGCCTGTCGGGCGAGACCTCGGGTGAGCCTACCGGCGGCAAGACCGTGACCTTCGCCGCACAAGGCCAACTGCTGGTCGACCTGGCCGCCAATGTCGCCTCGTGGAACGGCCTGAAAGTTTCGGCCAACCAACTGCGCGCCCTCGGTGAGCTGAACCTGCGTGATCTGGACAAGGCACCCCAGCTGAGCGGCGGCCTGTCCATCGCCCAGTTCAACCTGCGCACCTTCCTTGAAAGCATCGGCCACCCGCTGCCGGCCACCAATGACCCGGCCGCCTTCGCCAAGCTGGAGCTGGTGACCCGCCTGCAGGGGACGCCCAGCAGCCTGGCCCTCGAAGACCTGGCAGTGAAGCTGGACGACAGCACCTTCAGCGGCCGCGTGGCCGTCGAAGATTTCGCCAAACAAGCCCTGCGCCTGCAGCTTAAGGGCGACACATTCGACGCCGACCGCTACCTGCCGGCCAAAAGCGAAGAAGCCAAGGGCGCCACCGCTGCGCGCCAGGCCGAGGTCAAGCAACAAGAGGCCAGCGCCGTAGCCGGTGCCGGCACCACGCCACTGCCCAACGCCCCAACGCAAGTGGCATGGAGCGACGACAAGCTGCTACCGGTCGACCGCCTGCGCGCCCTCGACCTGCAGGCCGACCTGGCCTTCGGCTCGTTGACCCTGGACAAGCTGCCGATCGAGGGCGCCCAGCTCAAGGCCGTTGGCCAAGGCGGCCTGCTGACCCTGCAAACCCTGCGCGGAGCGCTGTACAACGGCACCTTCGAAGCCAAGGGCTCGGTCGACGTGCGCCCTGCCGTGCCACAGCTGGGTGTGAACACCAATATCCAGCGGGTGCCGGTGGAACACTTCATCAAGGCCGAAGGCAAGGAACAGACGCCGCCGGTCAAGGGCCTGCTGACCCTGACCAGTGATCTGACAGCCACCGGTAACAGCCAGAAAGCACTGGTCGACACCCTGAACGGCAGCGCAAACTTCGCCATCAACGATGGCGTGCTGGTCAATGCCAACCTGGAACAGCAGCTGTGCCAAGCCATCGCCACGCTCAATCGCAAGACGCTGAGCAGCGAACCACGCGGCAAGGACACCCCGTTCCAGGAACTGCGCGGCAGCCTGGTGGTACGCAATGGCGTCGCCAGCAACCCGGACCTCAAGGCGCGCATACCGGGCCTGACTGTCAATGGCCATGGTGACCTCGACCTGCGCGTGCTGGGCATGGACTACAACATCGGCGTAGTCGTCGAAGGCGACCAGCGTGCCATGCCGGACCCGGCCTGCCAGGTCAACGAACGTTATGTGGGTGTTGAAGTCCCCCTGCGCTGCCGTGGTCCGCTGGAACTCGGCGCAAAGGCCTGTCGCCTCGACCAGAACGGCCTGGGCAAGGTTGCCGCCAAGCTGGCCGGTAACCGCCTGAAAGACAAGATCGATGAAAAACTTGACGAAAAACTTGGAGACAAAGTGAGCCCGGAACTGAAAGACGCGCTCAAGGGGCTGTTCAACCGATGAGCCCCGAGCAGTTCTCCAGCGCAGTGCTGGACTGGTATGACGAGCATGGCCGGCACGACCTGCCCTGGCAACAGGGCATCACGCCGTACCGGGTGTGGGTGTCGGAAATCATGTTGCAGCAGACCCAGGTCAGCACCGTGCTCAATTACTTCGACCGCTTCATGCAGGCCCTGCCAACCGTGCAAGCCCTGGCCGAAGCACCGGAGGACGAAGTGCTGCACCTGTGGACGGGCCTGGGCTACTACACCCGCGCACGCAACCTGCAAAAGGCCGCCAAGGTCGTCGTCGAGCAACATGGCGGCGAATTCCCGCGCAGTGTCGAGCAGCTTACCGAGTTGCCCGGCATTGGCCGCTCCACTGCCGGCGCCATCGCCAGCATCAGCATGGGCATCCGCGCGCCGATCCTCGACGGCAACGTCAAGCGCGTGCTGGCACGCTACACCGCCCAGGCGGGCTACCCCGGCGAACCCAAGGTTGCCAACCAGCTATGGGCCACCGCCGAGCGCTTTACCCCGCAACAACGCGCCAACCACTACACCCAGGCGATGATGGACATGGGCGCCACGCTGTGCACGCGCAGCAAGCCCAGTTGCCTGATCTGCCCGTTGCAGCGCGGCTGCGAAGCGCACCTGCACGGCGAAGAAACCCGCTACCCCGAGCCCAAACCGCGCAAGGCGCTGCCGCAACGGCGCACACTGATGCCACTGCTGGCCAACCACGAAGGCGCCATCCTGCTTTACCGCCGCCCTTCCAGCGGCCTGTGGGGTGGTTTGTGGAGCCTCCCGGAGCTGGACGACATCGCCCAGCTCGACGACCTGGCCTACCAGCACGGCCTGCGCCTGGCTGGCCGCCACGCCATGGACGGCCTGACCCATACCTTCAGCCACTTCCAGCTGGCGATCGAGCCCTGGCTCGTGCACGTCGACCCGGTCGGCGAGCACGTGGCCGAGGCCGACTGGCTCTGGTATAACCTCGCCACCCCGCCGCGCCTGGGCCTCGCCGCCCCGGTGAAAAAGCTGCTTGAACGCGCGGCCGACGAACTGATCGCAGGAGACGCCCGATGACCCGCACCGTGATGTGCCGCAAATACCTAGAAGAACTGCCAGGCCTGGAACGCCCGCCCTATCCCGGTGCCAAGGGCCAGTACATCTTCGAACACATCTCGCAGAAAGCCTGGGCCGACTGGCAGAAGCACCAGACCATGCTGATCAACGAGAAGCGCCTGAACATGATGAACGCCGAGGACCGCAAATTCCTCCAGGCTGAGATGGACAAGTTTTTCGCCGGCGAAGAATACGCTCAGGCCGAAGGCTACGTTCCGCCGGCCGAATGACCCCAAAAATCGTAAGCGACGGAATTAATTTAAAATTTTTTCAAAAAGTCGTTGACGAGCGGTCCGGAAATCTATTTAATTCACCTCGTCGCCCAGATAGCTCAGTCGGTAGAGCAGAGGATTGAAAATCCTCGTGTCGGCGGTTCGACTCCGTCTCTGGGCACCACCTTCAAGCTTCTGGTGGTTGCAAAGTTACCCGAAGCGACAACAAGAAACCCGCCTAGTGCGGGTTTTTTGTTGCCTGCGATTTTTAACTTCACGCGGCGTCGAAGAACACGAGACCTCACAACGCAACCTGAAGGCTCGCCATGCAATCGAGAAACCCGCAGCCAGAAGCAGACTGCGGGCCAAACCTTACTCGTCCGACATGGAACGAAGATGCTTGAATGCGTCCTCGGTCATGTGCCCCATGTAGGAGATGCTGTGCAACTGAAGCTGGCCGTGGAGCTTGCCTTTTTCGATAATGGCGGCGATGTCAGCCTTTGTAATCCTTTGCTCGTCGCAACCGGCGAAACCGGTTGGATAGTAAACCCTGCCATCGTCCGTGTAGCCGTACAGGGTGACCAGATAAAAGTGCTTCATGACTCCTCCTTTGTAGCGCAAACGTGCGCATCACTCACAGACGCCGAATTGGCGCAGTGAAAGGCTGCCAGCCAGCATGGCTGGCAGCAGGAGAGAAGCTACGCAGGGCCCACGGTCCGCATAATCTGGATATGTATCCCACAGACATCTCAAGCTGCAGCGCCCAGGCGCGCTGCTTGGGTTTATCGGGCAATTGCGCTTCAATACGCGCACTTTCAGACACACCCAAGGATTTCCCCATGGCCACCCCTACCAAGCAACAGAAACGCGCCAAGCGCGCCGCCAGCAAGGCCAAGCAGAACCGCATGGTTCGCAGCGGCCAAGCGGTCAAGGCCAGTGCCGGCGACAGCGCCAGCGTCGAGCAGGTGTACAACAAGGCCATGGAGTCGGGCAGCTACGACGCGATGTTCAACAAGATGAAGGAAGCCCAGGAAGGCGGCCTGGTGCCAATGATCTCGGTGTTCCTGGTGGATCCGCTGCTCGCCCTGGTGCTCAAGGGGCACAAGGAAGAACACGCCACCGACTACATCGTGCTGGTGTTCAACGCCTACCGCAAATGGCTGGACGGCGCTGACGAAGAGACCACCATGGCCTGGCTGGAGAGTGATGAGTTCCAGGACGCCTATATCGCCGCTTCCGAACTCGTGGCCAAACAGCAGCAACAGCAGAAGCAGTTTGGCTGACAGGGCCATATAACCTGTTGCGGCCCCTGTAGGAGCGGGTTTACCCGCGAATACAATGGCGGCTGCGACGGTGATTAGCCAGGGAAATCGGCCAGCAGCCCCGGCCCTTTCGCGGGCAAACCCGCTCCTACGGGCCTGTGGTGAACCTGCGAGCTTGCCCGCGAAAGGGTCATCACAGGCCACAAAAAAAGGCCGCACCCTTCACAGGGCGCGGCCTTTTCATTTCAGTCAGCGCGGATCAGCTGTCCAGCGCCGCCCGCCCGGCAGCCTCGCGCTTGCGGTGCACCAGCAAGCCAGCCGCCACCACACCAATACTCAGCAACGCAGTCGCAATGATCTCCGCACGGTGATCCTCACGCAGCGCCATGACCACCAGAATGGCAACGATGAAGGCAATGGTCGCCCAGGTCAGGCCCGGGAACAGCCACATCTTGAAGGTGATCTTCTCGCCGCGGGCTTCACGCTGGGCGCGCATGCGCAGCTGCGACACGGCAATCACTAGGTACACCAGCAGCGCGATGGCGCCAGAGCTGGCCAGCAGGAACTCGAACACCTGGGCCGGTGCCACGAAGTTGGCGAACACGCAGAGAAACGCAGCCGCGGTGGACAGCAGTACCGCCACGTGCGGGGTCGCCGCCTTGGTGGTGCGTTGGGCGATGGCCGGGGCGTCGCCACGCTTGCTCAGCGAGAACAACATGCGCGAAGAAGTGTACAGCGCCGAGTTCAGGCAGCTGGTCACGGCTATCAGCACAACAATGTCGACGATCAGCTTGGCATTCGGCACACCAATGCGGCTCAGCACGGTCTGGTAGGAGCCCGTCTCGGCCAAGGCCGGGTCGTTCCACGGCACCAGGGCCACGACCAGGAAGATCGATACCAGGTAGAACAGGCAGATACGCCAGATTACCGAGTTGGTGGCACGGCTGATCTGCTTGCCCGGGTCCTTCGACTCGGCAGCGGCGATGGTGACGATTTCGGTACCCATGAACGAGAACATGGTGGTCAGCATCGCTGCCAGCACCGCGCCCAGGCCGTTGGGCATGAAGCCTTGGGTATCGAACAGGTGGCTGGCACCGCTCACCTGGCTGCTCGGTACAAAGCCGAACAAGGCAGCACAGCCCACGGCGATGAAGCCGATGATCGCCAGCACTTTGAGCAGGGCAAACCAGAACTCGAACTCACCGTAGTTCTTCACACTGCACAGGTTGGTAAGTGTCAGTGCCAAGGTAATGATGAGGGAGAACGCCCACAGGTCAACCGCCGGGAACCAGGCATGCAGAATGGCTGCGGCGGCGTTGGCCTCCAGCGGAATCACCAACACCCAGAACCACCAGTACAGCCAGCCAATGGTGAAACCGGCCCAGCGCCCGATGGCGCGGTCGGCATACGTAGAGAACGAACCGGTGTCAGGCGAGGCGACTGCCATTTCACCCAACATACGCATCACCAGCACGACCAGCGTACCGGCGGCAGCGTAAGCCAGCAGTACGGCAGGGCCGGCAGCTGCGATGGCGTGGCCGGAGCCTACGAACAGGCCGGCACCGATGACGCCAGCGATGGACAGCATGGTCACATGCCGTTGTTTGAGCCCCTGAGCGAGGTCATTGGAATTGTTACCGCTCATTGAAACTACCTTTGTAAGGAGTGGACCACGCCGACTGCGGGTACAGAGCGCGCCAGGGGATGACCTAGGCGTCGCTGCAATCGGCGGTTTCCAACTGGCAATAAGCGCGCCATATGACGAATGCACTCGTCAGAAAATTCTGCAGGCCTTTGATGATGCGGCCTGGAGGGCTTTCGGCCATTGCATGACCGAAAGGACCTCAAATCAGCGGATTACTGAAATACCCACTTACAAATGCACCAAAGGTGCTCCTCGGTAACACCTATGCACCACTGCAATGCCAAAAAGTGCAACCCATGGGTACAACCTTGTGACATCAACATGGCATTCGTGGGTGAACCCGCTTGCACTGGCAAAAGGTCGGGTTTACCCCTCCAATGGGTCAAAACAGCTTCCATGAGCCGGCCAAAGCTGGCACCATCGCGCCTTTTTTCATCAAGGCTCTGGTGCTGGGCGACACCTTCGCGGACATCTGCGCGACGTTACGCTGTAGCGATGCGACAAACTGCCCCACCAGCGCCCACAGTCCCCGGCGACCCTGTTGGCCGTCATAATGCCGCTATGCTAGCTTGGCGCACGCCAGGAAGGCCGCCAACAGCTGGGAACGCACCCGAACACATGAGGACCGCACATGGCTCAGGCCACGCCCGCGCTGGAAATCCGCAATTTGCACAAACGCTACGGCGAGCAGGAAATTCTCAAGGGCATTTCGCTGACCGCTCGCGACGGTGACGTGATCTCCATCCTGGGGTCGTCCGGCTCCGGCAAGTCCACCCTGCTGCGCTGCATCAACCTGCTCGAGAACCCGCACCAGGGCGAAATCCTGGTCGCCGGCGAAGCCCTCAAGCTCAAGGCCGCCAAGAATGGCGACCTGATCGCAGCCGACAACCGCCAGATCAATCGCCTGCGCAGCGAAATCGGCTTTGTCTTCCAGAATTTCAACCTGTGGCCGCACATGTCGATCCTCGACAACATCATCGAGGCGCCACGCCGCGTGCTCGGCCAAAGCAAGGCCGAGGCCATCGAAGCCGCCGAAGCGCTGCTGAACAAGGTGGGCATCTACGACAAACGCCACAGCTACCCCGCCCAGCTTTCCGGTGGCCAGCAACAGCGCGCCGCCATTGCCCGTACCCTGGCCATGAAGCCCAAGGTCATCCTGTTCGATGAGCCCACTTCGGCGCTCGATCCGGAAATGGTCCAGGAAGTGCTTAACGTTATCCGCGCATTGGCCGAAGAAGGCCGTACCATGCTGCTGGTGACGCACGAGATGAGCTTTGCCCGCCATGTGTCCAGTGAAGTCGTCTTCCTGCACCAGGGCCTGGTCGAAGAGCAGGGATCGCCGCAGCAGGTCTTCGAAAACCCGACCTCGGCGCGTTGCAAGCAATTCATGTCCAGCCACCGCTAACGGAGCAATACATGCACACCTACAAGAAGTTTCTCCTGGCAGCTGCTGCCACGCTGGTGATGTCGGCAAACGCCATGGCCGCAGAAAAACTGCGCATGGGCATCGAAGCCGCCTACCCACCGTTCAACAACAAGGATGCCAGCGGTAACGTGGTTGGCTTCGACAAAGACATCGGCGACGCCCTGTGCGCCAAGATGAAAGTCGAGTGCTCGGTCGTTACCTCCGACTGGGACGGCATCATCCCGGCCCTGAACGCCAAGAAGTTCGACTTCCTGGTGTCGTCGCTGTCGATCACCGACGAACGCAAGCAGGCTGTGGACTTCACCGAGCCGTACTACTCCAACAAGCTGCAGTTCATCGCACCGAAAAACGTCGACTTCAAGACCGACAAAGCGTCGCTCAAGGGCAAGGTCATCGGCACCCAGCGCGCCACCTTGGCCGGCACCTACCTTGAAGACAACTACCCGGATGTCGATGTCAAACTCTACGACACCCAGGAAAACGCCTACCTCGACCTGGTCTCCGGTCGTATCGACGGCATCCTGGCCGACAAGTACGTGCAGTACGAGTGGCTGAAAAGCAAAGACGGCTCGAACTTCGAGTTCAAGGGCGAGCCGGTGATGGACAGCGACAAGATCGGCATTGCCGTGCGCAAAGGTGACACCAAGCTGCGCGACGACCTGAACAAAGCCCTGGCAGAAATCAAAGCCGACGGTACGTACAAGAAAATCAACGACAAGTACTTCCCGTTCAGCATCGAATGATCCGCCCTGACCGGCGCGCCCTTGCGGCGCGCCAGTCCCTAAAATGACCTGCCCATGAATATCGACCTGCACGGATTCGGTCCGGCCATGATGGCCGGCACCCTGATGACCGTAAAACTGGCGCTTTGCGCCTTGCTGCTGGGGCTGGTCCTGGGCCTGCTCGGCGCCCTGGCCAAGACCTCCCCGCTCAAGCCCCTGCAATGGCTTGGCGGCTTCTACTCGACCCTGGTTCGCGGCGTGCCCGAACTGCTGTGGGTGCTGCTTATCTATTTCGGCACCGTCGGGCTCATGAACAGCCTCGGCGAAGCCCTGAACATGCCGGGCCTTGAGCTAAGCGCCTTCGCCGCGGGCGTGATCGCCCTGGGCCTGTGCTTTGGCGCCTACGCCACCGAAGTGTTCCGTGGCGCCATCCTCGCAATCCCCAAAGGCCACCGCGAAGCTGGCCTGGCGCTGGGCCTGTCCAAGGGCCGCATCCTCTCGCGGATCATCCTGCCGCAGATGTGGCGCATAGCCCTGCCCGGCCTTGGCAACCTGTTCATGATCCTGATGAAGGACACCGCCCTGGTATCGGTAATCGGCCTTGAAGAAATCATGCGTCATTCGCAGATCGGCGTGACCGTGACCAAAGAGCCGTTCACCTTCTACATGGTCGCGGCCTGCATCTACCTGGGCCTGACCGTGCTTGCCATGACCGGTATGCATTTCATGGAAAAACGCGCCGCTCGCGGCTTTGCGAGGGCTGAATAATGAATTGGGAAGTCATCTTCAAATGGCTGCCACGCCTGGCCGAGGGTGCGGTCCTGACCCTGGAGCTGGTGGCCATTGCCGTGGTTGCCGGGTTGATCCTGGCCATCCCGCTGGGCATCGCCCGTTCCTCGCGCCACTGGTACGTGCGCGCGGTGCCGTTCAGCTACATTTTCTTCTTCCGTGGCACGCCGCTGCTGGTGCAGTTGTTCCTGGTCTATTACGGCCTGGCGCAGTTCGATGCGGTGCGCTCCAGTTCGCTGTGGCCGTACCTGCGCGATCCGTTCTGGTGCACGGTGCTGACCATGACCCTGCACACCGCCGCGTACATTGCCGAGATTCTACGCGGCGCACTGCAGTCGATCCCCAAAGGTGAGATCGAAGCGGCCCGGGCGCTGGGCATGTCGCGTGGCAAGGCGCTGTTCTACATCATGCTGCCACGCGCTGCGCGCATCGGCCTGCCGGCGTACAGCAACGAAGTGATCCTGATGCTCAAGGCCAGTGCCCTGGCCAGTACCGTGACCCTGCTGGAGCTGACCGGCATGGCCCGTACCATCATCGCCCGCACCTACCTGCCGGTGGAAATCTTCTTCGCCGCAGGCGTGTTCTACCTGGTGATCTCGTTCATGCTGGTGCAAGGCTTCAAGCTGCTGGAGCGCTGGTTGCGCGTGGATGCCTGCCAAGGCCGCTGACATCTCCTGGCCTTCTTCGCGGGCACGCCCGCTCCTACAACAGGCCTATGCTGAACCTTCGTAGGAGCGGGTTTACCCGCGAACAGGCCCTCAACCCCAACACACATCCCCATGCCCAGCCCCCTCCACAGCCACCACCTAAGCGCCCGCTTCCAGGCCCTCGACCAGTTCCTGATCGAGCACCAACAGCTGTGGAAACCCCGCCCCTTCACCACCCTGCAACTGCCTTGGGAAACCACCCAGCCAGAACTTGCCGCCCACCTGCGCCAATGTTCCCTGGCAGACGCCGAAGCCGACAGCGCCGCTGACCGCTTGCCTGCCCCATTCCCGCAACTGGCCGAACAAGCCCGACAGCTCGCCACGCTGGGCAGCCTTGCGCAAACCAATCTACCGCCTGCCGCCCACCGCCTGGACGTCGCCGTCCCCGGCCGCAAATGGCAGCAGATCGAAGCCTTCGCCAGCCACCTGGCCTTCCGCGAGCAGCCCCGGCACTGGCTGGACTGGTGTTCTGGCAAAGGCCACCTCGGCCGTCGCCTGCTGCAACCTGGGCAACACCTGACCTGCCTGGAGTACGACGCCGACCTGGTCGCTGCCGGTCAGGCTCTGAGTGCACACCACCACTTGCAAGCACAGCACGTACATCAGGATGTGATGGCCAGCGACAGCGCTCGCCACCTGGCTAACGATAAAAGTGTTGTTGCCCTGCATGCCTGTGGCGATCTGCATGTACGCCTGATGCAACTGGCCAGCCAGCAAGGTTGCCGGCAACTGGCCATAGCCCCCTGCTGCTACAACCGCATCGCCACGCAGCAATACCAGGCGTTATCCACAGCCGCGCAGGCGTCGAGCCTGCAGCTGTCGCTGGACGACCTGGGCCTGCCCTTGAGCGAAACCGTCACTGCCGGCGCCCGCGTGCGGCGCCAGCGCGACACCTCGATGGCCCGGCGCCTGGGCTTCGACCTGCTGCAACGCCAGCAGCGCCAGAGCGATGAGTACCTGCCGACGCCTTCCCTGCCGGTGGCCTGGCTGGAGAAGCCCTTCGAGCAATACTGCCGTGACTTGGCTGAACTGAAGCAATTGCCAGTGAGCGGCGACCCGGACTGGGCAATGCTGGAAGCTGCGGGCTGGCAACGCCTGGCCGAGGTTCGGAACCTGGAGCGCGTACGCAACCTGTTCCGTCGGCCACTGGAGCTGTGGCTGGTACTCGATCGCGCCCTGTTCCTCGAAGAACAAGGCTATGACGTGCGCCTGGGCCTGTTCTGCGATTACCCACTGACCCCGCGCAACCTGCTCATTCTTGCGGAACGCGACGGTTAGCCGCAGGACAGCCTGTGGATAAGTCTGTGAACAAGCTTGTGATTACCTGTTGGATCCAAGCGTTATTTCAAGCGCTTGGCTTATTCCTGCTTGGGGCTACAGCCCAGTAAAAACAGGCGTTTGCGCAAAGACCAGCGGCGTAGCGATCCGGCATGCCTTTCGCTCAGGTCCCAAATGCCACTTGTGCATAAACATTTCTTGTGGTTAGCGCAAGCGGCTTTTGTGGGAGCGGCCTTGCGTCGCGAAAGGGCCGCAAAGCGGCCCCCGCACTCTCACATTTTCAATGCGCCTTGCCCTTGGCGATCTCGATATCGTTCATCAGCGCCTTGGCCATGTCGCACAGGTAATCGGCTGCCCCCAGGAATTTATGGTCGTCCTCCATATCGCCCTCGCGCACCAGGTGCTTGATGTAGCCCATCAGGATCGAGACATGCTCGTAGGCAGCATCGATGGGGACGCCGGGCTCTACGCGTAGCAGATTGAGGGACGGGTTACCGGCTGCGAGGAAGGTTTCCACGCCTGCGGTTGTGATTGGTTTGGGGGTGCTATCTGGTGGAAGGCTTTTCAATTTTTCGAACTCCTATATTCCTCAAGGAGTTGCAGCATTCATTCTTTCTCACCGGAACAAATGGCGGCAACCGTGCACGGGGTGAGAAACCGAGTGAATATAGGAAGCCTCGGCCAGACCGAAGTCTGCCCGCGCACGGTAGCCATTACGCAGCCGCTAAATTCGTGGTCGGGTTCTCACACCCGGTCGCCAGAGCGACCCGCAAACGGTATCTGTGAGCCATTTCCCCAACAACAGCGCTACTTCGACAGCGCGCGTAGGATACGTCCGAAGCATCCAAATGCTGAAGCTTTTAACCCCATGTTTCAGAATTGCCTTACAAAGATAACCCGGCTTACCCGCCCCCGTCGTAGGAGCGGGTTCACCCGCGAAGAGGCCAGACCAGACAACACAAGGCTAATGCTCCACCGCCGCAACGGTGTATCATCCGCCCCCCAAATCATTAAAAAGTGACGTCGCGCGCTGCCCGCCAGCCCCGCGACCTTCTGGCGTTGCGCCAGAACCGACAATGGACCACCGGACCTGAGCATCGTGACCCGAGCCAACCCCCTCGCCCTGTTGACCTTCGCCCTGGCCCTGACCGGCTGCGCCGGCGGCACCTCACCCCACCCCAACAGCAACCTGGGCTGGAACCACCCCGGCATGCAGCTGGGCGGCGACAGAGGCCTGCCCCTGCGCACAGAAGCCCCGTGCCGCAAGCGCGGCTGCGACAACGACAAGCTGTTTTTCAACCCGGGTAAAAGCGAGCCTAGCGTCACCACCATGCCCCGCGGCTGGTAGGAAAATTCTTCTTTTAGGCCGGTGACTTAGGTCTTTTGCGAACATTCGCAAGGAAGTGGTTTACAGGCGCCAAACGATCGCTATAATGACGCCCCATTGCCGGTATAGCTCAGATGGTAGAGCAACTGACTTGTAATCAGTAGGTCCCGGGTTCGATTCCTGGTGCCGGCACCATACGCAGTATCAAAAAAGGCTCACCGAAAGGTGGGCCTTTTTTGTTTTCAGTGTCGTTATGCCCCCTCGCCCTTACCCCTCTCAAACCCTCCGCAACCCCCGCCGCACCTCTTTATCGGCATACATCAACTGATCCGCCGCTTTAAGCGCAGCCTGCAGCGAAGTCGCAGCGGGATCAACACTCGTAATACCAAAACTCGCACCCGCGTAATCGAACCGGCAGTCGTCAAATTCGTAGCTACCAATCAGCAGCGGCACCAGCCGTCTGCGCATCGCTGCGGCAGTTTTGGCCATTTCGTCCGGGTGGACAGAAGCGGTCAAGCCGATCACAACGAACTCGTCGCCGCCCCAGCGCCCAAGTTCATCCGACGCCCGCAATCCAACCTGCAGGCGCCGGCTGCTTTCGATCAGGAACTTGTCCCCCACCTCGTGCCCGTACGTGTCGTTGATCGCCTTGAATTCATCGAGGTCGATAAACGCCACCAGCACCCCCTGCCCCGTTCGCTTCGCCAACGCGAAATGCCGATGCAAGGCAGCCAGGATTGCACGCCGATTCTTCAACCCGGTCAGCGCGTCATAGTTTGCCGCATAGCGTTCTTCCTGGCGGCGCAACAGCATCTGCCCGGCCACACGGCTGGAGAGCAAGATCAAGATCAACCCGAGCGCTGCTACAGAGGCACCGGTCCAGTAATACTGCTGACGCATCGGCTGCAGGTGATCAAGCTTTGCCAGCGTCAGCAGCTGATATTGCGCGTCGTTCAGAGGCTGGCGATGCACCAGATAAGGGTGCCCGTCAATGAGCCATTGATTGGCCTGACCCGCGTCTGCCACAGCGCGGATATCCATGGGCTCGCCCGGCTCTTCGTCGCCATCCAGAGGCCTGCGAATATCGGCCGGGAGCAGTGTCACCACGTTACGCAGCATGAAAAGTTCGCTGGACGCGGTGGTCACACGGCCCTGACGGTTCACTATCAAGGCAATGTGACGCCCTGTCAGGTAGAGGGCTATGTCCGGGGCATCGAACTTGACCGTGACAGAGCCAAGTGGCTTGCCGTCAGCATCGTCGATGCGGCTGGCGACGAAATAGGAGGGGGTTTTGTTCAAGCGGGCGATGCCGAACATCTCACCACTGCCGGTGCGCAATGCGTCGATGAGGTAGGCCCTGCCCGTATAGATCTGGCCAACGATGCTGAATGACTCCGCCCAGTTGCTGGCCGTCACCGTATCGTCTGAGAGATTGTTCATGTAGATACGGCCATAGTGGAGATCGCTGGCCAATCTATCCATGAAATCACCCACGCTTCGCACCAGCGGGTCACGGGTGAACTTCAAAGCGCGCTCCTCACGCGTGAGTGCGGCGAAGCCGGGCGGATCATGGCGATATCGGGCAGCGAGTTGGATCACTTCGCTTTGACGGGCCACCATGTTGGCCACGCTGGCCATTTCGGTGAACAGGCGGTCTACGATTCGCCCCGTAATCTGGGCTTCGTATTCGGCGCCTGCCGCCAGGTTGTCGAGTTCTTCTGCCGTAAGGCGCTGTGTTATCCAGCCGCCCAGGCTTGCCACAAGTGCCAACCAGACGACCACAACGCCCATCGTCACCCGGCGCACGATGGAAGGGATGTCCCTGCGTTGCCGCCGTTGCGGCGGATCGTAACTCACGCCGCGCTTGCCGGTTGAATGGTGCTCCAAAGCAACTCCTTTTGCGATAAAGCAAAGTGCATCATCGACCCTGCGATCCCCCACCACCGCGGGGCTCGCAAGATTGTAAAACACTCACCTCAGTGTATTGACAGAACGACTACACCAATACAGCCACCATGGCTATGGCTGGTCCGGCAACCCTGCACAAATTGAGAGGTTTTTTATGCCTGGTCGCTTCATATGGAGCATTCGGTCACGCAAAGGCTTTGATTTCAAACCACCCCATGCATGAAGAACTCAACCGGTACACTGAAAAACTCAGCAAAGCCCTTTATCTGGGCAACCGTCATCTTCCGCTTGTTGTTCAGAATCTCGGATACCGCGCTCTGGGTCGCTATCGCCGACAGGTCCTTCTGCTTCACGCCCCTGTCCGACAGCAGAAAGGCCAACGCTTCGGCCTGGCTCGCGAACGGCACCAATACAGACTCACTCTCATACTCGTAGACGCGGTCCGCTACCATCTCGGCAAAGCGTGCCGCAGCGTGGCCTTCGCTGTCCGCATGGGAGTAGAGCTCGTCGATCAATGCCATGCGTGCCTCAAGCTCGGCATCGTCCTTGATGGGGTCATGGCAGGCGGCTAAAAGCTGGGCCATGGTTGCCATCTGAGTGTTCAGGCCATCGAGCATGGGTGAAATATTAGCGATGAAGGCATCTAGTCCATTGGCTTCGATTTTATCCCGCTTCATGTTGTCACCTGTCGAATTGAAATATCGCGCGGCCCAGGTTGCTACCTGATATCGCTTCTGCACCATTTGTCGTACTCGGCGTGCGACAGAATGGCCTTGATGTAGAGAGTGCCCGTTCGCGCATTGAGCCACGCGATCAGGCGGCATTCGTTTTTCTTGATATCGAACACGTAGATATCAAGCGGCCCTTTGCGGCTGGCGGGCCTGAGTTTTGAGTGGGGGATGCGATCAACATTCCAGCCAGACACAGTGGCCCACGTCTGCCTCAACTGTTCAAAAGATTCAAACCGCAGCGTCGCCCTGTCGAAGGTCGTCAGCCACAGGCTTAGGGGCGCTTTCCACTGGCCGTGGGCTTCAATCGCCTTGGTTACCGCCGCTTTGGTTATGACCCGCATTGTGTTGTCCCGGCGCACCAACATAGGGTGGAAAATATCTCTGATCCAGATATCTGTCAACCAGATATCTGGATGCGCGATGTACGGTGACCTGGCGATCGCCAATGGATTGATGCCCGTCAAACGAAGGGCTGGGCGAGGGGTTTACCTTCGGATCAGGCAGCCCTGAGGGAGGATGAGCATGGCCAAGAGATTCCCCACAAACCCTCGCCACCCCGAGCGTATCTGCTGGGGTTGCGACCTGTACTGCCCTGCCAAGGCGCTAGCCTGTGGCAATGGCGCAGACCGGACCATGCATCCGGTGGAGCTGTTTGGCGAGGATTGGGATAGCTTCGAGGGCCAGTTGGAGAAGCCGGTTGATCCAGGGCAAGCGGTAGAGCCCAGGTAAGAAAGTGCCGCTTGGCGGCCCAGCGCAGGCCTTGAACCCAGCGCTGGTTCTGTGGGAGCGGGCGATGCGCGTGCAGGCACCGGCTTCGCCGGTGTTCGCGGGTGAACCCGCTCCTACAGGTACAGCGCCAGGCCTTGTGGAAGGGCTTGATCAGAACGCGGTGCTTACCGTCAACGACAGGTTACGCGGGTCGCCATAAATCGCCCCGGCATAGAACCCGTACTGGCTGTAGTAGTGCTTGTCGAACAGGTTGTTGGCGTTGAGGCTGACGCTGGTCTCATCGGTGAGCTGGTACTTGGCCATGGCATTCCAGATGGCATAACCGGACCAATTCACGTCAGTGGCGCCATTGCTCACACCGTTGGTGGGCTGGCCAGCCGGGCTGGAAATGGCGCGGATGTTGGTCTGCGCAGTCACGCCGGCACCCAGGGTCAGGCGGTCGAGCGGGCCGCTCAGGCGGTAGGTGGTGGAGGCCTTGAACAGGTGCGACGGATCGCTGCGGCCGTCGCTGTCCACGCGACGGAAATGCAAGTAGGTGTAGCCGGCGTACACGTTCCAGTTGGGTGTCAGGGCGCCTGCGACTTCCAGGTCGATGCCGTCGGTTTCCTGCCCGGAACCGGCCTTGTATGCGTTGCCACCGGTCGGGGTGGTCAGGTCGCCGTCCAGCACGGCCTTGTTTTCCTGCTTGGTGCGGAAGTACGCCGCCGAGGCGTTCAGGCGGCCATCGAACCACTCACCCTTGATACCTGTCTCGTAGCTTTGCCCACGAATCGGCTCGACCTTGCTGCCGCTGCTGGTTTCAGAGGTTTGCGGCGTGAAGATATCGGTGTAGCTGGCATACACCGAGTAGTTGTCGTTGAGGTCATACACCGCGCCCAGGTAGGGGGTGACGATGCCGTTTTCTTCCTGGCTGCTGCGCTCGCCGGCCACGCTGCGGGTGACCGAGGAATAGTTGCTGGTGCGCACGCCAACGATCACCGACAACGGGTCGGTGATGCTCAGGCGGGTGGCGGCGTACATGCCCTGCAGACGGGTGGTGGTCTTGCTGTGAAGGCCGGTGCGCGAGGCGATGAGGTCGTAGTCGTCATCCACGCCATTGTGCCAGTCGGTCACCGGGAAGCCGTTGTTGGCGCGGAACTGGCAACCCAGTGCAGGCGCGCTGGTCATACCGTCGCCGACCATGGTGCAGGTGTACTGGGGCGACCAGCCAACGGTGCGGCTGTCGTTGTAGCCGACCATCGCCTGGTGGGTGCGGCCGAACAGCTGGAACGGGCCAGACAGGTCGATCTGCGCGGACTGCTGGGTGGTGTCGCTGGAGCTGTGCAAACCGTTCAGCACGGCGCCGCTACCGTCCTGGTCCCAATAGCCACCATAGCTGCCGCGCCCGGCCGAGTTCACCTTGGCAAGGCCCCGGTGGTTCAGGGCTTCGGTGGTGGCCTGGGCGGCTTTCAGGTCCAGGGTCCAGTCGTTGTCGAAGCGGTGCTCGAGCGAACCGAACGCAGTGCGGGTGGTGTACTCGCCAAAGCTCCAGCTGGGCACCACGTTGGTGCTGCGCGGCAAGTCGGTCTTGCTGCCGTCGCGGTACCAGATCGGGATGTTCGCGCCCCAGCCGCCACCCACAACCTTGTTGTACTCATACTGGTAACCGGCGCCCAGGGTGGTGGCGTCATCCAGGTCGAACGCGAAATTGGCCAACGCGGCGCGGGAGCGCTCGGACTGGTTGTCGCGGAACGAGTTGGCATCCTGCTGGGTCATCACGAAGCGCGAGCGCAGGCGGCCATCTTCGGATAGCGGCAGGTTCAAGTCCGCCCCCAGACGACGCTTGTCCCAGCTGCCGTAAGTGGCATAGGCGCTGCCGCCGAAGGTTTTGGTCGGCGCCTTGCGGATCAGGTTGACGGTGGCCGAGGGGTCGCCGGTGCCGCCCAGCAGGCCGTTGGCGCCGCGCACGATGTCGATGCGTTCGTACAGGTCCATGTTCAGCGCATTGCCGCTGCCACTGAAATCGGAGCCGCCCTGGGTCTGCAGGCCATCGACCTTCCAGTTGCTGATCGAGTAACCACGGGCACGGTAGTCGGTGCGCCCACCCACCTCGGACTTGTTGGCCGTTACGCCTGGGGCGGTTTCCAATGCCTGCTCGATGGTATGGATGTCGCGGTCATCCATCTGCTGGCGGGTGATGGTGGTTACCGATTGCGGTGTCTGCCGTGGCGTCAGTGCCAGGCCAGTGGAGCTGCGGGTGCTCTCGACCGTGTAGCCCAACTGGCCGGCATCGTCGGCAGGCAGTAATGCACTGTCTTCGATCTGTGTAGCGTCGAGTTCAAGGGGTTTGCCGTTGGCAGCCACTGCACCACCGCTGATGGCGACGGCGACGCAGAAGGCCAGCGGCTTGAGGCAATTGCCGCTTTGACTGAAGGGGGTGAACACTGTCGTGATGCTTTGGGGATTCATTTGGGAAGGCTTCGTATTTGCAGATGATTTTTTGTTAGGATTCTAGGGATCAGCCCTCCGGGCTCCAGACCCGACATGTACGGGGATGTAATTGAACGTAACGAGCGCCACCGGCCCTCACCTAACAGGTGTTTTTCTGCATGAGCACGACCCTGCTGGTTGTCGATGATGACGACGAGATCCGCGAACTTCTTTGTGATTACCTGACCGATGCCGGCTACAACGTACTGGCGGCAGCCGACGGTCAACAGATGCGCGACCAGCTGGCCCGGCACAAAGTGGAGCTGGTGGTGCTCGACCTGATGCTGCCGGGTGAAGACGGCCTTAGCCTGTGCAGGCAGTTGCAGGCCACACCAGGGTTGGCAGTGATCATGCTTTCAGCCAAGGGCAGCACGCTGGACCGCATCATCGGCCTGGAAGTAGGCGCCGACGACTATCTGGCCAAGCCCTTCGAACCACGCGAACTGATCGCCCGGATCAAAGCCGTACTGCGTCGTCCGCAACGCCTGGGCATCTCTGCCGAAGAACCCGTGGTGGACGCCCAGCTGTTCGCAGGCTTTCGCCTGGAACACGTCAAGCGCCTGCTCACCCGCCCGGATGGCGAGACCCTGACCCTGCCGCGCTCCGACTACCGCGTGCTGCGCGAACTGCTGGAAGCCAACAACCGAGTGGTCTCCCGTGACCAACTGACCCGCAGCGCGTTCGGCCGCGACCACCTGCCCGACGACCGATCGGTGGACATGTGCGTCAGCCGCCTGCGCCAGCAGCTGCGCCGGGCGCCGGCGGGGGCCGCGCAAATCCTGACCATCCGCAACGAAGGCTACCTGCTGAGTATCGCCCCCCTCGCGGCCGGTGCCTGACATGCGCTGGTTTCACCGGCTATGGCCCCGCACCTTGTTTGGTCAACTGCTGCTGATCATGGTCAGTGGCACGCTGGTGATCCAGTTGATGTCGAGCAGCATCTGGTTCGATGTGCGTTTCGCTCAGGCGCTAGAGGTGCCCGTGCGACTGGTTGCTGCACGCAGCGCACCCCTGATTGCCCAGGCCGCCTGCCACGGCGGTACGCTGCAGGCGCCAGCCCACTACCAGCTTTACTGCGTCGAAAGCCCACCTGCGCAAGAGCATGACGAGCGCCGCGGGCACAGGCGGGTGGAGCTGTTGTTGCAGCAGGCCCTGAAGTACGAGCTGGGGCGTGCCCAGGACGTGCGCCTGATGAACGTGCAACTCACCGACGAACTGGGCCAGCCGATCGTCTGGCGCAGCCTGTTCGGCCTGCGCACGGCCCAGGCGCATATCCAGTTTGCGGTGCCGTTACCCGGTGGCCAGTGGCTGACCGTTGCAGGCCAGGAACTACAGGGCTGGAGTGGCGAGTCGGCCTGGGTGCTGATCAGCGATTACCTGCTGCGGGTGTATGCGCTGCGCATCGTCGCGGTGTTGCTGGTATGCCTGGTTGCCGTGCGCCTGTGCCTGCGACCGTTGCGGCGCCTGGCCGATGCCGCACGCGGCCTGGGCAGTAACCTCGAGCAGCCTCCCCTGGCGCTGGATGGCCCGGAGGAAGTGCGCCAGGCGGCGCAGGCGTTCAACGCGATGCAGCAGCGGCTGATTGCCATGGTCAACGACAAGGCCTACTTCCTGGCCGCCGTGTCTCACGACCTGCGCACCCCACTGACCCGCATGCGCCTGCGCCTGGAGCGATTACACGATGACGAACACCGCCAGCGCCTGCGGCAGAACATCACGCAGATGGACGATATGATCGGTCAGGTTCTGGATTACCTGCGTGCCGGAGAGCAGCAGAACTTGCAGCAGGTGGACCTCGACCGATTGGTTGCGCGCCAGTGTGCGGACCTGGCCACTGCCGAAGAACCACTTACGGTGCACGGCAAGGCGGGCAGCTTGCGGGTAGATGCCTTGCTGTTGCAGCGCTGCCTGCAAAACTTGTTGGTCAATGCGTTGCGCTACGCCAAGAACATTTCGGTCACGTTGGAACGGGCCACCACAGGTGTGTTCATCCATATCGACGACTGCGGGCCAGGGATTGCCCCGGGCCTGCTGGCGACCATTACCGACCCCTTCGTGCGCGGTGACGGGTCGCGTAATCAGGCGTCCGGCGGATATGGGTTGGGGTTGAGCATTGCCCAGCGGATCGCCGCCAGCCATGGGGGTGAGCTGATGCTGTCGAACCGTGAGAGCGGTGGGTTGCGGGTCAGCATACTGCTGCCTGGCTAACGCGATTTTCTGTAGGAGCGGCCTTGTGTCGCGATGGGCTGCGCAGCAGCCCCAGATAGTGGTGTCACGGCACAAACCGCCGGGGCTGCTGCGCAGGCCTAGGAATTCGCATTCAGGTAACAGTCTTTTACCGATTACCCAGGTTTTCCCTCCCCTGCGTTTGCCTATCCTATGCCCGGTCATCCTGCCTGCGATGGACCCATGAAACACTCTCTTCCCAGCCGCTACGCCTGCCTCGTACTCTGCCTTGTCTTCACTTTCGCCAGCCTGCCCCTGCTGGCCCAACATGCCTGGCTGTGGCCGGTAACGCTGATCACCGCGCTGCTCAGCCTGGTCGGTCTGAATGACCTGCGCCAAAGCCACCATGCGGTGCGACGCAACTACCCGATCCTGGGCAATATCCGTTACCTGATCGAAACCATCCGCCCGGAAATCCGCCAGTACCTGATCGAAGGTGACGACGACAAGCTGCCGTTCTCCCGCTCGCAACGCTCGCTGGTCTACGCCCGCGCCAAGAACGAAAGCGCCGAGAAAGCGTTCGGCACGCTCAACGACGCCTACAAACCTGGTTTCGAATTCATCAGCCATTCCATGCTACCGGTGGCCACGCCAGACCCTGCGTCGTTCCGCATTGCCATCGGCGGGCCGCAATGCCGAATGCCCTACTCGGCCTCGATCTTCAACATCTCGGCGATGAGTTTCGGCGCCCTCAGCGCCAACGCCATTGCTGCGCTCAACCGCGGCGCGCGCATGGGCCGGTTTGCCCATGACACTGGCGAAGGCAGCATCAGCCCGTACCACCGTGAACACGGCGGCGACCTGATCTGGGAAATCGGCAGCGGCTACTTCGGCTGCCGCACCGAGGACGGTCGTTTCGACCCACAGCGCTTCGCCGAACAAGCCCGCTCGGCACAGGTGAAGATGATCGAGATCAAGCTCAGCCAGGGCGCCAAGCCTGGCCACGGCGGCATTTTACCGGGGCACAAGGTCAGCCCCGAAATTGCCGAGACCCGTGGCGTACGCGCAGGCGAGGACTGCATCTCGCCGGCGGCGCACAGCGCCTTCCGCACACCAGTCGAGCTGCTGCGGTTCGTAGCCGGCCTGCGCGAGCTTTCGGGTGGCAAGCCCGTGGGCTTCAAGTTCTGCCTGGGCCACCCTTGGGAGTTCATGGGCATTGCCAAGGCCATGCTCGCCACCGGCATCACCCCTGACTTCATCGTTGTCGATGGCAAGGAAGGTGGCACCGGCGCGGCACCTCGCGAGTTCAGCGACAACATGGGCGTACCAATGCGCGAAGGCCTGATGTTCGTGCACAACACGTTGGTCGGCCTGAACCTGCGCTCCAGCATCCGCATTGGCGCGGCGGGCAAGATCGTCAGCGCCTTCGACATTGCCAGCGTATTGGCCATCGGCGCTGACTGGGTCAATTCGGCACGCGGCTTCATGTTTGCCATTGGCTGCATTCAGTCGCAGAGCTGCCACACCAACAAGTGCCCGACCGGCGTGGCGACCCAAGACCCTCTGCGCCAGCGCGCCCTGGTGGTGCCAGACAAGGCCGAGCGGGTAGCCAGCTTCCACCGCAACACACTGCATGCACTGGCCGAGATGCTGGCTGCCGCAGGCCTGGAGCACCCTTCGGAGCTCAAGCCCAAGCACCTGGCGCGGCGCATAAGCCCCAGCGAAATCGGGTTGTTTTCGGACTTGCACACATTCCTCAAGCCGGGCGAATTACTCAGTGGCTCGATCGAAAGCGAGTTTTATGCGCGGATGTGGCGGATGGCGCGTAGCGACAGTTTTGCGCCAGAGACGGGGGACACTGCAACACGAACTGTGGCATCAAGACTGCGCCACGAAGAGACTGAACCTGCATGACAAACATGACTGGGGCTGCACTGCAGCCCTTCGCGGGCGTGCCCGCTCCCACAATTGCAGCGCCAGCGCAGGCAACGCTGTACCTGTGGGAGCGGGCAAGCCCGCGAAGGGCCGCAGCGCGGCCCCAGCATTCATGCAAGCAACCGCAGATCAGAAGATGCTGATCGGGTACTCGACGAATACGCGGACTTCGTTGCCGTCGTCGTTGTAACCGTTCTGCTGCACAGCGTTGTTGGTACGCAAGAACGAGCTACGCAGCTTGATCGACAGGTCCTTGGCCGGGCCGTCCTGCACCACGTAACGGATCTGGTTGAAGATCTCGCGCTCTTTACCTTCGCCGAAGCCTTGCGGGTTGGCGACGTTACGGGTGTTGATGTTGTCACCCACCACGTAAGCCAGCTTGTAGGTCAGGCCCGGAATGCCGTAGGCACCGAAGTCCAGGCCGTAGCCCAACTGCCAGGAGCGCTCGTCTTCGGCGTTGAAGTCGGACCAGTACGAGTTGGCCAGGTAGATGGTGGAACCACCGTCACCCACGCCGCCGGCGTTCTGGTAGAAGCCGTAGTTGTAGCCAGTGCTGCCGGTGCTGCGCTGATGAGCGAGGGTGAACGAGTGCGCACCGTACGCGTAGGTGGCAGCAAGGCTCCAGATGGTGTTGGAGTCGCCGTTCAGGCCTGCGGCTTTTACGTACTTGTTGTTGATGTCCGACTTGTAGCCGTTGAAGTCCAGGGTCAGGGACTGGTCGCTGGCGATCGGGAAGACGTAGTTCAAGCCCAGGTAGTGCTTCTTCATCACATCTTCGTTGTCGGCGGTGTACAGCGAAGCGGTGAAGTTGTCGGTGAACTTGTAGCTGCCACCTAAGACGTTGATCGACTTCAGGCCCCCACCATCACGGCGCTCGGCGCTCTTGCGCGCTTCCTGGGTGAAGCGGCCGGCGTTCAGTTCCAGGCCCTGGATCTCTTTGGAGGTGATCAGGGTGCCGGTGAAGCTTTCTGGGAGCAGTCGTGCATCGTCGTACTGCAGCACTGGCAGTGCTGGCATCTGGTCACCGTACTTCAGCACGGTGTTGGAAATGCGGAATTTCACAGCAGCACCACCACGCGCCAGGTTGTGCGGCGAGCTGGCGTTGCCTTCGGCATTGGTGGTTTCGTGCGGTTTGAAGAAGTCTACGCCGCCACCACCGTTGTGGCCTTTGCCGCCATCCAGGCGCACGGCGTACAGGCCGAATGCGTCAACACCGACGCCAACGGTGCCTTGGGTGAAACCGGAGGAGAAGTTGGCGATGAACGCCTGGCCCCATTCGATCTGGTCGTCGGTGCCATGCTTCTTGTCACGGTTGATGTAGGCGTTGCGCAGAAGGACGTTGGCGTGACTGTCCTCGATGAAGCCCTTGCTGTCAGCCTGGTCATTGGCCTGAGCCTGGGTCGCGGCGATCATCGCCAGGGCGACCAGGCTGATCCTGGTTTTCAACATGTTGTTTTCCTTATTTCTTAATCAAAAACGCGCTGCAAAATGACGCCAGGAACCAACGCCCCTTCGTAGGTTCGACGCTATGCGGATCCAGCCGGGTGGGCCGACCGGTAATTTCACGGCGGCCCTTGGCAGCAGCTTGGCCAATACCATGGCCAGCAGGCGTTGGCCGAATCCTAGCCGTGTGCGATTACAAATGTCAAAAAGTCGTGAAATTCAGGTTGATATAACCAAAATTACCGGCCTGTCTGGTGCATTTCCATGCAGGTTTGCGCTATCAGCGGGCAATTTATCTTGTGTAGGAAATTGCCTTTTGATCGAACGGACAATTTCCTGGGAGCAGGCAGAGCGTGGCCGCAGAGGCTGTTACAAACGGACACATATGTAAAGACAAGCCTTTACAAATACCCAAGCAAGAGCAAATAGCAAGCATTACCATTCGCACTTAATTTTCAACTGTCCGGTTTGAATGTGCCCATGCTTGTACCCTGCCGTCTTTCACCCCTGACGCTTGGCCTGTCGCTGCTTTTCAGCGCCAGCCTGGCCAGTGCCGCCACCACCACACTGCCGGAGTCGTCGGTTACCGCCGACAGCGAACGCGAGAAGGACAACCCGCGGGTCAAGGAGGTGAGCACCGCAACCCGCACCTCGACGCCCGTGCGTTATGTGCCGCAGGCCATCGATACGGTGAAAACCGCCAATGTGCTGGATTACGGCAGCAACACGCTGGGCAAGGCGCTGGAGGGTATCCCCAACGTCAGCAGCGGCGCCGACACCCGTTTTGACAGCGTACGCATCCGCGGCTTCGAGGCCAGCAACGACTTCTACCTGGACGGTATCCGCGACGACAGCCAGTACATCCGCGACCTGCACAACATCGAGCGGGTCGAAGTGCTGAAGGGGCCTGCAGCGGTACTGTATGGCCGTGGCAGCCAGGGCGGCATCGTCAACAGGGTCAGCAAGGCACCGGAGCCGGGTCGCCGCTCGACCATCGAAGCGCAGGCCGGCAGCGAAGACCTGCGCAGCCTGTATGCCGACCTCAGCGCCGACCCCAGCGACACGGTCAGCCTGCGCCTGAACATGGGCAACCAGGACAACAACAGCTTCCGCGATGGTATCGACGGCAGCCGCCAACTGTTCGCCCCGTCGATCAGCTGGCAGATCACCCCCGACCTGAACTGGCTGGTGCAGTACGAATACAGCCGCTACAACCGCACACCAGACCGGGGCATCCCGAGTGTCAACGGCCGCCCGGCAGACGTCAGCCGCAGCGCCACCTACGGCGACAATCGCGACTACATTGACGACCGCGCCCAGTCGCTGCGCTCGCGCCTGAACTACCAGCTGAACGAAACCTGGCAGCTGCGCCACACCCTGGGCCTGTTCAAACTCGACAGCGAGTTCGACAACACCTATGTCACGGGCTACAACGCCGGCACCAATACCTTGACCCGCCAACGCTGGCAGCAGGACCTGAACACCCGCAACCTGTTCAACAACCTGGAGGCCGAGGGCGACTTCGACACCCTGGGCCTTGAACACAAGCTGCTGCTGGGCCTGGAGTTCGGCAACCAGCGGCGCGACCCGCTGCTATACAGCGCCGGCAGCCAGAACCTGCCAGGCCTGGGCAAACCCAGCCAGCCGCACAATGGTACGTTGGCGGTATCGAGCAACAACCACACCGTGGTCGACAGCCGCGGGGTTTATCTGCAGGACCAGATTCGCCTGAACGATCAGTGGCAGGTTCTCGCCGGCGTGCGCTTTGACCAGTTCGAAGTGGAAACCACCAACAAGGATGGCGTGCGCGAACCGCAGGACAGCAACAGTACCAGCCCACGCCTGGGCGTGGTCTACACACCATGGCGCGACCATTCGTTCTACGCCTCGTGGAGCAAGACTTTCTCACCGGTGGGTGGCGGCTTGATCGGCATCACCCCGGGGGCGCCGGGCAACACCAATAAAACCGACCCGGAAGAGACCCGGCAGAAGGAAATCGGGGTGAAAAGTGACTGGCTCGACCAGCGCCTGACCACCACCCTGGCCATCTACGAGCTGGAGCTTTACAACCGCCGCACCCGCGACCCGAACGACCCGAACATCATCTTGCTCAGCGGCATGCAGCGTTCGCGCGGCATCGAACTGACGGCCACCGGCAACATCGTCGGCAACTGGTATGTACGCGGCGGCATTGGCCTGCAGGATGCGATCATCGTCAAGGACAATAACGGCCAGGAAGGCAACCGCATCAATGACGTGGCCAAGCGCAATGGCAGCCTGTTCGTGACCTGGAAGCCAGAATTGGGGTGGTACGCCGAAACCGGACTGACACTGGTGGGCGAACGTTATGCGGACAACCAGAACACCACAGTATTGCCAGGGTATGGCCGTTGGGATGCACTGGCGGGGTATCGGACCCATGACTGGGATGTGCGGGCGGCATTGAGCAACATTGCTGACAAGACCTACTACAGCTCGGCGACCAGTGCGGCGCAGATCCAGGTGGGCGATCCACGTAGCCTTGTGGTGACGGGTAGCTACAGTTTCTGATCTTAGTTGCCTGTACCTGCCTCTTCGCGGGCATGCCCGCGAAGAGGCAGGTACAGGTGCAATCGATCAGTGCCACACCGCCATCAGCGCCTGCATCTCTGCTTCGCTGATCAACCCTTGGGGGTATCGCCCGGCAAGCAGACGTCGTGGGTCGGTCGTCCTGACCCTGATGCTTCCATGGTGTTTCAACCGCTTCGCCAAAAGCCTAAGCGATTGGCGATCAACTGCCGATGGGCGCAAAGCCGACTCACTTGCTGCGTTCATGTCCACACGTACTCCCTGGCCCGTGAGCGGCTAATTTACGTAGGTATTGTTACAGATCAGAGGCGCGGCCTGACCGTGCCATCTCGCTATCTGCTTGAAAAACAATACAAAACGTATGCCAGCTCGGCCTCCGGGCGTCGCCCGCGCAAAAAAGAGGCCCGTCACATGACGGGCCTCTCATTCATTACGGGCTCAGCGCTTGACCGGCGCCGGCTGCTGCTGGGTCAGGCAGTGAATGTTGCCGCCACCCAAGAGCAGCTCGCGGCCCGGGATCATCACCACCTCATGGTCGGGGAAGATCCTTGCCAGGATCGCTCTGGCTTCAGCATCTGCCGGGTCGTCGAAGCTTGGGGCAATGATGCCACCGTTGACGATCAGGAAGTTCACGTACGAACCCGCCAGGCGCACCGACGGGTCACGCTCCTGGCTGCCGGCGACCTGGTCGACACCGGCGCACTCTTCGGCAGTGGCGAACAGCGGGCCCGGGATCGGCATCTTGTGCACGATGAATTCGCGGCCCTTGGCGTCGCGGGTGTTCTTCAGCACATCCATGGCCGCGTGGCAGCGCGCATAGTTGGGGTCGTTGGAATCATCGGTCCAGGCCAGTAACACTTCACCCGGGCGCACGTAACAGCAGAAGTTGTCGACGTGACCGTCGGTTTCGTCGTTGTACAGGCCATCGGGCAGCCATACCACGGTGTCGACCGCCAAGTGATCGCGCAGCACCGCTTCGATCTGCTCGCGGCTCAGGTGCGGATTGCGGTTGCGGTTGAGCAGGCATTCCTCAGTGGTGATCACGGTGCCTTCACCGTCTACGTGGATCGAACCACCTTCCAGCACAAAACCTTCGGTCTGGTAGCGCTGGCAGCGCTCCATTTCCAGCACCTTGGCGGCCAGTTCCTCGTCGCGGTTCCAAGGTGCGTACAGGCCGCCATCGAAGCCGCCCCAGGCGTTGAAGCCCCAATCTACACCGCGCACTTCGCCATGGTCGTTGATGACGAAGGTAGGGCCGGTGTCACGCACCCAGGCATCGTCGTTGCTGATTTCAACCACACGAATGTTCGGCTGGTCGAGTTGGCGCCGGGCGTTCTCGTACTGGCCGGCGGAGACCGCGACGGTTACAGGTTCGAAACGGGCAATGGCCTTGGCCAGGGTTACGTGGGCAGCCTGCGCCGGCTTGCCGCCCAGACGCCAGTTGTCCGGGCGCTCCGGCCAGACCATCCATACCTGAGTTTGTGGGGCCCACTCGGCGGGCATGTGGAAACCATCGGCACGGGGCGTGGAGTTGAGGGTTTTCATGGGTGACCTCTGTGATGGCCCTGAGCCGGGTATGCTGGGGCGTTTGTCAATTTATAACCGATATATATCGATATTTGAAGCCTGAAGATCGAAGAATGCCGCGCCATTCGGCGAATTTAAATCGATAACAATCGACACCTGTCAGCGCTGGTCTGGTGAAAGGAACGGCCTGCTGTCTACCATAGCCACACCTTATGCATCCTGTTACAGCTACGCGCGGAAATTTCCGGCAAGGCCGACTAGGGTCAATACTTGAACGACGGGCCAGCGAGCCGCTATGAACATCATCCCTACAGCAATCCCTGAAGTACTGATCATCGAGCCGAAGGTGTTCGCTGACAGCCGTGGTTTTTTCTTCGAGGCATTCAACGCCCGTGAGTTCTCAGAGCAAACCGGCGTGAACGTGGCGTTCGTCCAGGACAACCACTCGCGCTCCATCAAGGGCGTGCTGCGTGGGCTGCACTACCAGGTGGCAAACACCCAGGGCAAGCTGGTGCGCGTGGTGCACGGGGAAATCCGCGATATCGCCGTGGACGTGCGCAAAAGCTCGCCAACATTCGGCAAATGGGTCGCGGTACACCTGTCGGCCGACAACCACCGCCAGCTGTGGATTCCGCCCGGCTTCGCCCACGGTTTTGCGGTGATGAGTGAATCGGCCGAGTTCCTCTACAAGACCACCGACTACTACAACCCGGGCGCCGACCGCTGTATCCGCTGGGACGACCCGCAACTGGACATCGACTGGGGGCTGCAGCAGCCACCGCTGTTGTCGGACAAGGACAAGGTAGGCCTGCTTTTGGCAGAGGCGGAACTGCTGCCTTAAGTAGCGCATAATTGCGTCAGACTTTTCTGGCGCATTTACGTGATGATTGCAAAACCGACGCCCCCACGCCGTCCCCGCTGGCGCAGCCTGGCCCTGCTGGCGCTGAGCCTGGCCCCATTGCTGTGGCCCCTGCATCATTTGGCCGAACGCTATTACCAGGAAGAACTGGCCTCGCAGAACCGCCAGACCCTCGACCTGTATGTGGCCAACCTGCTCGGCACCCTGCACCGTTACGAGACCTTGCCGCAAATTCTCGGCGACTTGCCGGCGCTGCGTGGCGTGCTGGCCGACCCTTTCCGCCTGGAAGCGGTGACCAACGCCAACCGCCTGCTCAAGGATATCGTGCAGCAGACCGGTGCCGAGGTGATGTACCTGATGGACGTCAGCGGCAACACCTTGGCCGCCTCGAACTGGGACAAGCACGACAGTTTTGTCGGCCGAAACTTCGCCTTCCGCCCCTACTTCAACGAAGCCATGGCTGGCCGCCTGGGCCGCTTCTTCGGCCAGGGCACCACCTCGGCCAAGCGGGGCTACTTCTTTGCCGCGGCCGTGCGCGACCGCGAGCGGATCGTCGGCGTGCTGGTAGTCAAAGTCGATCTCGACCACACCGAAACCCTGTGGGGCCGCACGCCCGAGCAGCTGTTGCTGACCGATCACAATGGCGTGGTCATCCTGACTTCGCGTCCCGACTGGCGCTTCCGTGCTACCCGCACGCTGACCGACGCCGAGCGCCAGGCCATCATCGCCATCCAGCCCTATCCGACCCAGGCCCCACAGCCGCTGGTTCTCAACCCGCAGGCCTGGATCACCCAGACCCGCGACATCAAGGAAACTGGTTGGCAAGTCAGCATCCTTGCCCCGCGCACGCTGGTTGATCGCTCGGTGCAGACGGTAATGGCCATCGGTGCCGGTACGCTGCTGGTACTGATGTTGCTGGCAGGCCTGGTGATGCAACGGCGGCGCCATTACATCGACCGCATCGACTTCGAAGCCCGTGGCCGCCAGGAACTGGAAAAGCGCGTGGCCGAACGTACCGCCGACCTTGAAGGCCTGAACACCCGCCTGAAAAATGCCGTGCTGGAGCGCGAAAACGCTCAGCAGGAGGCAGTGCGCGCACAGGACGAACTGGTGCAGGCCGGCAAGCTGTCGGTGCTCGGCACCATGTCGGCCAGTATCAGCCATGAGTTGAACCAGCCCCTGGCCGCCATCCGCAGCTACGCAGAAAACGCCGAGATCCTGCTCGACCACCAACGTACCGAAGACGCCCGCGGCAACCTCAAGCTGATCGGCGAGCTGACCGGGCGCATGGCCTCGATCATTGCCCACCTGCGTGCCTTCGCCCGTCGTGACCGCCATGCCCCGGAGAGCGTGGCCCTGCAGCCGGCCCTGGACGATGCCCTGGCGCTACTGGCCAAGCGCCGCCGGGCGATGGCCGTAGAGCTGATCCGCGACCTGCCGGAAGCCACCTTGTGGGTACAGGCCGGCGAAACCCGCCTGCGCCAAGTGCTAGGCAACCTGCTGGCCAATGCCCTCGACGCCCTGACCGAAAAGGCCAACCCGCGCCGCCTGTGGCTAAGTGCCGAGCAGCGTGATGACTGCGTCTACCTGTACATCCGTGACAACGGCCCCGGTTTCAGCCGCCAGGCCCTGGAGCACGCCAAGGAGCCGTTCTTCACCACCAAGACCCGCACCCAGGGCCTGGGCCTGGGCCTGGCCATCTGTGAAAGCCTGATGCGCGCCCTGGGCGGTGAACTGCTGCTGGCCAACCACCCGGAAGGTGGCGCAATGCTGACCCTCCAGCTGCGTGTGGCCGCATCTGGCGCTACTTTGCCCAATTCGGAGGACCCCTCGGCATGACCACCGAGACACTGATCGACAGCCGAGCCCAGGTCATCCTGGTCGACGATGACCCCCACCTGCGCCAAGCCTTGAGCCAGACCCTGGACCTGGCCGGGCTCAAGGTAGTCGCCCTGGCCGAAGCCCAAGGCCTGGCCGAGCGCATCGAGGCCGACTGGCCCGGCGTGGTGGTCAGCGACATCCGCATGCCGGGCATCGATGGCCTGCAGTTGCTGGAACAACTGCACGGCCGCGACAGCGAACTGCCGGTGCTGCTGATTACCGGCCATGGCGATGTGCCGCTGGCGGTGCAGGCGATGCGCGCCGGGGCTTATGACTTCCTGGAAAAACCCTTTGCCACAGACGCCCTGCTCGACAGCGTGCGCCGCGCCCTGGCTTTGCGCCGGCTGGTGCTGGACAACCGTAGCCTGCGTCTGGCACTGAGCGACCGCCAGCAACTGGCAACCCGCCTGGTCGGCCATTCACCGGCGATGCTGCGCCTGCGCGAACAGATCGGCGCCTTGGCCGGCACCCGCGCCGACGTGTTGATTCTGGGCGAAACCGGCGCTGGCAAAGAGGTGGTGGCCCGCGCGCTGCACGACTTGTCCAGCCGCAGCGAAGGGCCGTTCGTGGCGATCAACGCCGGCGCGCTGGCCGAATCGGTGGTCGAAAGCGAACTGTTCGGCCACGAGCCCGGTGCGTTCACCGGCGCGCAGAAACGCCGTATCGGCAAGTTCGAATTTGCCAACGGCGGTACACTGTTCCTCGACGAAATCGAGAGCATGAGCCTGGATGTACAGGTGAAGTTGCTGCGCATGCTGCAAGAGCGAGTGGTCGAACGCCTGGGCGGCAACCAGTTGATCCCGCTGGACATCCGCATCATAGCCGCCACCAAGGAAGACCTGCGTCAGGCTGCCGACCAAGGGCGTTTCCGCGCGGACTTGTATTACCGCCTGAACGTGGCGCCGCTGCGTATTCCGCCACTGCGTGAACGCGGCGACGACATATTGGTGTTGTTCCAGCATTTCGCCGATGCTGCCAGCCAACGTCATGGCCTGTCGCCGCATGCGCTGCAACCCGCGCAACGCGCCCTGCTGCTGCGTCATGACTGGCCAGGCAACGTCCGCGAGCTACAGAACGCCGCCGAGCGTTTCGCCCTTGGCCTGGAACTGGCACTGGATGGCCAGGCGCCCTCGGCAGCAGCACCGGCAGCGCCCATGCTCGGCGGCAACCTCAGCGAGCAGGTCGAGCAATTCGAACGCTCGCTGATCGCCGCCGAACTGGCCCAGCCACACGGCTCCATGCGAAGCCTGGCCGAAGCACTGGGTATCCCCCGCAAAACCCTGCACGACAAGCTGCGCAAGCATGGCTTGAACTTCGACGGCGGCAGCGGAGGGCATGACGATCAAGAGGACAACCGTTAATGAGCACCGATAGCCAGTACCTGCAGTCTGTACTGCACAGCGACATCCCCCTGACCCGCGAGATGGGCCTGGAAGTGATCGATTGGCAGCAGCACACCCTGCGCCTGCAACTGCCGCTGGCGGCCAACGTCAACCACAAAAGCACCATGTTCGGCGGCAGCCTGTACTGCGCAGCAGTACTGGCGGGCTGGGGCTGGCTGCACCTGCGCCTGCGTGAGCTGGGGATCGATGACGGGCATATCGTCATCCAGGAAGGGCAGATCAGCTACCCGTTGCCAGTGACCGGCACGGCAGTGGCGCGTTGTGCCGCGCCCGACGAAAAGACCTGGGAGCGATTCCTGGCCATGTACCAGCGGCGTGGGCGGGCGCGGTTGACGTTGGAAACCACCGTGAGCAATGCCGGAAGTGACGAGCCTGCAGTGAAATTCAGCGGCCAGTACGTCTTGCACCGCTAGCCCAGCAGCCGCTGAAAGCAACTGCGCTGCACAAAACCCAAAGGCTGGCGCAAAACCTGTGGGAGCGGGCAGGCCCGCGAACACCGGCGAAGCCGGTGCCCCGCACCGCGGTGCCTGCTTCGCGGGCTCGCCCGCTCCCACAGGGTAGGGTGATACTCCGTCAAATCAGGTTCAGGAAGGCCTGGCGCCATGCAGCATTGGCGGGCAATGCCAGGAAATGCGGATTGAGCAGCGACTCACGTGGCGGATACCGGAACGGCAAGCCATCCAGCCCGATCACTTCGCCACCGGCCCCCTCCACCACACCCTGCGCCGCAGCAGTGTCCCACTGCGAAGTCGGCGCCAGGCGCGGATAGCAGTCTGCGCTGCCCTCAGCCAGCAGGCAGAACTTCAATGAACTGCCGATATTGGCCAGCTCCAGATCACCCACCGCAGCCCCAAGGCCGGCCAACAGCGCTTCCTGCTCCGGGCTGGAATGCCGACGGCTGGCCACCACGGTAAAACGCTCGCCCTGCGCGGGTGCGTTGCGTACTTGGATCAGCTGGGGTGCCTCACCGGCATCTGCACGCCAGGCCCCCATCCCGCGCCCACCGAAGTAGCAGCGTCCATTGGTCGGCATCGACACCACGCCAAACACCACGTCGCCGTTCTCGATCAGGGCGATGTTGACCGTGAACTCTTCACTGCCGGCAATGAACTCCTTGGTGCCATCCAGCGGATCGACCAGCCACCAGCGGCTCCAACTTTGCCGCTCGGCCAGCGCAATATTGCAGTCCTCTTCGGACAGCACCGGGATCTGCGGCGCCAGCGCCAGCAGGCCATCGGCAATTACCCGGTGCGCCGCCAGGTCGGCGGCGGTAACCGGCGAATCGTCGGCCTTGTTGGTCACCGCGACATCGGCGCGCCAGAATGGCAGGATCGCCTCGCCTGCCGTCAGCGCCAGCTTGACCACTTCGTGCATCAGTTGCAGGTCGTTCATAGCTCCAACAGCCCCCGCTGAATCAGCAGGTCACGGGCCAGGTACAGCGCCGCCAGGGCGCGGCCCTCGGTGAACTGCGGGTGCATGGCCAAGGCCGACAACTCACGCAGGTTGACCTTGTCGACCCGCATCGGCTCAGGCTCGTCGCCTTCCAGGCGCTCTTCGTACAGGTCGCTGGCCAGCACCACCTGAATCTTCTGGCTCATGTAGCCCGGCGACAGCGACAGTTCCGTCAGGTGCTCCAGCTGGCGTGCGCCAAAACCGGCTTCTTCCTTGAGCTCCCGGTCGGCTGCCGCCAGCACGTCTTCGCCCGGCTCGATCAGACCCTTGGGCAACGACAGCTCGTATTCATCGGTGCCACCGCAGTATTCTTCCACCAGCACGGCGTGCTCGGCATCGAGCATGGCCACGATCATCACCGCGCCGTAGCCGTTACCCCGTCCCACCAGGCGCTCATAGGTGCGCTCGGCGCCATTGCTGAAGCGCAGCTGTACGGCTTCGACGCGGAACAGGCGGCTACTGGCGACAATTTCGCGGCTGAGTACGGTGGGTTTCTGGCGCATGGGGCGGCTCCTTGGCGTGAACGGGTTACTATACCGTGGCTTGCCGACTGATCGAGAGTTTCCCATGCCTGTTCTTCCCTGGTCTGCCATCGATACCGTCCTGCTGGACATGGATGGCACCCTGCTCGACCTGCATTACGACAACCGCTTCTGGCTGGACCACCTGCCCCAGCGCTATGCCGAGCTGCACGGTGTAAGCCGGGCCATGGCGGAAATGGAGCTGCAACCGCTGTTCGAACGCAATGCCGGCACATTGAACTGGTACTGCCTGGACTTCTGGAGCCGCGAGCTACGCCTGCCAATTCGCGAGCTGAAGCGGGAAATTGCCGACCTGATTGCCCTGCGCCCGGATGCCGATACCTTCCTGGCGGCGATTCGCCAGGCCGGCAAGCGTGTCGTGATGATCACCAATGCCCACCGTGACTCGCTGTCGCTGAAGCTGGAACGGGTGGAGCTGGCACCGTACTTTGAGCGGCTGATCAGCTCGCACGACTATGGCTACCCGAAGGAGAGCCCGCAGTTCTGGGATGCCCTGCAGGCGGATATCGGCTTCGAACCGGAACGCAGCCTGTTCATTGATGACACGCTGGCAATTCTGCGCAGTGCACGGCGGTTTGGTGTGGGGCACTTGCTGGCGGTGCGCCAGCCGGATAGCAAAGCAGGGCCGCGGGATACTGAAGAGTTTGCGGCGGTCGAGGATTACCGGGAGTTACTGGTAGGCCTATGAGGCCCTCTTCGCGGGTGAACCCGCTCCTACAGTTACTGCGCCAGCCGTGAGAGGGCGCTCAACCTGTGGGAGCGGGCGCGCCCGCGAAGAGGCCGGTACAGGTTTCAGAGATCATTCAGGAATACGCAGCACCTGCCCCGGATAAATCTTGTCCGGGTGCGACAGCATCGGCTTGTTGGCCTCGAAAATCTTGTTGTACTGGTTGGCGTTGCCATAAACCACGACTGAAATGGCCGATAGCGTGTCGCCCTTTTTCACCGTAACGAACCGGGCCGCCTTGACCACTGGCCCTGTCACAGTGATCTGGTCATCCACGCAGGCCACACCATTGATGTTGCCGGCTGCAAGAATGATCTTCTCCTTCTCTTCCTGGCTGGCCACTTCACCCTTGAGGATGATCTTGTCTCCTTCTACAGTGGCGGTGATGTTGGGGTTGCCCAGGCCAACAGCTTCCACGTGTTTCTTAAGCTGCTCGTCGGCATTGGCGTTGCCAGGGGTCAGCAGGTCGATCAACTTCTCGCCGGCTTCCTTCACGAAACTGAACAGGCTCATTGCGCTCTCCTTGTTGACGAAACCTTGGACACAGGAGTCTAGGTCAGCTTTACCACTTCCGCCCTGCGCGACCAATCGACGCGGTCTATCAAGGCATAGACCCTAGCGATTAGACGCCGCCGGCCCACGCGCCTAGGCTTGTGCTATCAGAAAGCCGCCGGTATTCAGCGCCCCGATGAACAGCAAGCCTCCGGTCTGCGCGGCCTCATCGCCCTTGTCCATGCCCGCCGCCAGCAACACCTACGATTACGTCCAGCTCAGCGACGCCAAACGCGACAGCACCCCGCTGGCCGAGGAAGTGGCCCTGGCCATTGTCTATAACGGCCTCAACCAGGCGGTGATGCTGGTCAGCCCTACCGATCTGGAAGACTTCGCCGTCGGTTTCAGCGTCGGCAGCGGCATTGTCGAAGGCACCGCAGAAATCTACGACCTCAAGCTCTCCGGCAGCGGCTCGGCAATGTACGCCGACCTGGAAATCTCCAGCCGGGCGTTCTGGAACCTGAAAAACCAGCGCCGCCAACTGGCCGGCACCAGTGGTTGCGGCCTGTGTGGGGTCGAGGCCCTGGAGCAGGCACTACCGGATCTGGCCGTGTTGCCGGGTGCGCCCCTACCCCCGGCCCAGTGGCTGGTCGGCCTGCGCGAGCGCATCGACGCCTTCCAGCCACTGGGCCAGCATTGCGGTGCCGTGCATGCAGCACTGTTCATGGACCGCCAAGGCCAATTGCTGCTCGGCCGCGAAGACATCGGCCGGCACAACGCCCTCGACAAACTGATCGGCGCCCTGCTGCGGCAACGCATCGACACCCAGGGTGGCCTGGCCATCGTCACCAGCCGCTGCAGCCTGGAGCTGATCCAGAAAGTACTGCGTGCCGGCATCCAGACCCTGGTCAGCCTGTCGGCGCCCACCGGCCTTGCCCTGCAATGGGCGCGCAAGCACAACCTCAACCTTATCCACTTGCCCAAGCACAGCGCACCGCGGGTCTACAGCCCAGCGGCGGAGTCGTAACAGTCGTGACCTCGTACCAACAATTTCCGGACAACACCCCAGCCTCCCCCCCTCGCTACAAGCCCTACCACGGCCCCGCCGGCGGTTGGGGCGCACTGCGTAGCGTGGCCAAGGCATGGGCCGGCAGCGATAACGCGCTGAAGAACATTCGCGCCCTGCTCAAGACCAACCAGAACGGCGGTTTCGACTGCCCCGGCTGCGCCTGGGGGGATTCGCCGGAAAGCGGCATGGTCAAGTTCTGCGAGAACGGCGCCAAGGCGGTGAACTGGGAAGCCACCAAGCGCCGTGTCGATGCTGCCTTCTTCGCCCGTTACAGCGTCACCTCGCTGCTGCAGCAAAGCGACTACTGGCTGGAGTACCAAGGGCGTCTGACCGAACCGATGGTCTACGACGCACCCAGCGACCGTTACCTGCCGATCAGCTGGGATGCCGCCTTCGCCCTGATCGCTCGCGAACTGAACAAGCTGGCCAACCCTGACCAGGCCGAATTCTATACCTCGGGACGTGCCAGCAACGAAGCGGCGTACCTGTACCAACTGTTCGTGCGCGCCTACGGCACCAACAACTTCCCTGACTGCTCGAACATGTGCCATGAAGCCAGCGGTGTGGCATTGGGGCAAAGCGTCGGGGTCGGCAAAGGTACAGTCACTTTCGACGACTTCGAGCACGCCGACGCCATTTTTGTCTGGGGCCAGAACCCCGGCACCAATCACCCGCGCATGCTCGACCCACTGCGTGATGCGGTAAAGCGTGGCGCCCAGGTGGTGTGCATCAACCCGCTCAAGGAGCGTGGTCTGGAACGCTTCCAGCACCCCCAGAACCCACTGGAAATGCTGACCAACAGTGACCGTCCGACCAACACCGCCTTCTTCCGCCCGGCCCTGGGTGGCGACATGGCGATGCTGCGCGGCATGGCCAAGTTCGTCCTGCAATGGGAACGCGAAGCCCAGGCCAACGGCGAACCGGCCGTGTTCGACCACGCCTTCATCGCCGAACATGGCCATGGCGTCGATGAATACCTGGCCGTGGTGGACGCCACTCCGTGGTCGCACATCCAGGCACAGTCCGGCTTGTCCCTGGCCGATATTGAACTGGCCGCGCGCATGTACTGCCGGGGCAAGCGGGTGATCATGTGCTGGGCGATGGGCATCACCCAACACCGTCATTCGGTGCCGACCATTCAGGAAATCGTCAACCTGCAGATGCTGCGTGGCAACATCGGCGTGCCCGGTGCCGGCCTGTGCCCGGTGCGTGGCCACAGCAACGTGCAGGGTGACCGCACCATGGGCATCAACGAGCGCCCGCCAGAGGCGCTGCTGGATGCCATCGAAAAGCGCTTTGGCTTCCCTGTGCCACGGCGCAATGGCCATAACACCGTCGAAGCCATTCATGCGATGCTCGATGGCCGGGCCAAGGTTTTCATCGGCTTGGGCGGCAACTTCGCCCAAGCCACACCCGACACCGAGCGTACCGCCCAGGCGCTGCGCAACTGCGAACTGACCGTGCACATCAGCACCAAGCTCAACCGTAGCCACTTGGTCCATGGCAAGCAGGCACTGATCCTGCCATGCCTGGGCCGCACCGACATCGACCTGCAGGCCGAAGGGCCGCAGGCAGTCACGGTGGAAGACTCGTTCAGCATGGTCCACGCCTCCAACGGCCAGCTCAAGCCGCTGTCGACGCAAATGCGCTCGGAGCCTGCGGTGATCGCTGGCATCGCCGCCGCCACGCTGGGCAAGCAACCGGTGGACTGGCACTGGCTGGTGGCCGACTACGACCGTATCCGCGACCTGATCGGCGACACCATTGCCGGTTTCAGCGGCTTCAACCAGCGCCTGCGTCACCCGGGTGGCTTCTATCTGGGCAACAGCGCGGCCAGCCGCGAATGGGCGACCAGCACCGGCCGCGCCAACTTCAAAGCCAACCTGCTGCCCGACACGCTGCTTGACGAACGCGTACGCGCCAGCGGCCAGTTGCCAGACTTGATCATGCAATCGATGCGCTCGCACGATCAGTACAACACCACTATCTACGGCCTGGACGACCGCTACCGCGGTGTGCGCGGCCAGCGCGAGGTGCTGTTCGCCAACGAAGCCGACATCATCCGCCTGGGCTTCCAGCCGGGGCAGAAGGTCGACATCGTTTCGCTGTGGGGGGATGAACATGTGCGCCGGGTGCAAGGCTTTACCCTGCTGGCCTTCGACATACCTGCCGGGCAGGCGGCGGCGTATTACCCGGAGGTGAACCCGCTGGTGCCGCTGGAGAGCATTGGCGTTGGTAGCCATACGCCGACATCGAAGTTCATTGCCATCAAGCTGGAGCGTGCGAGCGAGGACAGGCGTATCCTGTAAAAACGAAAAAAGCCCTGTTCCGTGGCGGCTCAGGGCTTTGTCATAAAGGTCTCAGACAGCCTAAAAACGATAAAGTTTCATAGTAAATACAGCAAGTTAGAGAATTGTGTACAACTCGTGTTACTCGTCGGATTTCCGTTGCCAGCCACGCCTCTTAGCCTCAAATTCGCCTCGTCATCCCTATGAGGCTCTCTTGATGAAGAAGTACTCCTCGATTCTGTTGTTGTCTTTCAGCTTGCTCAGCGGCGTTGCCATGGCAGGCGGCACCACCGAAGCCGGCATTGGCGGCGCATTGGGTGGGGTACTGGGCTCAGTCGTGGGCAACTCCATCGGTGGCAGCACCGGCGGCGCCATTGGTGCCGGTCTGGGCGGTGCGGCAGGTGGCGCCTTGGGCGCAGACAAACGCCAGCGTGGTGAGGCCGCAATCGGCGGCGCGCTGGGCGCTGCAGGTGGTAACGTGGTCGGTCGCTCCGTGGGCGGCACCACGGGTAGCTACATTGGCGCGGCAGCCGGCGGTGGTGCCGGTGGTGCGCTGGGTAACTACCTGGGCAAAGAGGCCGACAAAGACGATTACCGCGATGGCCGCCGCTATCGTCGCGGCTACGACGACGACCGTCGTCACTGGGACCGTGGTCACCACTATGGTCACCGCAAGCACAAGCGCCACTGGCGCGACTAACGCCTGAGGGCCCTGCCCCCGGCAACAAAAGCCCCGCCCCTGCCAGCGGGGCTTTTTTATGCCTGCCGCTCCAGCACGAGGCCGGACAGGATAACCTGCAGCGCCTCTGGCAACGCCACAGGCCGGCCACTTTCGCGCTCGATGAACACCTGCACTACCGTGCCTGCTGCGCACGCCTCCGGTTCGCCCGGGCGATACAGCGCCAGCCGGTACTCTACCGTGCTGCCCGCCAGACGCGTCACTCCCAACCCCACTTCCAACAAATCCGGGAAGCCCGGTAGCGCGTAGAAATCCGCAGCCGAACTGACCACGAAGGCGGCCAGCTCACCGTGCCGCAGGTCCAGTTCGGCCTGTTCGACGAGAAACGCCTGTATCGCGGTTTCAAAAAAACTGTGCACCGTTGCACCGGCGATGTGTCCGTTCAGGTCGTTGTCCTGGGGGCGGGTGAGGATCGGGTGGAAGTGGGAGAAGGCAATTCGCTGAAGGGCTTCGGTCATCTGGCTGGCTCTTGTCTTCGCAATGGATGCTGACAGTGAAACAGAAAAACCAGACTTTCGCTGCCTATGCGGGCCCCTTCGCGGGCAAGCCCGCTCCTACAACGGCCTGCGCCCACCACCGATCAATGTGTAGGAGCGGGTTTACCCGCGAATACGATGGCGGCTGCGACGGTGAATCGCGGGTGGAAATTGGCCAGCAGGCCCGGCCCTTTCGCGGGCAAGCCCGCACCCACAAAAAAGCCGCCCCTGGGGGCGGCTTTCTCGTTGCGGCTGAGCTCGGCTTACAGCTGCGGGCCAGCGGCCTTGATGGCGTCGGAAACTTCGAACTTCTTGAAGTTTTCGATGAACAGCTTGGCCAGACCTTTGGCAGCCTCGTCGTAGGCCGCTTTGTCAGCCCAGTTGGTGCGCGGGTTGAGCAGTTCGGTTTCAACGCCCGGAACGGCCTTCGGCACGTCCAGGTTGATGATGTCCAGGTGCTCGGTTTCGGCACCGACCAGTGCGCCGCTCTGGATTGCAGCGATCACGGCACGGGTGGTGGGGATGCTGAAGCGCTTGCCAACGCCGTAGCCACCACCAGTCCAGCCGGTGTTGACCAGGTAGACCTTGGAGTTGAAACCGTTGATACGCTTGATCAGCAGCTCAGCGTACTCGCCAGCCGGACGCGGGAAGAACGGTGCGCCGAAGCAGGTGGAGAAGGTCGACTTGATGCCGCCGCCCGAACCCATTTCAGTGGAACCGACCAGCGCGGTGTAGCCGGACAGGAAGTGGTAGGCCGCCTGCTCGTTGTTCAGGATCGAAACCGGAGGCAGAACACCTGTCAGGTCGCAGGTGAGGAAGATCACTGCATTAGGCTCGCCACCCAGGTTCGCTTCCGAACGCTTGGCAACGTGCTCCAGCGGGTAGGCCGCACGGCTGTTCTGGGTCAGGCTGACATCGGTGTAGTCGGCGTGCTTGTTGGCGTCGAGAACGACGTTTTCCAGTACCGCGCCGTGCTTGATCGCTTTCCAGATGACCGGCTCGTTCTTCTCGGACAGGTCGATGCACTTGGCGTAGCAGCCGCCTTCCATGTTGAAGACAACACCTTCACCCCAACCGTGCTCGTCATCACCGATCAGGTAACGGCTTTCGTCAGCCGACAGGGTGGTCTTGCCAGTGCCGGACAGGCCGAAGAACAAGGTTACATCGCCTTCTTCACCGATGTTGGCCGCGCAGTGCATAGGCAGTACGTCGGCAGCCGGCAGCAGGAAGTTCTGAACCGAGAACATGGCTTTCTTCATTTCGCCGGCGTAGCGCATGCCAGCGATCAGCACTTTCTTCTGGGCGAAGTTGATGATCACGCAACCGTCGGAGTTGGTGCCATCACGCTCAGGTTCGCACACGAAGTTGGCAACGTTGAGGACCTGCCACTCGCCACGGCCAGCCGGGTTGTACTGCTCCGGGTTAATGAACAGGCAACGACCGAACAGGTTCTGCCAGGCGGTCTGGGTGGTCATCTTCACCGGCAGGTAGTGCTCGGCGGCCGCCCCTACGTGAACGTAGGAAACAAAGTGATCCTGAGCGTTGTTGAACGCCTCGACGCGGTCCCACAGGGCATCGAACTTGTCGGCCGGGAACTTGCGGTTGATCGGGCCCCAGGCAATGGCGTCCTGGGTGGAAGGTTCTTCGACGATGAAACGGTCAGCCGGCGAACGGCCGGTACGGTGACCAGTCTCCACGACCAGTGCGCCAGTATCGGCTAGTACGCCTTCACCGCGTTGCAGCGCTTCTTTTACCAGCTCATCGACGCTCAGGTCGGTGTACACGGTGTTGTTGGCTTGCGTCATGAGATACCCCATCCGGCCCGAGGCCGAGTGCTCCAAACGTTTTGTAGTTGTCTTGAAAAAACTACTACAGCGAAAAAAGTGGCCGGATTATGCCAGAAACGCCCAAAAAAAGTAGGCCCCTCCTGTCAGAACTGCGCTTTTGCGCAATTCGACAGGAGATTATCCTGTGATTTAACGTTTCAGTGACGAGTTTCTGAGGCCACGTCAGTACCGCCACCCGCAAACAATTGCGCCACATCGCTGGCATCGAAGAAGTAGCGCTCGTTGCAGAACTGGCAATCGATCTCTACCGTCCCGCCACATTCGTCCACCAGCGCCTTGGCGTCGTGCTCGCCCAGACTGACCAGCGCATTGCCGGAGCGTTCCCGCGAACAGCTGCAATTGAAGCGCAGTGGCTGGATATCGAACAGGCGCACGGCGTCTTCGTGATACAGGCGGTGCAGCAGGGTTTCGTTGCCCTCTGTCCACTCTTCAGGCTTGAGCGTCTTGGCCAGGGCGACCACATGCTGCCAGCTGTCTTCGCGCTCTTCATCATCCGGCTGGCGATCACGCGGAAGTTGCTGCAGCAATAGCCCACGGGCCTTGCCGCCTGCGGCATTGAGCCAGAAACGGGTATTGAGCTGCTGCGACTGGACGAAGTAGTTGGTGAAACATTCAGACAGGTTGGCGCCATCGAGGTCGACGGTCCCCTGGTAGCGCTGGCCCTTGACCGGGTCGATGGTCAGGGTCAGGTGGCCGTCGGGCATGAGCTGCGACAGGGTGGCACCAGCCGGAATCTGGTCCGCTTCGTAGCGGGCCATGCCACGAATCTCGCGCTCACTGGAGCATTCCACCATCAGCAGCGGAATCGGCCCGGCCGAACGCGCCTGCAGAATCAGCAGGCCATCGAACTTCATCGCACCCACCAGCAAGGCGGTGGCGGCCATCAACTCGCCGAGCAGCACCTTGACCGGCTGGGGGTACTCATGACGCGCCAACACCGCGGCGTAGCTGTCATCGAGAGACACCCACTCGCCGCGCACATCGCGCTCGTCGAAGATGAAACGTTGGGTGAAATCGGTATCAGGCAAATCGCTCATAGGTTTCGGCTATCTAAAAAATGATGACAAAATGGTTACAAGGGTTGTCGAAAACCGGCGAGAACCCGTGACAGAGCGCTCACAAGGCGCTCCGATTCCTGTTTGCAATAGAGGTATTTTATGGACAATCGACCACTGTTCCAAGCAAGGTGGTCCTGGGGGCCATTGGCAGCCTGTACGCTGCTTCCCATCGCTCTACTGTGTTTCTGGTTATGGCCTATTGGCCAGATCCTGTGCCTGACTTTCGACGAGTGGCTGTTCCGCAGCCTGAACGCGCCGCTGGCCGATAGCACCACCTGGCGCTACATCTGGACCATCGGCAGCCTACGCCCGTTCGACATCGTCGTCGGCCTGATCCTGCTGGCGGTGCTCATTCGTGGTGACTGGGTGTTCAAGGCTGCTCAGGTTCGCCAGGCATTTTTCGGTTTTCTGGTCACGCTACTCCTCTTAGTGGTGATTCGTGCGCTGTTTTCCAAGTGGGTGGATGCAGCCGGGTGGCAACACAAGAGTCCATCGATGATCTTCGACGACGTCGTGCACCTGAGTGACTATTACCCGAACCTGGAGGCTGCCTGGGAACTCAAGGACCGCTCCAGCAAGAGTTTCCCGGGTGATCACGCCTCGGTGCTGCTGATCTGGGCGCTGTTCATGAGCGTGTTCAGCCGCGGTCTTGCGCAATACCTGGTGGTCTGGGGGCTCGCAGCGCTGTTCATGCTGCCGCGCCTGGTGGCCGGTGCCCACTGGGGGCAGGACGACTACATCGGCGGCTTGCTGATGGCCGTACTGGCACTGGGCTGGAGCTACTACACGCCGCTGGCGGCCAAAGGCAGCGAGGCGTTGATGCGCTGGACAGCGCCGTTGTTCAAGCTACTGTCCACGTTACCGTTGGTCGGAAGAATGGCGGTGTTGCGCTAGATTTTTGGGGCTGCGCAGCAGCCCCATTCAATCGTAACTTCCATGCAACTGGTGAATCTGCCGCCGCTGCTTCTTGGTCGGCCGGCCATCGGTGGTCACGCCCATGGCCCCGGCCTTACGCATCTCAGCCGCCTGTTCACGGCGACGCACACTTTCTTCAGTTTCCTCGTACAACGCCTGCGCCTCTGGGGCACCACGACGCACCACCGACAGCGCCTTCACCACCACCGTGCGCTCATCGAAGCCCGTACGCAGCACGAACTCGTCGCCCACCCGCGGCTCCTTGCCCGGCTTGCAACGCTCGCCCCGGCAATGCACCTTGCCACTCTCGATCGCCGCCTTGGCCAGCGCTCGCGTCTTGTAAAAGCGCGCCGCCCACAGCCATTTGTCCAGGCGAACCTTGTCGTCGTCTTCGGCTTTTTGTGCCATCCCGTTACCTCGGATTCTGTCTTTCATCGAACTGTACTACCTTCACATACGGATGCAAAAAGTCCCCGCCGTGCTTAAAGTTCACCACCTCATTCGCAGGGTGCGCTTCGTGAAGACATTTGACCATTTGACTGTGATCGGCCTGCGCGAGTGGGTCGCCCTGCCTGACCTCGGCGTGGCCGGGCTGCGCGCCAAGATCGACACCGGTGCCAGCACGTCGAGCCTGCATGCCACCGAAGTGGAACCCTTCGAGCGCGACGGCCAGCCCTGGGTTCGCTTCACTGCGCACCTGGGCTCGGTGGTGCAGTTGCGCCACCGCCGCTGCGAGGCACCGTTGGTGACGATGAAAACCATCAAGAGCTCCAACGGCCACGCCCAGACCCGCTACGTCATCCGCACGTCACTGGCGCTGGGTGATGGTGTGTGGGAGGTGGAGTTCACACTGGCCTGCCGCAAGAACATGCGCTACCGCCTGTTGCTTGGCTCCAAGGCCCTGATACACGGCCAGCTGGTAGTGAACCCAGGCCTGAAATACGTACAAGACAAACCGGCCTTCCCGGCCACCCTTTCCCCTGTCACAGGTGCTGCATGAAGATCGCTGTGCTGTCGCGCAATCCGCGTCTGTATTCCACCCGCCGCCTGGTCGAAGCCGGTACCCAGCGTGGCCACGAAATGGTGGTGATCGATACCCTGCGGGCCTACATGAACATTGCCAGCCACAAGCCGCAGATCCACTACCGCGGAAAGCCGCTGGAAGGCTTCGATGCCGTGATCCCGCGCATAGGTGCTTCGGTTACGTTCTATGGCTGCGCGGTGCTGCGCCAATTCGAAATGATGGGCGTATACCCGCTCAACGAGTCGGTAGCCATTGCCCGCTCGCGCGACAAGCTGCGCTCGTTGCAACTGTTGTCGCGCCGCGGTATAGGCCTGCCGATCACTGGTTTCGCCCACTCGCCGGACGACATCCCCGATCTGATCCAGATGGTCAACGGTGCCCCGCTGGTGATCAAGGTACTGGAAGGCACCCAGGGCATTGGCGTGGTGCTGTGCGAAACCCCCCAGGCGGCCGAGTCAGTGATCGAAGCATTCATGGGCCTCAAGCAGAACATCATGGTGCAGGAGTACATCAAGGAGGCCGGTGGCGCAGATATCCGGTGCTTCGTGGTAGGCGACAAAGTAATTGCCTCGATGAAGCGTCAGGCCAAACCGGGCGAGTTCCGCTCCAACCTGCACCGGGGTGGCGTCGCCAGCCTGATAAAAATCACCCCTGAAGAGCGCATCACCGCCATTCGGGCGGCCAAGGTGATGGGGTTGAGCGTGGCGGGTGTGGATATCCTGCGCTCCAACCACGGGCCGTTGGTGATGGAGGTAAACTCGTCGCCAGGGCTGGAGGGCATCGAAGTCACCACCGGCAAGAACGTCGCCGGGATGATCATCGAGCACCTGGAGAAGAATGGCGGGCCCAATCAGACCCGGACCAAGGGCAAAGGCTGATTCAAGCCTGTACCCGCCGCTTCGCGGCTAAGCCGCTGCCACAGGTACTGCGCAATCCCTGTAGGTGCGGCTTTAGCCGTGAAGAGGCCAGTGAGCCTCACACAGCATTACGCGGCAGCAGCAGCCCCAGCGGCAACCTGACCCGCGCCTCGATCCCGCCGCCAGACCGGTTACGCAACTCCACGTTCCCGCCATGTTGCGCAGCAATCCGCTTGACGATCGCCAGCCCCAGCCCGGTGCCCTTGCCGCCCCGTGCCCGGTCACCGCGAATGAACGGGTTGAAGATGGTTTCCAGCTCCGACTCGTCAATACCGGTGCCCCGGTCCAGCACACTGAGCACCACATACGGCGCACTCTCGTCACCTGACACATAGGCAGCCACCTCGACCCCCTTGCCAGCATGGTGCAGGGCGTTGCCGATCAGGTTGCCCAGCATGCGCTTGAGCGAAACCCGGCGCAGCGGGAACGGTGGAATCGGCTCCAGGCACAGGCGCACACGCTCTACCGGCTGGTTGTACGGAGCCACCACCTCACGCACCAGGTCAGCAAGGTCGACCTCTTCCACCGGCTCGTCACGGCCATCGCGGATGAAGGCCAGGAACTGATCGAGAATCGCGTCCATGTCCTCGATATCGCGAACCATGTCATCGCTCAGCTCGTTGTCGCTGTTCAGCAAAGACAGCGACAGACGCAGACGCGTCAGTGGCGTGCGCAAGTCGTGGGAAACCCCGGCCAGCATCAACTCACGCTCGCGCCCGGCCTGCTCGACATCCTCGGCCATCTGGTTGAACGCCTTGTACACCTCGGTCATCTCGCTGGGGGTATCGCTGATTGGCAAGCGCACACTGCGCCCCTGGCCAAGCTGGCGGGCAGCGAACACCAAGCGTTTGAGCGGCTGGTTGAGTTGACGTACAAAAATCCACGCCGATGCTGTGGACAACAAGCCAATGGCCAGGAACCAGCCCAGCACGTTCCAGATCTTCTGCCCGCGCAATGGATGCGGGTACAGCGGCACTTTCAGCCAACCCGGACCCAGGCTTGGCGCATTGACCCACAACGCGGGCGGTGCATGAATGCGCAGCCGCACTTCGGTGTCGTCACCCAGTTCGGCCTGCATCTGCCGTTGGTAGATTTCACTGTAGGGCCAATGCTGCTCGCCTTCGGGCACACCCGAGCCGGTCACCCGGATAAGACCTGCCGCCTCGGCGATCTTGTCGCGGTTTTCTTCGTCGGCGGCCCAATAGGCGCGCAAGGTCAGCGCTACACCATGGCTGTACTGACGGTCGACCAGCACGTCCTCGTTCATCAGCAGGTAGACCAGGGTCAGCGCCTTGGAGAACAGAACGACGATCAACACCAGCCACAGGGTGCGGGCGAAGAAACTTTGCGGAAACCAGAGCGGTGTTTTCATCGACGTCCAGGCATCATTTTCCGGCGTTTCCGTCCGGTACGAACACGTAGCCCACGCCCCAGACGGTCTGGATGTAACGCGGCTTGGACGGGTCCGGCTCGATCATGCGACGCAGGCGTGAGATCTGCACATCGATGGAGCGCTCCAGCGCATCCCATTCGCGGCCGCGCGCCAGGTTCATCAGCTTGTCGCGGGTCAACGGCTCGCGGGCGTGCATCACCAGGGCCTTGAGCACGGCGAACTCGCCGGTGGTGAGCATGTGCACTTCGTCGCCACGCTTGAGCTCGCGGGTGGCCAGCGACAGCTCATAGTCGCCGAAGGTGACCGACTCGTCCTCGCTGCCCGGCGCTCCCGGCACGCTCGGCGCCTGGCGACGCAGCACCGCCTTGACCCGGGCCATCAGTTCGTCCGGGTTGAAAGGCTTGCCCAGGTAGTCGTCGGCGCCCAGCTCCAGGCCCTTGATGCGGCTGAGCTCGTCGCCCTTGGCGGTCAGCATGATGATCGGGATCTGGTTGTTCTGCTGGCGCAGGCGCTTGCAGGCGGACAGGCCATCCTCGCCAGGCAGCATCAGGTCGAGCACCACCAGGTTGAACACCTCGCGTTGCAGCAGGCGATCCATCTGCTCGGTGTTGGGCACCGCACGGGCACGGTAGCCTTTGCTGGTGAAGAAACGTTCCAGCAGGCTGCTAAGCCCCGGATCGTCGTCGACGATGAGAATCTTGTCACCTTCAGCGGTGTTTGGCGTGCCGGTCATGAATAACTCCTCTGATATCGCCGCGCATTATGGCGTAGCCATTGCTGCACGTTGCGTGAGCATTGTTAGCAGATTTTTCCCCCGGCGCCAGTTCCGGCTGGCCGGGCGCCATCACCGCAAGCCGTTTGCGATGGGTATAATGCGCGGCTTTCATCCAGCGCCGCCGGGCAAAAAGCCCACAGGCGACCCCCGTATTCACAAATGTCAGGTGGTTTACATGGACAGCATCAACAGCCGTATCGCCGAGGAACTGGGCGTACGCCCGCAGCAGGTCGAGGCGGCCGTGAGCCTGTTGGACGAAGGCTCGACCGTGCCCTTCATCGCTCGCTACCGCAAGGAAGTGACCGGTAGCCTTGACGACACTCAGTTGCGCCACCTGGAAGAGCGCCTGCGCTACCTGCGCGAACTCGACGAGCGCCGCGCCAGCATCCTTTCCAGCATCGAGGAACAGGGCAAGCTGACCCCTGAACTGGCCCGCGAGATCAAGCTGGCCGACACCAAGACCCGCCTCGAAGACCTGTACCTGCCGTACAAGCAGAAGCGCCGCACCAAGGGCCAGATCGCCCTGGAAGCCGGCCTTGGCGAACTGGCCGATGGCCTGTTCAACGACCCGACCCTGGCCCCGGAAAGCGAAGCCGCACGCTTCGTCAACGCCGAAAAGGGCGTGGCCGACGTCAAGGCCGCGCTGGAAGGCGCCAAGTACATCCTGATGGAACGCTTTGCCGAAGACGCCGCCCTGCTCGACAAGCTGCGCAGCTACCTCAAGCAGGAAGCCGTGCTCAGCGCCCGCGTCGTGGCCGGCAAGGAAGAAGAAGGCGCCAAGTTCCGCGACTATTTCGCTCATGACGAGCTGCTGCGTACTGCGCCATCGCACCGTGCCCTGGCGATCTTCCGCGGGCGCAACGAAGGCGTGTTGAGCGTCTCGCTGAAGGTCGGCGAAGAACTGCCCGGCACCCTGCATCCGTGCGAGCTGATGATCGGCAACCACGTCGGCATCGAGAACCGCAGCCGGCCGGCCGACAAGTGGCTGGGTGAAGTGGTGCGCTGGACCTGGAAGGTCAAGCTGTACACCCACCTGGAGACCGACCTGTTCGGCGAGCTGCGTGACAATGCCGAAGGCGAGGCGATCAACGTGTTCGCCCACAACCTGCACGATCTGCTGCTGGCCGCCCCGGCCGGCCCGCGCGCCACCCTGGGCTTCGACCCGGGCCTGCGCACCGGCTGCAAGATCGCCGTGGTCGACGCAACCGGCAAACTGCTGGACCACACCACGGTCTACCCGCACGCGCCGAAGAACGACTGGGACCGCACCATTTCCATCATGGCCGCACTGTGCGCCAAACACTCGGTGGAGCTGATCGCCATCGGCAACGGTACCGCCAGCCGCGAAAGCGACAAGCTGGTGGCCGAGCTGGTCAAGAAATATCCAGCCCTGAAAATCACCAAGATCATGGTCTCCGAAGCCGGTGCTTCGGTGTACTCGGCATCGGAACTGGCCGCCCGCGAGTTCCCAGACCTGGACGTGTCGATCCGCGGCGCCGTGTCGATCGCCCGCCGCCTGCAGGATCCGCTGGCCGAACTGGTGAAGATCGATCCGAAATCCATCGGTGTCGGCCAGTACCAGCACGACGTGTCCCAGCTGAAACTGGCGCGTGGCCTGGACGCGGTGGTCGAGGATTGTGTGAACGCCGTGGGCGTGGACGTGAACACCGCTTCGGTGGCGCTGCTGACGCGCATCTCCGGCCTCAATGCCACCCTGGCACAGAACATCGTCGCCCACCGCGATGCCAATGGTCCGTTTGCCACCCGGGCAGCACTGAAAAAGGTCAGCCGCCTGGGTGAGAAAACTTTCGAGCAGGCCGCCGGCTTCCTGCGCGTGATGAACGGCGACAACCCGCTGGACGCCTCTGCGGTGCACCCTGAGGCTTACCCGCTGGTGCAGCGCATTGCTGCCGATACCGACCGCGACATCCGCTCGCTGATTGGTGACAGCAGCTTCCTCAAGCGCCTGGACCCGAAAAAGTTCACCGACGAAACCTTCGGCCTGCCAACCGTCACCGACATCCTGCAAGAGCTGGACAAGCCCGGCCGCGACCCGCGTCCGGAGTTCAAGACCGCCACCTTCCAGGACGGCGTCGAAGACCTCAAGGACCTGGAACCGGGCATGATCCTCGAAGGCGTGGTGACCAACGTTACCAACTTCGGCGCCTTCGTCGACATCGGCGTGCACCAGGACGGCCTGGTGCATATCTCGGCGCTGTCGGAGAAGTTCGTCAAAGACCCGCGTGAAGCGGTCAAGGCCGGCGATGTGGTCAAGGTCAAGGTCATGGAAGTGGACATCCCGCGCAAACGCGTCGGCCTGTCCATGCGCATGAGCGACACCCCGGGCGAGAAGGTCGAAGGCAACCGCGGTGGTAATCGTGGCAATGGCGGCAATCGCCAGCCGCAGGCACCGCGCCAGCGTGAAACCGCCACGGCTGCGCCGGCCAACAATGCCATGGCCTCGCTGTTCGCCAACGCCAAGCAACTGAAGAAGAAGTAATGGACGTACCTCGCGAATACGTCGAAAGCGCCTTCAGCCAGCTGCTGGGCTGCCGCCTGCAACACCTGGACAGCGGTGTTGCCGAGGTAGCCCTGGCGCTCGAGCCACAGTTGCGCAACCGTGGCCAGAAGCTGCACGGCGGGGCGATATTCAGCCTGGTGGACATCGCCATGGGCCTGGCTTGCTCGGCCAGCCATGGCTTTGACCAGCAAAGCGTCACCATCGAGTGCAAGATCAACTACATGCGTGCCGTCAGCGACGGCGAAGTGCTGTGCACCGCCCGCGTGCTGCACGCTGGGCGGCGCACCCTGGTGGTCGACGCCGACGTAGTTCAGGGCGACAAGCTGGTGGCCAAAGCGCAAGGAACCTTCGCGGTTCTCTAGCTCACCAAGCAGTATCTGCGGTATTTTCAGCAGTGCGCTGGCACTGCTGGAACCGCGTAAACCAGGCGACAACGCCAGTTCCTTTCTTCCTACCCTTGTAGACCGTTATCTCTACCCCCATATTGGGGCGACTGACGCGTGAAGGAATACATCTTGAGCGAACTCCTCAACCGCCGCCTGAGCCTGCTCGGCGCCAATCTCCCCCTGCTCAAGCAGTGCCTGCACGGTATTGAGCGCGAATGCCTGCGCGTGACCGATGAAGGTCGCCTGGCCCAGACCCCGCATCCGGAAGCACTGGGATCGGCGCTGACCAACGAGCAGATCACCACCGATTATTCCGAGTCGCTGCTGGAGTTCATCACCCCGGCGCTGGCCGACCCGGCCAAGGTGCTCGAAAGCCTCGAAGAGACCCACCGTTTCGTCTACAGCAAGCTGGGCGACGAATACCTGTGGAGCCCGTCGATGCCTTGCACGCTGCCGGCCGAGGAGGATATCCCGATCGCCGAATACGGCAGCTCGAACATCGGCAAGCTCAAACACATCTACCGTAAGGGCCTGGCCCTGCGTTACGGCCGCACCATGCAGTGCATCGCCGGTATTCATTACAACTTCTCGCTGCCCGAAGCGCTTTGGCCATTGCTGCGCGAAGCCGAAGGCAGTACTGAAAATGACCGCGACTACCAGTCGTCGGCCTACATCGCGCTGATTCGTAACTTCCGCCGCTACAGCTGGCTGCTGATGTACCTGTTCGGCGCCTCGCCGGCCCTGGACAAAGGCTTCCTGCGTGGCCGCCCGCACCAGCTCGAAGAGCTGGATGCCGAAACCCTGTTCCTGCCTTATGCCACCAGCCTGCGCATGAGCGACCTGGGTTATCAGAGCAACGCCCAGGCCGGTCTTACGCCCTGCTACAACAACCTGGCCAGCTACACCGACAGCCTGCGCAAGGCCGTTGGCACGCCCTACCCGCCTTACGTTGAAATCGGCACGCATGTGGATGGCGAGTGGGTTCAGCTGAACACCAACATTCTGCAGATCGAAAACGAGTACTACTCGAACATCCGCCCCAAGCGCGTCACATACACCGGCGAGCGGCCGATCCAGGCCCTGACCTCGCGGGGCGTGCAGTATGTGGAAGTGCGTTGCCTGGACATCAACCCGTTCCTGCCGGTCGGTATCGACCTGACCGAGGCGCGCTTCCTCGACGCATTCCTGCTGTTCTGCGCCTTGGAAGACAGCCCGCAACTGGACAACGGCGAGTGCGGCCAGTGCACCAGCAACTTCCTGACCGTGGTCAAGGAAGGTCGTCGTCCGGGCCTGGAGTTGCACCGCAATGGCCAGCCGATCAGCCTGAAAGACTGGGCCAGCGAGCTGATCGAGCGTATCCGCCAATTGGCCAATCTGCTCGACCAGGCGCAAGGCACTGATGAGCACGCCAAGGCCCTGGATGCGCAGCAGGCCAAGGTCGACGACACCTCGCTGACCCCGTCGGCCCAGGTGCTGGCACGCATGACCGAGCATGACGAGAGCTTCGTCCAGTTCTCGCTGCGCCAGAGCCGTGTGCACGCCGAGACCTTCCGCGAGCAACCGCTGAGCAACGAAAAGCAGCAAGCATTCGAGACGCTGGCCCGCGAGTCGCTCGCCAGGCAGTCCGAGCTGGAGCAAGACGAAGTCGGTGACTTCGACCTGTTCGTCGGCGCCTACCAGGCCAGCATCCTGGCAATCAGCAGTTGATGAACCGCACCACCACCCCGCGCAAGCCGCGCGCCAGCAGCCAGGCCAGGATCGAGGCGATCCTGGCGGCTGCGCGTGAGCTGTTGGCCGAACAAGGGGTGGCAGCACTTTCTATCTACAGCGTGGCCGAGCGGGCGCAGATTCCGCCTTCGTCGGTGTACCACTTCTTCGCCAGCGTGCCGGCCTTGCTGGAGGCACTTACTGCAGATGTGCACCGGGCGTTTCGCGAAGCCCTGAGCGCTCCTATCGACAGCAGCGCGTTCAGCACCTGGCACGAACTGTCACGGCTGATCGAACAACGCATGCTTGATATCTATCACGAGGATGCGGCGGCGCGGCAGTTGATCCTGGCGCAGCATGGCCTGAGCGAGGTAGTGCAGGCCGACCGGCAGCACGACATGGAACTGGGCGACTTGATGCACAAGTTGTTCGACCAGCATTTTCACCTGCCGGTGATGCCACCGGATGTGGATGTGTTTGCCCTGGCCATGGAGTTGAGCGACCGGGTATATGCACGGTCGGTGCAGTTGCACGAGGCGATCACCCCGCGCATGGCCGAGGAAGGCAAGCGGGTGTTCGAAGCGTATCTGGGGTTGTATCTGCCGCCGTTTCTGGCCAAGCGTTCCAGCTGAGAAATCTGGGGCCGCTTGGCGGCCCTTCGCGGGCAAGCCCGCTCCCACAGAGCCCGCGCGCACCCTGGAGCTTGCGAAGTATCTGTGGGAGCGCGCGTGCCCGCGAAGGGCTGCAAAGCAGCCCCAATATCAAGCCGCCGCATCACAGCTTGGCGATAGACACTTCAGTCGACTTCACAAAGGCAATCACTTCACTGCCCACCTGCAACTCCAGCTCCCGCACGGAACGGGTGGTAATCACCGAAGTGACGATACCCGAAGCCGTCTGCACGTCGATTTCCGACAGTACCGGGCCTTCGAGGATTTCTTTCACAGTACCTTTGAACTGGTTACGAACGTTGATGGCTTTGATAGTCATGGTTTGTTTCCTTTTGGCTTCTGGGATTCAATGCGCCCAACGCAGCTGCGTGGGCAGAGGGGCTACAGGATCCGGCTCGGGCGCAGTGCCCGGGGTGGACAGAACACGGTTGAGCACTTCGCTTTCCAGCGCGGCCAGACGGTGCGAACCCCGCGCCCGGGGCCGTGCCAGGTCAACAGTGAGGTCGAGCCCGACCTCGCCGTCCTCGATCAGAATCACCCGATCCGCCACGGCAACCGCCTCGCTGACGTCGTGGGTGACCAGCAGCACAGTGAAGCCGTGCTGACGCCACAGGCGTTCGATCAGTTGCTGCATCTCGATACGGGTCAATGCATCCAGCGCCCCCAGTGGCTCGTCCAGCAGCAGCAGGCGGGGCTGGTGAATCAAGGCTCGGGCCAAAGCCACGCGCTGTTTCTGGCCTCCCGAGAGCGCTGCCGGCCATTCGTTGGCGCGGTCTGCCAGGCCAACCGCATCCAAGGCCTCCAGCGCACGCGGGCGCCAGTCGCCAGACAGCCCAAGGCCAACGTTGTCGATCACCTTCTTCCACGGCAGCAGCCGCGCGTCCTGGAACATCAGGCGGGTTTCTTCACGGGCCTCCTCCAGCGGCGCAGCACCGGCCAGCAGCTGCCCGGCGGAGGGTTGGTCCAGCCCGGCCAGCAGCCGCAGCAAAGTGCTCTTGCCGCAGCCGCTGCGGCCGACGATGGCCACGAACTGGCCGGCCGGAATGTGCAGGTCGATACCCTTCAAAACTTCGCGCTGGCCAAAGGTCTTGCGCAGGCCCTTGGAGGCCAGCGGGGTGCCACGCAGCAGGCGTGGCGGCTGTTCCTTGAGCACGGTCATGCGCCCTCCTTCCTGGCAACTTGATAGGCCGGGTGCCAACGCAGCCACACACGCTCCAGGCCTCGGGCCGCAAGGTCGGCAAGCTTGCCGAGCACGGCATACAGCACGATGGCCAGCACTACCACGTCGGTCTGAAGAAATTCGCGAGCATTCATTGCCAGGTAACCGATGCCGGCGTTGGCCGAAATGGTTTCGGCAACAATCAGCGTCAGCCACATGAAACCCAAGGCGAAACGCACACCCACCAGGATCGAAGGCAGCGCCCCCGGCAGGATCACCTGGCGGAACAGGCCGAAACCGGACAAGCCGTAACTGCGCGCCATTTCCACCAACGCTGGGTCAACGTTACGGATGCCGTGGTAGGTGTTCAGGTAGATCGGGAACAACGTACCCAGCGCGACCAGAAAGATCTTTGCCGATTCGTCGATACCGAACCACAGAATCACCAGTGGAATCAGCGCGAGGTGGGGCACGTTGCGGATCATCTGTACCGAGCTGTCGAGCAGGCGTTCACCCCAATTCGACAAGCCGGTGATGAAGCCCAGTACCAGGCCGATGCTGCCGCCGATGACAAAGCCCAGGCCTGCACGCCAGCCGCTGATGGCCAGGTGGGTCCAGATTTCGCCGCTGCGCACCAGCTCGACGCCCGCGCTTACCACTGCGCTAGGTGCCGGCAGGATACGCGTCGACAGCCAGCCAGCGCTGACGGCCAGTTGCCATATGGCCAACAGCAGCACCGGCAGCGCCCACGGCGCCAAGCGCTGGGTCAGGTTGGAAGAAGTTGCACGACTCATGGCCAGGCCCTCAGCTCTGCGACACAGATTTGGGCAGGATGTCGTTAGCCACCATCTCGCCGAACGGGCTTACATAACCACCCGTTTTCGGCTGCTCTGGGCGCTGCACATCAAGGTGCGGGAACAGCAGCTCCGCCACGCGGTAAGACTCTTCCAGGTGTGGATAACCCGAGAAGATGAAGGTATCGATGCCCAAGTCGGCATATTCCTTGACCCGTGCTGCCACGGTAGGGCCGTCGCCCACCAGCGCGGTACCCGCGCCGCCCCGTACCAGGCCAACACCTGCCCACAGGTTGGGGCTGACTTCCAGGTTGTCGCGATTGCCGCCGTGCAGGGCGGCCATGCGTTGCTGGCCCACCGAGTCGAAACGCGCCAGCGACGCCTGGGCGCGGGAGATGGTGTCATCGTCCAGGTGAGAGATCAGGCGCTCGGCGGCGGCCCAAGCCGCTTCGTTGGTTTCCCGCACGATCACGTGCAGGCGGATACCGAAGCGCACTTCGCGCCCTTGAGCGGCCGCTTTTTTGCGCACCTGTGCGATCTTCTCGGCAACGGCTGCCGGTGGCTCGCCCCAGGTCAGGTACAGCTCGACCTGTTCGGCCGCCAGGTCCTGAGCGGCCTCGGAGGAGCCGCCGAAATACAGCGGTGGGCGTGGTTGCTGAATCGGCGGGTAGAGCAGCTTGGCGCCCTTTACCTGGATGTGCTTACCGTCGTAATCGACATTTTCGCCTTCCAGCACCTTGCGCCAGATACGGGTGAACTCGACCGAAGCTTCGTAGCGCTCTTGGTGGTTCAGGTGCAGGCCGTCACCCGCCAGCTCGTCCGGATCACCACCGGTCACCAGGTTGAATAGCGCACGGCCATTGGACAAGCGATCGAGGGTGGCCGCCTGGCGTGCTGCCACGGTCGGCGAAATGATGCCCGGGCGCAGAGCTACAAGGAACTTCAGGCGCTGGGTCACGGGGATCAGCGACGCGGCCACCAGCCAGGAGTCCTCGCAGGAGCGCCCGGTCGGGATCAGCACCCCACCAAAACCAAGGCGGTCGGCGGCCTGCGCGATCTGCTGCAGGTAACCGTGGTCGACCGCACGTGCGCCTTCGGAAGTGCCGAGGTACTTGCCGTCACCGTGGGTGGGGAGGAACCAGAAAATGTTAAGGCTCATTGGAGTCGTCTCCTCAAGGGTGGCTCTAGCCGGAGCAGCGCCCCGGCTCAGGCTGTCAATCAAGGCGCGCTAGCGACCTTGGTCGGGGGTGTCCAGATCACGTCCTTGATGCTCAGCGGCTTGGGTATCAGCTTGAGCGCCTGGAAGGTGTCGGCGATCTTCTGTTGCGCGGCCACCACGTCCGGGGTCAGCGGCGCAGCGCCGTAGCCTTGGCGTTTGACCGAGGTCAGGGTGATGTCGGCAGGCAGGCCGAGCAGCGGGGCAACCTGGTCGGTCACTTCCTGCGGGTTGGCCTGGGACCATTCACCCACGGCGCGCACCTCCTCGATCACGGTGTTGATCACCGCTGGGTGCTGTGTCGCATAGTTGCGGGTGGCGAGGTAGAACTGGTGGTTGTCGACCAGGCCCTTGCCGTCACGCAGGGTGCGCGCTTGCAGCTGCTGCTCGGCGGCGGCCTGGTAGGGGTCCCAGATCACCCAGGCATCCACGCTGCCGCGCTCGAAGGCGGCGCGGGCGTCGGCCGGCGGCAGGTAGACAGGCTGGATGTCGCTGTACTTGAGGCCGGCGTCTTCCAGGGCGCGGACCAGCAGGTAGTGCACGTTGGAGCCTTTGTTGAGGACGACCTTTTTACCCTTGAGGTCCTTCACCGACTGGATGGGCGAGCCCTTGGGCACCAGGATAGCTTCGCTGTGTGGCGCTGGCGGCTCGTAGGCCACGTAGAGCAGGTCGGCGCCAGCGGCCTGAGCGAACACAGGCGGGGTCTCGCCGGTGACACCAAAATCGATGGAACCGACGTTCAGCCCTTCAAGCAGCTGCGGGCCGCCGGGGAACTCGGTCCATTGCACCTGTACACCCTGCTCGGCCAGGCGCTTCTCCAGCGTGCCCTTGGCCTTGAGCAGCACCAAGGTGCCGTATTTCTGGTAACCGATACGCAGGCTCTCGGCCTGGGCTTGGGTAATGGCGCCGAAGGACACAGCCGCCGCAAACAGGGCGACCAGACCACGACGCAAGAAGACTGTGCGCATGGCGCTCTCCTGTGCGAATGGGGTTCGGGTTGCACCTGCTTGCCTCGTTAACGGGCGAGTAAGGTGGTGAAGCGGGTAATGCCGTTCAGATGCTCCAGCGAGCGCTGATCAGACGTTCGTTCAATACGCCGGGGGCCACGGGGCGTGGCCGACGGGCCAGGGCGACGTGGAAGGTTTCCAGCGAGTCGTGCAGGCGTTCTTCCAGCGCCTGTACCAACTGCGCGGGCTTTGTACCTTCTGCGTAAGCCACCTGGCTGTCGTCGGCAAAGATCCCTTGCAGGGTCTCTTGTGCCTTGAGTGCCGACAGCACCGGCTTCAATGCGTAGTCCACCGCCAGCATGTGGGCGATGCTGCCGCCAGTGGCGATGGGCAACACGATCTTGTGGGCCAGGGCGCGCTCGGGCAGCAGGTCAAGCAAGGTTTTCAGGGCGCCGGAAAACGAAGCCTTGTACACCGGGGTGGAGACGATCAGGCCATCGGCCTGGGCCACCAGCTGTTGAAAGTGTTGTACATGCGGGCTGTCGAAACGGGCATGCAGCAGGTCTTCGGCGGGAAAGTCACGCACCTGGAACGTCACCACTTCAACGCCGCGATCCTGCAGCCACTGGCGCGAACGCTCGAGCAGCACGCCGGAGCGTGAACGGAGACTTGGGCTACCACCGATTGAGACGACCAGCATTGCTGCGCTTCCTTGTGTTCTGTTGGAGGTGACATTAACAGCTGTTATATATATCTATAAATCATATTTTTTCATTTGTTTATTCCATTATCGTCTTTATCCACAAGGGCCTCTTCGCGGGCGCGCCCGCTCGCACAGGTTTTTTACAGGCATAAAAAAGGGCCGTCGAAACGGCCCGAAAATCCCTGCTTGGCTAAGAGCAATGCAACGAGGAATCCATTAACGATTGGGCTGAGGGGTCAGGCGCAGATAGGGTTTGACCGCCCGGTAACCTTTGGGGAAGCGCTGCTTGATCTCCTCCTCATCCTTGAGCGAAGGCACGATCACCACTTCATCGCCGTCCTGCCAATTACCCGGTGTGGCGACCTTGTGGTTGTCGGTCAGTTGCAGCGAGTCGATCACCCGCAGAATTTCGTTGAAGTTGCGCCCGGTACTGGCCGGGTAGGTGATGGTCAGGCGCACCTTTTTGTTCGGGTCGATGATGAACAGCGAGCGCACGGTCAGGGTGTCGCTGGCGTTCGGGTGGATCAGGTCGTAAAGGTCGGACACCTTGCGGTCAGCGTCAGCAATGATCGGGAAGTTGACCACGGTATTCTGTGTTTCGTTGATGTCATCGATCCACTTGTGATGCGAGTCGACCGGGTCCACCGACAGGGCGATGGCCTTGACCCCGCGCTTGGCAAATTCGTCCTTCAGCTTGGCGGTCAGGCCCAACTCGGTGGTGCACACCGGGGTGAAGTCGGCCGGGTGGGAGAACAACACCCCCCAGCTGTTGCCCAGCCACTCGTGGAAGCGGATCTTGCCTTCGCTGGAATCCTGTTCGAAATCGGGGGCGATATCGCCGAGTTTGAGGCTCATGGGCTGCGGCTCCTGGGCTGGGTTCTGTAGCGTATGGGTTCAATGTGCCTGCATTCAGTTAAAAACAAAAAGAATAAATAATGATTTATTTATAACCATAATGCATACGAATTGGCAGGCACAAAAAAGCCTCGCACTAGGCGAGGCTTTCTTTGTGGCTACGACTTACAGGAAGCTGTAAGTGTAGTTCACGATGAAGCGAGCCTGATCCTGGTCGGAACTGCTCTCGCCGGCACCACGGTACACGCCTTGGCGCAGACTGAAGCCCAAGCCTTTTAGGGCACCTTCCTGGAGGGTGTAGTCGATGCGCGCATCGCGTTCCCATTCATTGTAGGTGCCGCTGCCCGACTTGTTGCGGATATCGTCACCACGCAGGTAAGCAACCGATGCCTTCAGGCCTGGCACACCCAGCGCCGCGAAGTCATAGGAGTACTGACCGAAGGTGGTGTTTTCACCAGCACGGGCGAACTGGTTGATCATGCTGTCGGTGAACAGGTAGAAGCTGGAGCCGCCGGCACCTTCCGAGGTGCCGCTGTCGTTGCTCAGGCTGCCCTGGTTCAACCATACGAAGCCACCGTCGTCACCCACTTGCTGGTGACCGAGCATCAGCGCGTGGCCACCCAAGGTATAGGTGAACATGGCGGACCAGGTCTTGTTGTCGATCTCGCCGGTGTTTTTGGCGTAGCCACCGTTGTTGTTGAAGTTGTAAGCGCTGTCGTTGCCATTCTTGCCGTCGCTGCTGCTGTCGAAGTAGCGCAGGTCGGTCTTGAACGACTGGTCGTCAGCGATCTTGAACACGTGGGTCGCGCCCAGGAAGTGCTGCTTGTAGAAGTCTTCCAGGTTCGAGTAGTAGTACTGCAGGGTCAGGTCTGGAGTGAGCTTGTAGTCCAGGCCACCGTAGCGAAACTTGTTGCTTTCGGCATTGGAGCCGGCGACAGACAGACCGGTACGGTTGCTCGAAGCACGGCCCATGGCGTGGGTCAGCTGACCCGCGTTAATGGTCAGGTTGTCGATTTCCTTCGACTGGATGGTGCCACCTTCGAAGGTTTGTGGCAGCAGACGACCATCGTTGGAAACCAGGATCGGCAGGTTCGGTGCGAGCGCGCTACCAAAATGCGCTTCGGTCTTGGAGAAGCGCGCCTTGGCATTGGCACCGAAACGAGCCCACTGGGCTGCAGAACCTTTGCCGTCATCCGGGAAGAAGCCGGACTTGTGGTAACCCTCGCCGCCATCCAGGTGAATACCCCACAGCGCTTGGGCATCAACACCAAAGCCTACGGTGCCTTGGGTAAAGCCCGAGATGTAGTCGAGCTTGAAGCCCTGGCCCGACTCACGCTGGTCCGGGCGCTCCGCACCCGGTTTTGCGTGATCTTCACGGTTGTCGTTGTTGAAGTACATGGTGCGCGAGCTGAGCGACAGCTTGCTGTCCTCAACGAAACCGGCAGCGCCTGCTTGTTGGGCGAGAACCCCCAGTGCCACGGCCAGAGCCAGGCTGGACTTGTACATGTTTTGCTCCTCTACGTTCTAATTTTTGTGTATCTCTGGCGGAGGGGTCTGATGCCCCGCTCACCGGGATGGGCGATTTAGTCCCAAAGCGTGACCGTGAAGTCAATCGTTTCTAAACATTTCGCGACTTTGGTCTAAGACGCCACCTGCGCTACAGGATAATGACAATCCTATAAATCCAAAATGACTGTTTTATGAATTTGTAAGACTTTTAAGGAATATATTAGGAACCTTTACTGCCATTCGTTGTAGCAGAGAATTTTCTAATAACTTTTGGTTATTTGCAAACGTTTGCTCATAACCTAATGCCAAATCGTTCTATAGGGTCTTGCAGGCACCTCTGGCTTCGTCACGGGGTCATGGCTTTAAAGCGTTTGGCTCCTAAGCTAATGCAAAAAAGTTATTTATTTTAATTTTCTTAGATCATTTAGCCTTCTCGTCATCCAACCCGACTTGCCTGACGAGAGGTTCAACCATGATCCCGCACGCTCCGCTGCGCCTGTTCGCCGCCCTGACCCTCGCCAGCACCAGCTGGTTGGCCCAGGCAGCCGACCTGACAGTGGCCTACCAGACCACCGTCGACCCGGCCAAAGTGGCGCAGGTCGATGGCGACTACGAAAAAGCCAGCAAGGCCAGCATCGACTGGCGCAAGTTCGATAACGGCGCAGACGTTATCACTGCGGTGGCCAGCGGCGACGTGCAGATCGGCTACCTGGGCTCCAGCCCGCTGGCCGCTGCCGCCACCCGCAAGCTGCCGGTCGAGACCTTCCTTATCGCCACCCAGATTGGCGCGGGTGAAGCGTTGGTGGCCCGTGACAGCATCAAGTCGCCGCAAGACCTGATCGGCAAGAAGGTCGCCGTCCCGTTCGTGTCCACCGGCCATTACAGCCTGCTTGCCGCACTGAAAAGCTGGAATATCGACCCTTCCAAGGTACAGATTCTCAACCTGGCGCCGCCGGCCATCATTGCCGCCTGGAAGCGCGGCGACATCGATGCGACCTACGTGTGGGACCCGGCCTTGGGCGTGGCCAAGGAAAACGGCAAGGTCCTGATCACCTCCGGCGAACTGGCGCAGAAAGGCGCGCCTACCTTCGATGCCTGGATCGTGCGCAAGGACTTCGCCGAGAAACACCCTGATGTGGTCAAGGCCTTTGCCAAAGTCACCCTCGATGCCTACGCCGACTACCGCAAGGACCCGAAAGCCTGGCTGGCCGACAAGGGCAACGTAGACAAGCTGGTGAAGTTGTCCGGTGCCAAGGCCAGCGACATCCCGGTGCTGCTGGAGGGCAACGTCTACCCGCTGGCCGCTGACCAGGCCAACGCCCTGGGCGCGCCGACCACCCAAGCGCTGACGGACACCGCCAACTTCCTCAAGCAGCAAGGCAAAGTCGAAGCAGTGCTGCCGGACTACTCGCCGTACGTCAGCGCCAAGTTCCTTCCAAACTGATCCGGAGCCCGTCATGGCCTTGCTCGAGCTGGAGCGCATCAGCGCACAGTACCCAGGCGCCAGCACCCCGGTGCTGGCCGACATCAACCTGAGCCTGGGGCCACGCCAACTGCTGGTGGCCCTGGGGCCTTCCGGCAGCGGCAAGACCTCACTGCTCAACCTGATCGCCGGCTTCGTCGCCCCCAGTGGCGGTCACATCACCCTCGATGGTGTGCCGGTGCAGGGCCCCGGTGCAGAACGCGGCGTGGTGTTCCAGGACGATGCCCTGCTGCCATGGCAGAACGTGCTGGGCAATGTCGCCTTCGGCCTCGAACTGGCCGGCGTACCCCGCGCCCAGCGTGAGGCCAAGGCCCGCGAAATGCTCACCCTGGTCGACCTCAATGGCTTCGGCGAACGGCGCATCTGGCAGTTGTCCGGTGGCCAGAAGCAGCGCGTGGGCCTTGCCCGGGCGCTGGCGGCCGACCCTCGGATACTGCTGATGGATGAACCGTTCGGTGCCCTCGATGCCTTTACCCGTGAGCAAATGCAAGAGCTGCTATTGCAAGTCTGGCAACGCACCGCCAAGCCGGTGTTCCTGATTACCCACGACATCGAAGAAGCGGTGTTCCTCGCCAGCGAACTGGTACTGCTGGCGCCCAACCCGGGACGCGTAGTGGAACGCCTGCAGCTGAACTTCGGCCAGCGCTATGCCGCTGGCGAATCGGCCAGGGCCATCAAGTCCGATCCAGCCTTCATCGAAACCCGCGAGCATGTGCTGGCGCGGGTGTTTTCCCAACGCCAAAGCCTGCAGGAGCGCGCATGAGCAGCCTGGACCTGCCGGTCGCCGGCAAACACGACGCCCAAACCCGGCCAGCCGCCACGCTACGCCGCCCACTGTCCACCCGCTGGATCAGCACCCTGACCCTGGCCAGCCTGCTACTGGTCTGGTGGCTGGTGACAGCTGCCGGTTGGGTAGAGCCCCTGTTCCTGCCCTCGCCTGGCGACATCCGGTCCAAGGCATGGACCTTGCTCACCCAAGGCTACATGGATGCCAGCCTGTGGCAGCACCTGGGCGCAAGCCTGGGCCGCATCGGCCTGGCGCTGGTGGCTGCGACCCTGACCGCAATACCAGTCGGCATCGCCATCGGCTACAACCGCGTGGCCCGCGGCATTCTCGACCCGCTGATCGAGTTCTACCGGCCCATCCCGCCGCTGGCCTACCTGCCGCTGATCGTCATCTGGTGCGGTATCGGCGAGCTGTCGAAAGTGCTGCTGATCTACCTGGCAATCTTCGCCCCCATCGCCATTGCCACAGCCACCGGTGTGCGCACAGTAGACCCGGCCAAGCTGCGGGCGGCGCAGTCGCTGGGCGCAACCAAGGCCCAACTGATCCGCCACGTCATTTTGCCCAGCGCATTGCCAGACATCCTTACCGGCATCCGCATTGGCCTGGGGGTCGGCTGGTCGACCCTGGTGGCCGCCGAGTTGATCGCCGCCACCAGCGGCCTGGGCTTCATGGTGCAGTCGGCGGCGCAGTTTCTGGTCACCGACGTAGTGGTGCTGGGCATCCTGCTGATCGCCCTGATCGCCTTCGCTCTGGAAATGAGCCTGCGTGCCCTGCAACGCAAGCTGGTGCCCTGGCATGGGCAGATTCACTGAATTCCATTGTCCACGCCAGCACACTGGCGCCCGATTGAAGAGACCGACATGAGCCTGACCATTACCCCCCTAAGCCCAGCGCTTGGCGCCCAGATCAGCGGCGTGGACCTCAGCCGCGATATCAGTGCAGAAGAGCGCGATGCCATCGAACAGGCACTGCTCCAGCACCAGGTGCTGTTCCTCCGTGACCAGCCGATCAACCCCGAACAGCAGGCGCGCTTTGCCGCACGCTTCGGCGACCTGCACATCCACCCGATTTACCCCAACGTGCCGGACACCCCACAGGTGCTGGTGCTCGACACGGCGGTTACCGATGTGCGCGACAACGCCGTGTGGCACACCGACGTGACCTTTTTGCCGACCCCGGCACTGGGCGCGGTACTCAGCGCCAAGCAATTGCCTGCTTACGGTGGCGATACCCTTTGGGCCAGCGGCATTGCGGCCTTCGAGGCCTTGTCGGCACCGCTGCGTGAAATGCTGGACGGGCTGACCGCTACCCACGACTTCACCAAGTCGTTCCCGCTGGAGCGCTTTGGCACCACGCCGCAAGACCTGGCGCGCTGGGAGGCCACCCGGCGCAACAACCCGCCACTGTCGCACCCGGTGGTGCGCACACATCCGGTGAGCGGGCGCAAGGCGTTGTTCGTCAATGAAGGGTTCACTACACGCATCAATGAACTGAGCGAACTGGAAAGCGACGCGCTGCTGAGGCTGCTGTTCGCCCATGCGACGCGACCGGAGTTCAGCATTCGCTGGCGTTGGCAGGAGCATGACGTGGCGTTCTGGGACAACCGCGTGACCCAGCATTTTGCGGTGGATGACTACCGGCCGAACCGGCGGGTGATGCACCGGGCGACCATCCTTGGGGATGCACCCTTCTAGCGGTTGCCTGTCTGGCCTCTTCGCGGGCTTGCCCGCTCCCACAGGTACAACACAGGTTTCGAAACCGGTGCCGTGCCTGTGGGAGCGGGCAAGCCCGCGAAGAGGCCATGACAGGAGACCTTGGTCAGCGAACCAGGTGCAGGTACTGCATGTGCCGCTCGTACTGGTCGAGGATGTCGTTGATGATCTGCTCCTTGCTGTAGCCCACCAGGTCGTAGTTCTGGCTGCCTTCGCTCAGGTGCACCTCCGCCCGGTAATAGCGGCGGTTCTTCAACTCCTGCGTACCCAGCCCCCCCAAGGCGAACGATGGCGTGAAATAGCCACGCATCTGCACCTGGTAAATGAACGGCTGTTCCTCGCCATGGCCGATCTTCAGGCTGACGTTGTCATGGCTAGGGTCGTCCTGGGTAATCAGTACCAGGCCTTTCTGCTCGAACACTTCACGCACATCGGCAATCGCCGGGCGCACCACATCATCCATGAAGCGGTACACCTCATCACGCGACGGGAAGTGCACTGCCTGGCTCAGGCGCTGGCGCCAGCCGCCACGGCCGCGACGTGACTGGGCGAACGGGGCCAGCGAGTGCATCTGCGCGATCTGCCGCTGCGACTCCAGGTAGAACGCCTTGTGCAGCCCCCACATCATGCACAGCAGAATGAGCGAGAACGGCAGCGACGTCAGCACCACTGCCGATTTCAACGAATCGATGCTGCCAGCGAACAACAGCGCACTGGTGATCAGCGCAGTCATCGCCCCCCAAAAGATACGCAGCCAGTTCGGCCCATCTTCATCAGCGTCACCGCCCTTGGCCGACAAGGTCGACAGCACCACGGTGCCCGAGTCGGCCGAGGTGACGAAGAACACGAAGCTGATGAACACCGTGGTGGCGATCACTGCCTTGCTCCAGGGGTAGGTTTCCAGCAGCAGGTACAGGCTCATCGACGGGTTGTCCAGCGCCGACTGGCCGAGTGCGGTCATGCCGTGGTTGATCACCTGGTCCAGGGCGCTGTTGCCGAATATCGACATCCACGCCAGGGTAAAGCCCAGCGGAATCAGCAGCACGCCAAAGACGAACTCGCGGATGGTACGGCCACGGGAGATGCGGGCGATGAACAGGCCCACGAACGGCGCCCAGGCAATCCACCAGGCCCAGTAGAACACGGTCCAGCCGCCCAGCCAGCCACGGTTTTCACCATAGGCATACACGTCGAAGCTCTTGCGCGGCAACGCACCCAGGTAGTCGCCCAGGTTCTGGATCAGTGTGTTGAACAGGTGCTGGGTAGGCCCGGCGAACAGCACGAACAGCAGCAGCGCACAGGCCAGGAACAGGTTGATATCGCTCATCACCCGCACCCCCTTCTCCACCCCGGCCACGGCTACGGCCACAGCCGCGCCCATCATCAGGGTGATGAGGATCACTTGCACCCACTGGCTGTGGCTGATACCGAACAGGTAGTCCAGGCCGGCGTTCAGATGCAGCACCCCAAAGCCCATGTCGGCGCCCAGCCCGAACACCGTGGCGATGATGCCGAAGCCATCCACCGCATAGCCGATCGGGCCGTTGATGCGCTTGCCAATCAGCGGGTACAGCGCCGAACGCAGGGCCAGCGGCAGGTTGTGCCGGTAGGCGAAATAGGCCAATGCCATGCCGACGAAGGCGAACACCCCCCAGCCATGCAGGCCCCAGTGCAGGAACAGGATCTGCATCGCCTGGCGCCCGGCCTCGACCGTGCCGGCTTCGCCTTGCGGCGGTTGCAGCATGTGGGTCAGCGGTTCGGAGACACAGAAGAAGAACAGCGTGATGCTGATGCCGGCGGCGAACAGCATGCCGGCCCACGACAGGTAGCTGAACTCGGGTTCGTCGTGGTCGGCACCGAGTTTGATCTTGCCGTAGCCAGACAAGGCGGTGACCACCACGAAGACCAGGTACAGCGTCATCGCCAGCATGTAGTACCAGCCGACCGTGTTGGCCGCCCAGTTCTGCGCCGCCAGCAACCAGTCACCTGCGGCTTGCGGGTTGGAGATGACTACCAGGCCAAAGATGAGGATGAAACTCGCCGCAAAGTAGAACACCGGGGGGTTCATGCGGATTTTGCCGTTGGCAGCGGAAGGGTTCGGTGCACTCATAGGGCGTGCACCTCGTCGAATGACGTGAGGTTCGGAATGAACGGGTTCAGCAAAGGAATCCTCCTGTTGAACACCGGCAGCGGACCAGCGTTTTTCATTGAACAAGCGTTCAAGTTAAACATGGATCGGATTTCAATGCGAATTGGGGCGCCAATTGGTGTCGTCCTGTTCCGGCCTCTTCGCGGGTAAACCCGCACCTACATCTGGTACGTCCGTCGTAGGCGCGGGCTTGCCCGCGAAGAGGCCGGCACAGGCAATTGCACTGCTGGATCAGTTCTTGTCCTGGCAATCCAGCTGCAGGTTGGCCTGAGTAATATTGCTTTCAGCCGGCACACTGCGAGTCAGCCACACATTACCGCCAATGGTCGAACCCTTACCGATGGTAATACGCCCAAGCACCGTGGCCCCGGCATAGATCACCACATCGTCCTCGACGATCGGGTGCCGTGGCAGGCCTTTATGCAGCGTACCCGACTCATCGCTGGGGAAACGCTTGGCGCCCAGGGTCACCGCCTGGTAGATGCGCACGCGCTCGCCGATGATCGCGGTTTCACCAATGACCACACCCGTACCATGATCGATGAAGAAGCTCGGGCCGATCTGCGCCCCCGGGTGAATGTCGATACCGGTGGCCGAATGCGCCAGCTCCGAACTGATCCGCGCCAGCAGCGGCAGCCCTGCCTTGTACAGGTGATGCGCCAGCCGGTGGTGGATGATCGCCAGGATGCCCGGGTAGCACAGCAGCACTTCATCGACGCTGCGCGCTGCCGGGTCGCCGTGGTAGGCGGCCAGCACATCAGTGTCGAGCAGAACGCGCAGTTCCGGTAGCGCAGCTGCAAAGCCCTGGATCAGGCTCAGCGCACGGGCGTCGACGCCAGCCAGCTCAGCCTTGCTTTGCCGTGCCGCGTAGCGAAGTTCAAGACGAGCCTGGGCCAGCAAGGCGGTCAGCGCGGCATCCAGGGTATGGCCGACGTAGAAGTCTTCACTTTCTTCGCGCAGGTCGACTGGCCCCAGGCGCATGGGGAACAGCGCCCCGCACAGTTGCTCCAGAATCTGTCGCATCGCTTCGCGCGACGGCAGCTCGCGCCCGCCCTGCTCGCCAATACTGCGGCCATTACGGGTGCGCCATTGCTCACGGGCCCCGCGCAGGCCAGTGACAATGCTCTGCAACTGCCAATGCGCGGATGAAGGTTGTTCGCTCACGGTTTTCTCCTGCCGTATAGGCCATCTGATTTTGTTGCCAGGCCCGCGAAAGGGCCGAACCTGCCTGCATGCAATCCACTTTACGGCAAATCCGAGGCTTGGAAAAAACAACGCTTTATTCCATCCTGCGCTAAGTCAGGCATAAGCCGCGATGACGGAGTGGGTATCGTCGCCTACCCTCAAAGCAGCCGGCACCTGGCAAAAATCAAAAAAGGGAATATTAAAGTGATTTTTTAGTATTTCCCGGCCTAATCAGCCAACCCTATAGTCGCCACCTCACTACCTAGACAACAAGCGCGGGGCTCTGCCATGTCGAAATTCGCCAAACCGCTACTCAACGCCAGCCTGGCCCTCCTGCTGGGTGCCGGCCTGCTCAGCCAGGCTTTCGCCGGCGAGCAATTGAAGACCATCCAGGAAAAAGGCGTCATCAACGTCGGCCTCGAGGGCACCTACCCGCCATTCAGCTTCCAGGACGAAAACGGCAAACTGACCGGCTTCGAAGTGGAGCTGTCCGAGCTGCTGGCCAAGGAGCTGGGGGTCAAGGCCAAGATCCAGCCGACCAAGTGGGACGGCATCCTCGCCGCGCTGGAATCCAAACGCCTGGATGTAGTGGTCAATCAGGTGACCATTTCCGAGGAGCGCAAGAAAAAGTACGACTTCTCCGAGCCCTACACTGTCTCCGGCATCCAGGCACTGATCCTGAAGAAGAAAGCCGAGCAGTTGAACATCAAGGGCGCACAGGACCTGGCCGGCAAAAAGGTCGGCGTAGGCCTTGGCACCAACTACGAACAGTGGGTGAAGAAGGACGTGCCGCAAGCCGATGTGCGCACCTATGAAGACGACCCAAGCAAGTTTGCTGACCTGCGCAACGGCCGTATCGACGCCATCCTGATCGACCGCCTGGCGGCGCTGGAATACGCGCAAAAAGCCAAGGACACCCAACTTGCCGGCGATGCCTTCTCGCGCCTGGAAAGCGGCGTGGCCATGCGCAAAGGTGAGCCGGAACTGTTGGCAGCCATCAACAAGGCCATCGACAAGCTAAAAGCTGACGGCACGCTGGCCAAGCTGTCCGAGAAGTACTTCGGTGCCGATGTCACCAAATGATCGCTGAAAGCCTGCAACTCGTTGTCGACTCTGCGCCCTTCCTGCTGAAGGGCGCGGGTTATACGGTGCTGCTCAGTGTCGGCGGCATGTTCTTCGGTCTGGTGCTGGGCTTTGCCCTGGCGCTGATGCGGCTGTCGAAGATTCTGCCGCTGAACTGGCTGGCGCGGGTCTACGTGTCGTTCTTCCGCGGCACGCCGCTGCTGGTGCAGCTGTTCGTCATCTATTTCGGCATGCCGCAAATCGGCATCGAGCTGGACCCGATCCCCGCTTCGCTGATCGGCCTGTCGCTGAACATGGCGGCCTATATCTGCGAGATCCTGCGCGCAGCCATTTCCTCGATCGACCGGGGCCAGTGGGAAGCAGCCGCCAGCATCGGCATGACCCGCGTGCAAGCCATGCGCCGGGCGATCCTGCCACAGGCCTTGCGCACCGCGTTGCCACCGCTGGGCAACAGCTTCATCTCGCTGGTAAAGGACACCGCCCTGGCGGCGACCATCCAGGTGCCCGAGCTGTTCCGCCAAGCCCAACTGATTACCGCGCGCACGTTCGAAGTGTTCACCATGTACGTGGCGGTCGCGGTCATCTACTGGGTGCTGTGCAGCATCCTTGCGCACTTCCAGAACCGCATGGAAGCGCGGGTCAACCAGCATGACCAGGAGCATTGAGCATGATTGAAGTCAAAGGCCTGACCAAGCGGTTCAAGGGCCAGACCGTGCTCAACGGTATCGACCTGACCGTGCAGCCCGGTGAAGTGGTGGCCATCATCGGCCCCAGTGGCTCGGGCAAAACCACCTTCCTGCGCTGCCTTAACCTGCTGGAAACCCCCGATGCAGGGCAGATCCAGATCGGCGCCATCAGCATCGATGCCAACCGCCCTTTGGGCGGGCAGCAGGGTGCGATTCGCCGTTTGCGCCAGCAAGCCGGGTTCGTGTTCCAGAACTTCAACCTGTTCCCCCACCGCACCGCCCTGGAGAACGTGATCGAGGGGCCGGTGATCGTCAAGAAAACGCCTCGCGAGCAGGCCATCGAGCTTGGCCGGCGCCTGCTGGCCAAAGTCGGCCTGGCGGGCAAGGAAGACGCCTACCCACGGCGCCTGTCCGGCGGCCAGCAACAACGCGTGGCCATCGCCCGTGCCCTGGCCATGGAACCAGAGGTAATCCTGTTCGACGAACCGACCTCGGCGCTGGACCCGGAGCTGGTCGGTGAAGTACTGGCGACCATCCGCGGCCTGGCCGAGGAAAAGCGCACCATGATCATCGTCACCCACGAGATGAGCTTTGCCCGGGACGTGGCGAACCGGGTGATCTTCTTCGACAAGGGCGTGATCGTGGAGCAGGGCGAGGCCAAGGCCCTGTTTGCAGCGCCGAAGGAAGAGCGTACGCGGCAGTTCTTGCGCAAGTTCCTCGGGACTGCGGCCTCCGAGTAAACCTGTTCCGGCCCATTCGCGGGTAAACCCGCTCCTACAGTGCACAGATCTTGAGGCATGTGTAGGAGCGGGTTTACCCGCGAAGAGGCCGGCACGCCCGTAACAAATCGCCCCTTCTATAATTATTCCAAAAAGTTAGTTCATAAAATTTTTATAAATCATTAGGGTATATATACCGGACCACCGGACCAGCACACGTCTGTCGCGATCAGCTGTAGCGACATAACTATTTTGTGAGGTCAGGAATGGTCAGGATCACAATCACCCCAGTGCGGAACGCCAGGGCATTGAGTGCAGCCAAGGAGCGGCACTGATGCCCAGCCAAGCCAACACCCAATTCCATAGCGATTTGGACAGCTCGCCCCCGCTGCTGCCGGCCAAGGTACTGCGCAACGACGCCGAAGCCCTGCAAGCGGCCCGCGAGCTGGCCAAGGTCGCCCGTGAGCAAGCTGCACGGCGCGACCAGCAACGCAAACTGCCCTGGGCCGAAATCGAACTGTTTACCCGAAGCGGTCTGGGCAGCATCAGCGTACCCAAGGCCTACGGTGGTCCCGACGTATCGTTCGCAACCGTCGCCGAAGTGTTCCGCCTGATCAGCGCCGCCGACCCCGCCCTGGGGCAGATCCCGCAGAACCAGTTCGGCATGCTGCAACTGCTGCGCCTGACGGCCAGCGAGGCGCAGCAAGCGCTGATCTTCCGAAGCGTGCTCGACGGCTGGCGCATCGGCAATGCCGGGCCTGAACGTGGCACCAGGGATACCCTCACCCTCAAGGCCCGAATTACGCGCGCCGGCGACAGCTACCGCATAAGTGGCGAGAAGTTCTACTCCACCGGTGCCTTGTTCGCCCATTGGGTGGCGGTAAAAGCCCTCGACGACGAAGGCCGCCAGCGCCTGGCATTCGTGCGCCGGGGAAGCCCGGGGTTGCGCATTGTCGATGACTGGTCCGGGTTCGGCCAGCGCACCACCGCCAGCGGTACCGTGCTGCTGGACCAGGTGCCGGTTGACGCGGAACTGGTGATCGACAACTGGCGCCAGCGCGATATCCCCAACATTCAGGGTGCAGCTTCGCAGCTGATCCAGGCGGCGATCGACGCCGGCATCGCCGAAGCGGCCATCGATGATGCGATCACGTTCGTGCGCGAAAAGTCCCGCCCGTGGATCGAAGCCAATGTCGAGCGGGCTAGCGACGACCCTTATGTGATCGCTGACATCGGCCGCCTGAAGCTTGAACTCCACGCGGCAGAAGCGCTGCTGCGCAAGGCTGCTCGGGTGCTCGACGAGGTCAATGCCGCTCCGATCGATGCCGACGCCGCAGCACGGGCCTCGATCGCAGTGGCGGAGGCCAAGGTGCTGACCACCGAGATTGCCCTGCAGGCCAGCGAAAAGCTGTTCGAGCTGGCCGGCAGCCGCGCCACCCTTGCCGAGTTCAACCTCGACCGCCACTGGCGAAATGCCCGGGTGCACACTCTGCACGACCCGGTGCGCTGGAAGTACCACGCGGTGGGCGCTTACCACCTCAACGGCACCTTGCCTGCACGGCATTCCTGGATCTGATTTGCTGCCTTTGGGGCTGCTGCGCAGCCCTTCGCGGGCTTGCCCGCTGCCACAGGATTGCCACCGCCTGAACTGGCATCACCTCACCTGTGGGAGCGGGCAAGCCCGCGAAGGGCCACGAAGCGGCCCCCCGGAGAACTCCATGACAATCGCTATCATCACCAGCGACGCCCAAGCCCTGGCCGTCGCCGAAGACATCGCCCAGCAACTGCGCCGCGACAGCGCCCTGCGCGACCGCGAGCGCCGCCTGCCGCTGGCCGAACTCGAGCTGTTCACCCGCTCCGGCCTGTGGGCCATCAGTGTGCCCAAAGCCTTCGGCGGTGCCGGCGTGTCCAACGTCACCCTGGCCAAGGTCATCGCCCGTATCGCGCAGGCCGACGGTTCGCTCGGGCAGATTCCGCAGAATCATTTCTACGGTCTGGAAGTGCTGCGGGTAAACGGCAGCCCCGAACAGCAACAGCGCCTGTACGCCGAGGTACTGGCCGGCCGCCGTTTCGGCAATGCCCTGGCCGAGCTGGGCACCAAGACCGCCCACGAGCGCACCACCCGCCTGAGCCGTGACGGCGACGGTTTCCGCATCAACGGGCGCAAGTTCTATTCCACAGGCGCCATCTATGCCCAGCGCATTCCAACCTCGGTCGTGGATGAACAAGGTATACAACAGTTGGCCTTCGTCCCGGCCGACAGCCAGGGGCTGCAGGTGATCGACGACTGGAGCGGCTTCGGCCAGCGCACCACCGGCAGCGGTTCGGTGGTGTTCGATAACGTGTACGTCAGCGCAGTGGACGTGGTGCCGTTCCAGAGCGCCTTCGAGCGCCCCACCCCGGTCGGCCCGCTGGCGCAGATCCTCCATGCCGCCATCGACACCGGCATTGCCCGCGCCGCCTATGAAGACGCCCTGCACTTCGTCCGCACCCGCAGCCGTCCGTGGGTCGACTCCGGCCTGGACAAGGCCACGGATGACCCGCTGACGCTGAAAAGCTTCGGCCATCTGGCGGTCCGCTTGCATGCGGCCGAAGCCCTGCTGGAGCGCGCAGGCGAATACCTCGACCGCGCCCGCGACGACAGCACTGCCGACAATGTGGCCGCCGCCTCCATTGCCGTGGCCGAAGCACGCGCCATCAGCACCGAAATTTCCCTCACCGCCGGTACCACCCTGTTCGAACTGGGCGGCAGCCAGGCAACATTGGCCGAACACAACCTCGACCGCCACTGGCGCAACGCTCGCGTGCACACCCTGCACGATCCGGTGCGCTGGAAGTACCACGCCATCGGCAACTACTACCTCAACGATGCCAACCCGCCACGCCGGGGGACCATCTGATGGCCAAGCAGATTCTGCTCAATGCCTTCAACATGAACTGCATCGGGCACATCAACCACGGTTTGTGGACCCACCCACGGGACACTTCGACCCAGTACAAGACCCTGGACTACTGGACCAACCTGGCACGCCTGCTGGAGCGCGGCCTGTTCGACGGGCTTTTCATTGCCGACATCGTCGGTACCTACGACATCTACGGCCAGTCACTGGACGTCACCCTCAAGGAGTCGATCCAGCTGCCAGTCAACGACCCGCTGCTGCTGGTCTCCGCCATGGCTGCGGTCACTCGTCACCTGGGTTTCGGCCTTACCGCCAACCTCACCTACGAGGCGCCGTACCTGTTCGCCCGGCGCCTTTCCACACTCGACCACCTGAGCAATGGCCGGGTGGGCTGGAACATCGTCACCGGCTACCTCGACAGCGCCGCCCGGGCCATGGGCCTGGCGCAGCAACCCGAGCATGATCGCCGCTACGACCAGGCCGATGAATACCTGCAGGTGTTGTACAAGCTGCTGGAAGGCAGCTGGGCCGATGACGCAGTAGTCGCCGACCGCGAGCATCGCGTCTATGCCTCGCCCGACAAGGTGCGCAAGGTTCAGCATCAGGGCGAGTTCTACAAGGTCGAAGGCTACCACCTGTGCGAGCCCTCACCGCAGCGCACCCCGGTGCTGTTCCAGGCCGGCAGCTCGCAGCGTGGCCTGGCCTTCGCCGGCAACCATGCCGAATGCGTGTTCATCAGTGGCCAGGACAAGGCAGCCACCCGTGCCCAGGTCGACAAGGTTCGCGCGGCCACCCAGGCCGCCGGCCGCGACCCGCAGGCGGTCAAGGTGTTCATGGGCATCACGGTGATCGTTGCGGCCACCGAGCAACTGGCCCAGGCCAAACACGCCGAGTACCTGCGCCACGCCAGCGCCGAAGCGGGGGTCGCGCACTTCGCCGCGTCCACTGGCATCGACTTCGCCGCCTATGAACTGGACCAACCCATTGCCTTCAGCCAGGGCAACGCCATCCAGTCAGCCACGCGCCAGTTGCAAGACAACGCCTGGACCCGCCGGCGCCTGTTGCAACAGCACGCCCTGGGCGGCCGCTACGTAACCCTGGTCGGCGCGCCTGAGCAGGTGGCCGAACAGTTGATCGCGTGGATCGATGAAACCGGCTTGGACGGTTTCAACCTGACCCGCACCGTCACCCCGGAGAGCTTCGAGGACTTCATCGAGCTGGTCATCCCGCAACTTCAGCAGCGTGGCCGTTACAAGACTGCCTACACCGAAGGCACCCTGCGCGAAAAACTGTTCCAGGCCGACCGCCCGCACTTACCCGCCGACCATCCTGGCTCGGCTTACCGCTTTACCCCTGCCCCGACTGGAGCCCTGCACCATGCTTGAGAAACTGTTCCGGCCCGTCGCGGCCATTGCCATCACCCTCGGCCTGTGCGCCGGTGCCCTTGCTGCCGAGCCGTTGAAGATCGGTACCACCTCGGCCTTTGCCATTCCGCTGGAAGCCGCGGTGGAAGAAGCCCACAAGCGAGGCCTGGAAGTGAAGCTGATCGAGTTCAGCGACTGGATTGCGCCCAATGTCAGCCTCAACAGCGGCGACATCGACGCGAACTACTTCCAGCACATCCCGTTCCTGGAAAACGCCAAGGCTGCTGCAGGCTTCAACCTCGTGCCTTACGCTCCGGGCATCATCAACAACGTTGGCCTGTACTCAAAAAAGTACAAAAGCTTTGCCGAGCTGCCTGAAGGCGCCAGCGTGGCCATCGCCAACGACCCGATCAACAGCGGCCGCGGCCTGCTGCTGCTGGCCAAGGCAGGGTTGATCACCCTGAAGCCCGGCGTGGGCTACAAGGCCACCGAGGATGACATCGTCGCCAACCCTAAAAAGCTCAAGATCCTTCAGGTCGAGGCGGTGCAACTGGTACGTGCCTACGACGACGCCGACCTGGTGCAGGGTTACCCGGCCTACATCCGCCTGGCCAATACCTTCGATGCCACCTCGGCGTTGCTGTTCGACGGGCTGGAAAACAAGGAGTACGTGATCCAGTTCGTCATCCGCCCGCAAAGCAAGGACGATCCACGCCTGGCCAAGTTCGTCGACATCTACCAGCATTCGCCAGCGGTGCGCGCTGCGTTGAACAAAGCTCACGGCAAGCTCTACCAAGCCGGCTGGGAAGGCTGAAATGAGCCAGGCCAACGCGCTCAGGGCGCCCACACCCCAAGCACTGCCGCCATTGGCCAGAGAACAGGCCCTGCGCCCCGAGGTCAATGAAGCCCATGTACGCTTCATCGGCCTGGGCAAGACCTACCCGGGCCAGGCGCAACCGGCGTTGCAAGGCATCGACTTGAACATCCGCCATGGCGAGATCTTCGGCATCATCGGCCGCAGCGGCGCCGGTAAGTCATCACTGCTGCGCACCATCAACCGCCTGGAGCAACCCAGCCAGGGCCGCGTATTGATCGACCAGGTGGATATCGCGCTTTTCGATGAGGACCACCTTGTGGCCCTGCGCCGGCGCATCGGCATGATCTTCCAGCACTTCAACCTGATGTCGGCCAAGACCGTGTGGCAGAACGTCGAATTGCCTTTGAAAGTCGCCGGCGTGCCCAAGGCCGAGCGCCAGCGCAAAGTGCGCGAATTGCTGGAACTGGTCGGCCTGCAGGAAAAACATCACGTGTACCCGGCGCAACTGTCCGGCGGGCAGAAACAGCGCGTGGGCATTGCCAGGGCACTGGTGCACAGCCCCGAGATCCTGCTGTGCGACGAGGCCACCTCGGCGCTGGACCCGGAAACCACCGCCTCGATCCTGGAGCTGCTGCGCGATATCAACCAGCGCCTGGGCCTGACCATCGTGCTGATCACCCACGAAATGGCAGTGATTCGCGACATCTGCCACCGGGTAGTGGTGCTGGAACGCGGCGCAGTGGTCGAGCAGGGCGAGGTCTGGCGGGTGTTTGGCTCACCCCGTCACGAGGTTACCCGCACCCTGCTCGCCCATTTGCAGGCCAAGCTACCCGCCGCACTGCAAGCCAGCCTCCAGGCCCGCCCGGCGAGCGGCAACAGCGCCGTAGTGCTGAAACTGACGGTGCTCGGCGAGCCAGAGCTGTCTGCCCTGTTCAACGACCTGGGCGGGCGTGTGCGTCTGCTGCAGGGCGGCGTGGAAACCATCGGCGAACATGCCTTGGGGCAACTCATCCTCTCGGTGCAACACTCGCCGCACGACACCCATCAATTGCTGGAACGTGCCCGCCGTTGGGCCGAGGACGTGGAGGTATTGGGCCATGTGGATTGATCGCCTGCTGGAAGGCTTGCTGGATACGCTGCTGATGGTTGGGGTTTCGTCACTGATCGCCCTGCTGGTGGGTGTACCCATGGCGGTGCTGCTGGTCACCAGCGACAAGGGTGGGATCTTCGAGGCGCGGCTGCTGAACCGGGTGCTGGGCGCCTTCGTCAACCTGTTCCGCTCGATTCCGTTTCTGATCCTGATGGTTGCGCTGATTCCTTTCACCCGCCTGGTGGTGGGTACCACTTATGGTGTGTGGGCGGCCGTGGTGCCGCTGACCATTGCCGCCACACCGTTCTTTGCGCGGATTGCCGAGGTCAGCCTGCGTGAAGTCGACCATGGTCTGGTGGAAGCCGCACAGGCCATGGGCTGCCGGCGCAGGCACATCATCTGGCATGTACTGTTGCCCGAGGCGCTGCCGGGGATCGTCGGGGGCTTCACCATTACCTTGGTGACCTTGATCAACTCGTCGGCGATGGCCGGGGCGATTGGTGCCGGCGGGCTTGGGGATATCGCCTATCGGTATGGCTACCAGCGTTTCGACAGCCAGATCATGCTGACCGTGATCGCCATGCTGGTAGCGTTAGTGGCGTTGATCCAACTGGGCGGGGACCGCCTGGCGAAGGGTTTGAACAAGCGCTGAAATCCAGGGCTGCGTTGCAGCCCGCTCTCAATCCCAGCGAAGATCCTCAGCCGGCACTGGCCGCCCGAACCAGTACCCTTGACCCAACTGGCACTCCTCCTGCAACAGGAAGCTGGCCTGCTCCGCCTGCTCGATGCCCTCGGCATGCACCTGCATACCCATGCTACGGGCCAAGGCGATGATCACCCGCACGATGGCGATGTCGTCTTCATCCACTGGCAACCCAGCCACAAATCCTTGGTCGATTTTCAGCTTCTGCACCGGCAAACGCTTGAGCCGCAGCAGTGACGAATACCCGGTGCCAAAGTCGTCGATGGCCAGGGTCACCCCCAGTTCGCGCAAGCGGTGCAGTTGCTCCAGCGCCACCTCAGGGTCTTCCATCACCGCGCTTTCGGTCACTTCCAGCTCCAGCAAGGCCGGGGCGAGGCCGGTGTCGTGCAGCACTTCGGCTACCTGCCGATACAGCTCATGCTGGCCAAACAGGCGACTGGAGATGTTCACCCCCACAAATGTCAGCTGCCGGCCTTGAGCCTGCCACTGCACCATTTGCCGACAGGCCTGTTGCAGCACCCAGGTATCGATCTCGGCAATCAGGCCGGTGCGTTCGGCAATCGGGATGAACTCGCCCGGCGGTACCAGGCCGCGCCTGGGGTGCTGCCAGCGCACCAGCGTCTCGACCCCGACCTGTCGGCCTGACGCCAGGTCGTGTACCGGCTGGAAGTACACCCGCAGTTCATCCTGCTCCAGGGCCCGACGCAATTCAGCGGCGGTCTCGACCCGATGCTGTGCATGGGCGGTCAGCTCTTCGGTGTACAGCGCATAGCAGGCCCGCCCGTTGCTTTTGGCCTTGTACAACGCCGAGTCGGCATTGCGCAGCAATTGCTCGGCACCCAAGGCATCGCTGGGGTAAAGGCTGATTCCGACGCTGGCGCTGATGAACAGACGGTTGCCCTCGAACTGAAACGGCTCACGCATACGCTCGATGATGCACTGCGCCAGCTTGCCCGCCTGGCCGACCTGCTGGCAGTTCTCGACCAGCACGCCGAATTCGTCGCCGCCCAGACGCGCAAGGGTCACACCGTTACCCAACACCTCCCCCAGACGCTCGCCCACCAGCTTCAGCAACTGGTCGCCAATGGTATGGCCCAGGCCGTCGTTTATGCTCTGGAAGTGATCCAGGTCCAGCAGCAACAAGGCGCAACCGCGCTTGTTGGCCTGCGCCGCCGCCAATGCCTGCTCCACCCGGTCGGTAAACAGCAGGCGGTTGGGCAGGCCAGTCAGCGGGTCGTGGTGGGCCAGATAGGCAAGTTCCTGTTCCGAATGCTTGATGGCGCTGATGTCACTGAACACCGCCACGTAATGGCTGAGCTCACCTTCGTCGTCGCGAATGGCGCAAATAGTCTGCCACTGCGGGTAGATCTCGCCGCTTTTGCGCCGATTCCAGATTTCACCGCTCCACTCGCCCTTCTCGGCCAGGGTGGCGAAAACCTCCTGGTAGAAGGCCAGGCCATGGTGGCCGGACTTGAACTTGCTCGGGCGCTGGCCGATGACCTCATCCTGCTGGTAGCCGGTGATGCGCATGAAGGCACGATTGACGTGCACGATCAGGCCTTGGCGGTCGGTCACCAGCACACCTTCGAGGGTACTGTCGAACACCGCGGCAGCCATGCGCAGCCGTTCACGGTCTTCACAACGCAAACGCGCGCCATGGCCGATGAAATTGAGCAGGCGCACGCGCGACACATAGATCAGCAAGGCACTGAGCAGCACCCAGACCACCACGTTGATCTGCCGCCCCACGGTCAGTGCCAAGGGATCGTCAGTCATGCTGTGCAGCATCACCTCCGCCAGCGCAAGCCAGAGGATCGAGAGCACCACATATAGCGCAGCCATGCGCAAGGCGTCGCGAACGGAAACAGACATGTCGGGTGGGAAAGGCCATCAAAAAGGAGTGGGCATTATAAAGGCTGAAACATGTCGTGACCTCCTATCTCAACGGTTGACTGGTTTTATTTCCCCGCCAAGGGATAATCAGCCCTTCCCCCTGCATTTCGAGGGTATTTGCACCTATGTGGTATAACGGCCTGCTCGACCTGTCGGCCTGGCAACTGGTCGGCATCACTCTGTTGATGACCCACGTGACCATTGTCAGCGTCACGGTCTACCTGCATCGCTACTCCGCGCACCGGGCCCTGGAGCTCAACGGCGCGCTCAAGCACTTCTTCCGCTTCTGGCTGTGGCTGACCACGGCGCAGAACACCCGTGAGTGGACCGCCGTCCACCGCAAGCACCACGCCAAGTGCGAAACCCCCGACGACCCGCACAGCCCGGTGTACAAGGGCCTGGGCACAGTGCTGCGCAAAGGTGCCGAGCTGTACCGTGAAGAGGCGCGCAACCCCGAAACCTTGCGCATCTATGGCAAGAACTGCCCGGATGACTGGATCGAGCGCAACCTGTACTCGCGTTACAAACTGGGCGGTATCGCACTGATGGCGGTGATCGACCTGCTGCTGTTCGGCACCATGGGCATCACCATCTGGGCGGTGCAGATGATGTGGATTCCGTTCTGGGCCGCCGGGGTGGTCAACGGCCTGGGCCATGCCCTGGGCTATCGCAACTTCGAATGCCGCGACGCCGCCACCAACCTGGTGCCCTGGGGCATCGTCATCGGCGGTGAAGAACTGCACAACAACCACCACACCTACCCCAACTCGGCCAAGCTCTCGGTCAAACGCTGGGAGTTCGACATGGGCTGGGCGTGGATCCGCCTGTTCTGCCTGCTGCGTCTGGCCAAGGTGCAGCGCGTGGCGCCCATCGCCCACCGGGTGGCCGGCAAGGCCAGCCTGGACATGGACACCGCCATGGCCATCCTCAACAACCGCTTCCAGATCATGGCCCAGTACCGCAAGCTGGTGATCGGCCCGCTGGTGAAACAGGAACTGGCCCGTGTCGATGCCTCGGTGCGCCACCGCTTCCGCCGTGCCAAGCGGCTGCTGTCTCGCGAAACCAGCCTCCTGGAAGACCGCCACCACGTGCGCATCGAGTCCATGCTCGCGCATAGCCAGGCACTGAAAACCATCTACGAAAAGCGCCTGGCCCTGCAGCAGATCTGGGCGCGCACCAGTGCCAACGGCCACGACATGCTGGCAGCCATGAAAGACTGGGTACATGAGGCCGAAACCAGCGGCATCCAGGCGCTGCGCGACTTCGCGGCACAACTCAAGACTTACTCGCTGCGCCCGACCGGCGCCTGACCGCCGTTGATCGGCACGCCCCCCAGCGGGGCGTGCCATTCGGAACTTCGCCCTCACCTCTCCACTCGAATCCGGAATATCGCCTGCGTGGCGGGCCGGATGCTGGCCGCACGCTTTCACGTTGAGACCTGCTCCGTGCACATGGCCAAGAACATTCCCACGATTTTCCCCGGCACCCCTCCTCCCGAAGCCGCCCAGACTTTACTGGCGTTACTCCACGCCCAAGGTGAGGTTGCCCGCCTGAGTGAGCGTGATCAGCTGTTCAGCTCGTTGCTCGACAGCGTCAACGCAGTGCTCTGGGCCTTCGACTGGGAAACCCGTCAGGTGCTGTACGTGAGCCCAGCCTACGAGCGCATCTTCGGCCGCCCGGTCAGCCTGGTGCTGGCTGACTACAACGAATGGCGTGACAGCATCTACCCCGACGACCTCGAGTTCGCCGAACGTAGCCTGGCCCAGGTACTGCTCAAGGGCGCGGTGGAAGACCGCGAGTACCGCATCCTCAATGCCGATGGGCAACTGCGCTGGCTGAGCGACAAGTGCTACATCAACCAGCAGCACGATGGCGACCGGGTAATCATTGTCGGTATCGCCGAAGACATCACCGAGAAGAAGCAGCTTGAAGGCGAACTGCAGCGCCTGGCCACCACCGACGTGCTGACCCAGAGCAGTAACCGCAGGCACTTTTTCGAATGTGCTCAGCAAGCCTTCGACAGTGCACGCGCGGACGGTACACCGCTGGCTTTCCTGCTGTTGGATATCGACGACTTCAAACGCATCAATGACAGCTATGGCCACCAGGAAGGCGACCAGGTGCTGCAACACATCGCCGACAGCGGCAAGGCCGTGCTACGCCGGGGCGACCTGTTCGGACGCATTGGCGGCGAAGAATTTGCGGCGGTGTTTCCGGGCTGCAACGCCCAGGTCGCGGAGCAGATTGCCGAGCGCTTGCAACAGCAGATTCAGCACTTGAGCTTCAGCCATGGCCAGCAGACGTACGGGGTGACGGTGAGCCAGGGGTTGACCGGGCTGACCGATGAGGATGTGGCGCTGGACAGCCTGTATGCGCGGGCCGATGCGGCAATGTACCAGGCCAAGCGGCAGGGCAAGAACCAGATAGTCCGCGGCTGATCAGGCGGCACGGGGCAGGACTCCGGCGTTGGCCGGTATTCGCGGGGCCGGCGCCCTACAAGCGGGCAAGCCCACGACGGCCCCAGAATCTCAGCTGGAAACCTCGGCCCCTGCCACCGGCGGATCTTCCTGCGGCTTTACTTCCGGGTTCTCCACCTTGCGCAACCGCCTCAGCTCCGGCAGGCCAAGCTTGAGCAGGCGCGCCGTCTTGCCGCTGGCCACCTTCTCCAGCCCCTGCTCAGCCGGCAGCCGCGACAACTGCCCAGCCAGGTTCATGGCCAGGATCTCCCGCGAGTAAACGCCACCACCCAACTGGTATATCGCAGCGATCAACTCGCGCAGTGCCAGCGGCAAACGCCAGCGAGTACGCAGCGCCGAGCCGAACGCCGCACCAAACTCTTCCAGCGATTGCTGCACATTGCGCTCGTCCAGATCTCCCCCGGCCAAGCGCCACTCTTGCAGGCAGCGCAACACCGCCAGGTCGCCCAGGCAATGCAGCAAGCCAGCGCAATAACAACGTCCCTCGTCCAGCTCGAGCATACGCGCCAAGGTGCGGCCATATTCGGCAGTGTGCAGTGACAGGTCCCAGTAACGGGTCGCGTGCTCCGCCAACAGTGGGTCACTGAGGCGTGCGCTGCGCTTGAGGGTCATGCCCAGGATCAGGTTCATGCTTTGGGTACTGCCAAGCTTGTTCAGGGCCTGCAGCAACGTCTGCACCGGGGCATCACGGTGCAATGCCGCACTATTGGCGGCAGCGATCAGCACCGCCGTGACTTGCGGGTCGTTACGCACTTCCTCTTCGAGCACCCTGAGGTTCAGGCCCTGGGGGTTCAGCGCTCGATTGATCGCTACCTGCACATCGGCCAACAGCGGCCCGCCATCGGCGGTAGCGCGGCGCTGCTCAAGATAGGCTGGCAGGCTGGCTCCCGCCTGCAACGCCGGTATCGGGCAGGCAATCTCCTCGCCAACGGCCAGCAGCAACTCTTGCAGGCGCTTGCGCAGGTTATCCAGGTTCAGCGGCTTGCTCAGGTAAGCCGTGGGGTGCAGGGGCAGCGCTTCGCGCACACTGGCGCTGTCATTGCGGTTACTCATGAGAATGAACGGCACCCCTGGCCCTTTGGCGCGCACCTTGCGCAGCAGGTCGAGGCCGTCGACACCGGCCAGCTCGCGGGCAGCGATGATCAGGTCAGGCTTGCTGGACAAGGCACTGAGTGCCTGCGAGCCATCCGCGCATACCTGCAGGCGGGCGTCACAGCGCACGCTGAGCAGCATCTCGCTGAGCATGTCCCGTACCCAAGGATCGCCTTCGACAATCAGTACGCTTGGTGGGGTGGGGGCTGCAGCGCTCATCGCCAACTACTCCTGAATAGCCTGACACACAGTCCGTCGCAGCTTCCAAAGCCAGTCCTCCGATAACCATAGCGCCACATGGCTTATCTGGGCATAAAAAAACCCGCCTAGGCGGGTTTTTTCTGAAGCGCGTCACATCAGGCGATTTCAGCGAAGCACTCTTCGATGATGGCCAGGCCCTTGTCCAGCAGCGCGTCTTCGGCGGTCAGCGGAACCAGGATACGCAGGACGTTGCCGTAGGTGCCGCAAGACAGCAGGATCAGACCCTTTTCACGAGCCTTGGCGACAACCTGGCCAACAGCAGCAGCGTTCGGGGTGTGAGTGCCCTTCTCGAAGACTTCGACGGCAATCATCGAGCCCAGACCACGGACGTCGCCGATGATCGGGTACTTCTTCTGGATTTCGCGCAGGCCAGCGGTCAGGCGCTCACCCACAGCCTTGCTGCGGTCCAGCAGTTTTTCTTCCTCGAACACTTCGATCACGGCCAGGGCCGCGGCGCAAGCGATCGGCGAACCCGCGTAGGTACCGCCCAGGCCGCCAGGAGCGATGGCGTCCATGTATTCGGCCTTGCCGCACACACCGGCCAGCGGGAAGCCGCCAGCGATGGATTTGGCGAAGGTGGTCAGGTCAGGCGCAACGCCCATCTGTTCCATGGCGAAGAAGGTGCCGGTACGGCCAGCGCCAGTTTGTACTTCGTCGGCGATCAGCAGGATGCCGTGCTGGTCGCACAGGGCGCGCAGGCGTTTCATCAGCTCTTTCGGCGCTGGCAGGAAGCCGCCTTCGCCTTGCACTGGCTCGAGGATGATTGCGGCGATGTCGCGCGGCTCGGCGTCGTTCTTGAAGATGCGCTCGACCGAGGCGATGGCGTCGTCAACGCTGATACCGTGCAGTTCGCTCGGGAACAGGGCGCGGAAGATGCCGCCTGGCATCAGGCCCATGCCAGCGGAGTACGGCACGACCTTGCCGGTCAGGCCCAGGGTCATCATGGTACGGCCGTGATAACCGCCGGTGAAGGCGATGACGCCAGCGCGGCCAGTGGCAGCACGGGCGATCTTGACGGCGTTTTCAACGGCTTCGGAGCCGGTGGTGACCAGCAGGGTCTTCTTGTCGAAGTCGCCTGGGACCAGCTTGTTGATCTTTTCGCACAGCTCTACGTAGGGTTCGTAAGCCAGCACCTGGAAGCAGGTGTGGCTGACCTTGGTCAGCTGCTCTTGCACGGCTGCAACCACTTTCGGGTGCAGGTGGCCGGTGTTCAGTACTGCGATGCCGCCAGCGAAGTCGATCAGTTCGCGGCCTTCAACGTCGATCACGGTCGAGTTCTTCGCGGTGTCGACGAAGATCGGGTGGATCTGGCCGACGCCACGTGGGACGGCAGCTACACGACGTTGCATCAAGGATTCGTTGGTTTTGCTCATAATGCCCTCATTGCGCCGACAGGAATGGCGCTTTTATTCGGGGGCGGCTGGGAGTGCTCGCGAACAGTATTCGTTGATCGACTGTCGTGAACGCCCTGGCCACCAGGTACTGCAATGTAAAAAAGGCCAGCGAGACGTCGCTCTCGCGCCCCGCTGGCAGAGGTAAAGCCTTTACCGTGCTATCAGACGCTGATGCACAGGTATTTGATTTCGAGGTAGTCCTCGATACCGTACTTGGAACCTTCGCGGCCCAGGCCCGAAGCCTTGATACCACCGAACGGCGCCACTTCGTTGGAGATCAGGCCGGTGTTGATACCCACCATGCCGTACTCCAGGGCTTCGGCGACACGGAACACACGGCTCATGTCACGGGCGTAGAAGTACGAGGCCAGGCCGAACTCGGTGTCGTTGGACATGGCGATGACTTCGGCTTCGTCTTTGAAGCGGAAGAGCGGCGCCAGTGGGCCGAACGTCTCTTCCTTGGCGACAGCAGCGGTCTTCGGTACGTCAACCAGGATGGTCGGCTCGAAGAAGTTGCCTTCGATCAGCTTGCCACCGGACAGCACTTTGGCGCCTTTGCTGACGGCGTCCTCGATGTGTTCCTGGACCTTGGCGACAGCCTTGCCATCGATCAGCGGGCCAGTGGTGGTGCCTTCTTCCAGGCCGTTACCGATCTTCAGCTTGGCAACTGCAGCGGCCAGCTTCTGGGCGAACGCGTCGTAGACGCCGTCCTGCACGTAGATACGGTTGGCGCAGACGCAGGTCTGGCCGTTGTTACGGTACTTGGAGATGATCGCGCCCTCGACCGCCTTGTCCAGGTCGGCGTCGTCGAACACGATGAACGGGGCGTTGCCACCCAGCTCCAGGGAAACCTTCTTGATGTCCTTGGCGCATTCTTCCATCAGCTGGCGACCGATTTCGGTCGAGCCGGTGAAGGACAGCTTGCGTACCAGGGAGTTGCCGGTCAGTTCGCCGCCAACTTCGCCGGCGCTGCCGGTAACCACACTCAGCACGCCAGCCGGGATGCCGGCACGGTGGGCCAGCTCGACCAGCGCCAGAGCGGAGTATGGGGTTTGCGAAGCCGGCTTGAGGACCATGGTGCAGCCAGCGGCCAGGGCCGGGCCGGCTTTACGGGTGATCATGGCGGCCGGGAAGTTCCACGGGGTGATGGCCGCGGTAACGCCGATTGGCTGCTTGATGACAATCAGGCGCTTGTCTGGCTGGTGGCCCGGGATGGTGTCACCGTAGATGCGCTTGGCTTCTTCGGCGAACCACTCGATGAACGAGGCAGCGTAGGCGATTTCGCCCTTGGCTTCGGCCAGCGGCTTGCCCTGTTCGGTGGTCATCAGGCGAGCCAGGTCGTCCTGGTTCTCGATCATCAGTTCGAACCAGCGACGCAGCTTGGCCGAGCGCTCTTTCGCAGTCAGGGCACGCCATGCCGGCAGGGCCTTGTCGGCGGCTTCGATGGCGCGGCGGGTTTCCGCAGTGCCCATCTTCGGCACGGTACCGATGACTTCGCCGGTGGCCGGGTTGGTCACCTTGATGGTCTGGCCGTTGTCCGCATCCAGCCACTCACCATTGATATAGGCTTGCTGGCGGAACAACTGAGCGTCTTTGAGCTGCATGTCGGCTTCCCGAATTGTTGATTGTTGAAAAGCGCCCAAGGCAGGGCATCGAGCGTTTGAAATCTCAAACGAATGCTAAGCGGCTGCTGGGGTGTTGGACAATAGGCTGTTCGAAAAAAAGAACGAATGGTTGAACAGCCCATCTGAAATCGCCCGCAGAATGGCCGCTGAAGGGTAGACGATGCTGCGGCCGGACGCGGGGCGAAGCCAAAATTCGTTTCATTGCTTGTCATGGCCAATTTACTCCGCCCTGATGCTGGGCTGAAACGATGATGCTGTCGTTATCGGCGCCGTAATCGATGGCATTGACGTGCGCCCAGTTCCGGCCGGTACCTCCCGACCAACCGTTGTTCATTTCCGATCTGTATTGTCGTGTATCCGTCCCACAGGGATCTGCACAGCCAACACGGTAAAAACAGCTACAGATCAAGGCGATGGACGTCAACGACACAGATGGGTATCATGCGTGCGCGTTGCACTCGTAGCTCAGCTGGATAGAGTACTGCCCTCCGAAGGCAGGGGTCGTGGGTTCGAATCCCGCCGAGTGCGCCATATCAAGAAAGCCCTGGGCCTGAGCCCGGGGCTTTTTCGTTTGTGCGCCATGTCACCTTTCTGGTACTCCCGTGCCACGGGTCATTGATGTTAGCGTGGGCGTCTTCCCGTTCTCCGAACGGGTAACCCATAACAATGATTGGCGAAGGAATGCGCACAACCATGCAGTTGAAAAAACTCACCGCCACCACCCTGTTGCTGGCCAGCATCGGCCTGTTCACCCAGCCTGCCCAGGCCAACCTCACCCAGCAGCAGTCCGCAGCTATCGTCAAAGCCTTCGACGGCAGTGACCCAAGCGACTTCAAGCAATTCCTCGGCAAGCTCAAAGGCAGCGACCTGGGCAAGGCCGACAACCTCGAGGCAACCGTCGACGCCTACCTGGCCAACAAGCCACTGGCCGCCGGGCAACAAGACGAGATCAACCGCCTGCTCGGCCTGTATACCCGCATCAAGTATGGCAAGGCCGCTACAGAAACCCTGCGTGAACTGGTAGCCATCCCCACCTTCAACGTCGAGGGTATGCCGCAGTACGAAAACCCTGAATTCCTCAAGATCGCCGACAGGATCAAGGCCTTGGCCGACAGCTTCGGCCTGGCCTTCCGCAACATCGACAACCGGGTGTACGAGATCTCGCTGGGCAGCGGGAAGGAAGTGATCGGCATCCATGCCCACGCTGACGTCGTGCCGGTCAACCCGGACAACTGGAAGCTGGCGGATGGTACGCGCCTGGACCCGTTCAAGGTCACCCTGGTGGGTGACCGCATGTACGGCCGCGGCACCGAGGACGACAAGAACGGCATCGTGGTGGCGATGTACGCGCTGAAAGTGGCCAAGGATGAAAACCTGCCGCTCGCCCGGCAGTTCAAACTGCTGATCGACACCACCGAAGAAACCAGCGGTGATGCCATCCCCTACTACTTCGAGCGCAACCCTACGCCCGAATACAACCTGGCCCTCGACGGCGGCTACCCGGTAGTGATTGCCGAGAAAGGCTACGGCACGGTCATGGCCAGCTTCAATAAGCGCCCAGCCAGCGGCAAAGGTGCCGAGATCGTCAACCTGACCGGTGGCCTGGCTACCAACCAGATCCCGACAACTTCGGTAGCGACCCTGATTTCTGACAACCCGGCACAGCTGACCAAGCACCTGCAGCAAGCCGGCGCCAAATACGTGAAGCAGCATGGAAGCGACTTCAGCATCGACGCCAAGGCCGACGGCAAGCAGGTGTTGCTCACCGTTACCGGTGTTTCCGCACACTCTTCGGAGCCGGAATCCGGCATCAACCCGGTGGCGCGTATGCTCGACTTCATCAATGGCCTCGGCCAGCAGGTGCCGCTCAAGCACAACCACTTTACCGACGCTGCCCGCTACGCCGCCGACAACTGGGGCCTGGACTACCTGGGCAACAAGCTCGGCGTTGCCTTCAAGGACCCGTTCATGGGCCCGCTGACCACCTCGCTGACCTTTGTCGGGGTGGATGACAAAGGCTTGAAACTGGCGGTAAACCTGCGCATTCCCAAGGGGAAGCCGATCGCCACGATCAAGGACGAACTGGCCGACAAACTGGGCAAATGGACCCGGCAAAGCAACACCTCGGTGGCGTTCGATTACAGCCTGGACGAGCCGATGTACCGCAACCCCGAAGGCGAATGGGTCAAGGCCCTGCTCGCTGTGGCCACGGAGAACCTGGGCATGAAGCATGAGTTTGGTACCTCGGCCGGCGCGACCTCGGTGCACGATCTTCCCAACGGTGTGCAATTTGGCCTGGCCATGCCGGACGTGAAGTACACCGGGCACAACGACAACGAGTTCAAGACCGTGGAACAGTTCATGCTGGACCTGCAGGTAGTGAGCGAGATGGTGGCGCGGATCGGGCAGATGCCAAAACTCTGATTGGCTGCACCGGCCTCTTCGCGGGTAAAGCCGAGAAGAGGCCGGCACAAGCAACCACCCATGACGTTTTTCAATCGCCTCCATGCCGTTTCCTGCATTGCCGTGCAGAGCGCCGTACCGGATGCTTTAGTTAAACCGAGACAGCGTTTTTTCACCCGCAGAGGCCCGTATGAAGAACGTCGAACAAATCCTCAAGACCAAGTCCCAGCACCAGACCGTGTACACCATCGGCCCGGATGACTCGGTGCTCGACGCCCTGAAACTGCTGGCGGAGAAAAACGTCGGTGCACTGCCCGTGGTCGAGGGTGGCCAGGTGGTGGGTATCGTCAGTGAACGGGACTATGCGCGAAAACTGGTCCTCAAGGGCCGCTCTTCCGCCGCCACGCCGGTACGCGAAATCATGAGCGCACCGGTGGTCACCGTGGAGCCCAAGCAAAAGCTCGATTTCTGCATGAACCTGATGACCGACCGGCACCTGCGTCACCTGCCGGTGGTCGACAACGGCAGATTGCTCGGCCTGCTGTCGATCGGCGACCTGGTCAAGGAAACCATTGACGAACAGGCGAGCCTGATCAAGCAAATGGAGCAGTACATCCGCGGCGAATGAAGCGCCTCAATGGTAGGCGCGCTCCAGTTCGTCCAGCTGATGGTCGAAGCTACGCAAGCGCGCCGACCAGGTGTACACCAGCACTTCCAGGTCACGGTTGAGCACTGCCGTATTGCCGTGGCCGCTGTGCGTGGGCTCGCCGAGGTCCAGCTGGTAGCGTTCGCGGGCCATCGCCTGGGCCACGCTGGACAGATCGCGAGCGTTGGCCAGCCAGTGGTGATGACGGTCATGGATTTCGCGGTCGAGCACCCGGCACTGGCGCTTCAGCGCATCCAGGCTCTGCTCCAGCGGAGTGCCCCTGAGCTCGCCCATGACCTCTTCGAAGGTACGCCCCGAATGCCAGTAGCTGCCCCAGAAATAACGGTCGAAGACCGTCTCGACGCGGCGTAGCGCAACCTTGGTGTTCCAGATGGTCAGCAGCGTTCGCCCCTGCACCACTTCGCGCTTGTTCAGGCGCAGCTGCTGCCAGGCGATCCATGTCAGCGCCACCAGTGCAACCGCTACAGTGACTGCGGCAGCGGCGTACAGGAAATGCACGGCCTGGTTCATCTGTTGCGTCTGTCTGATGCCATAGAAGTAACTGGCCGTCAGGGTGCCCAGGATCGTCACGGAACACCAGAAACCTGGTGCGTAGGGATCTTTCATCGCGCCATCCCCTTATTGTTTTCCTGAGCATAGCAACGGCCGATCACTCGTCAGGTGCCGCTCGGCGCTTTATTTTCGGGGGCGGCGCAACGCTTCGTTGAGTTGATCGAAGGGCACGGCCCAATCGGAATCTTCAATGATGCTGTCCTTGAGAAATGCCCGCTGAGAGTCGTTCCAGAACGGCGCGTCCACCAGCTTGATTTCGTTCTTCAGCGGGGAATGGCTGGTGATGAACTGATCGATACTCGTGGGATCGTCGGGCAAGCCCAGCTGCTTGAACAGGTCGGCAAAGGGATGGATCGGCGCTTCCATGGTTCCTCCTGAGCGCCAGGCAAGCCGTCCACGACGCCCGCCTGGCATTGGTTTGAAGACATCAGCACAGCTCGCGCACTTCGGCGTGCGGCACCAGTTTCATGTACTGCTCCATGCTCATGTGAATCAGGTGATCGTGGTCACCCGCCTCCAGGTAGACATCGCCTTGGCGGGTAAGACTCGGGTCGAGCAGCATTTTTATCTGGTAGGCATCGCCAAGGGCCGGCACGGCACCGCGCTCGCAGTCGTTGAACAGGCTCGGCAGACCGCTTTCACGGGTCAGATGCCACGCCCCGGACATACGCACCTTGGTCATGTCCAAGTGCCGGTTGGCCGGTAGCACGGCCATGATGTAGTTGCCATGACGGTCATCGAGCATCACCGACTTGGCGACCCGCTCGGCGGGCACGCCGGCCGTTCGGGCCGACTCCAGGCTGGTGGCCGAATGTGGGTGGGGAATAATGTCGTAGTCGCAGTTGGCCTTGTCCAGGCGGGCCTGCAGGGTCTTTGCCATACGCATGATGCACCTCCGGTTTCGCCCCCCAATCTCCAATTTTAGGCCGGGTACGGGTGGGCGGGGCTAAACTTGTGTAATACGCGCAAATGAGGTGACGACAGGTGATCGCCCGCTGCTGGCGTTTGCTGTTGCTGCTGTTATTGCTTGGCATCACGCCAGGTGGCAAGGCAGCGCCCGGCGCGGTATGGGTGCTGAACATCGACGACGCCATCGGCCCGGCCAGCGCCGACTACCTGGTGCGCAGCCTCAGCCAGGCCCAGGCGCAAGGCGCGCAACTGGTGGTTATCCGCATGGATACCCCGGGCGGGCTGGACAGCGCCATGCGCCAGATGATCAAGGCAATTCTCGCCAGCCCTGTACCGGTCGCCAGCTACGTTGCCCCCAGCGGAGCCCGCGCCGCCAGCGCCGGCACCTATATTCTCTACGCCAGCCATGTCGCGGCGATGGCGCCCGGAACCAATCTGGGAGCTGCCACGCCGGTGCGGATCGGCGGTGCGCCTGGCACGCCCAGTGACGACAAAGCCAAAGGCGGCGACGATGAAACTCTCGCTCGCAAACAGGTCAACGACGCCGCCGCCTACATCCGTGGCCTGGCGCAGATGCGCGGCCGCAACGCCGACTGGGCGGAAAAGGCCGTGCGCGAGGCGGTCAGCCTGTCCGCCAGCGAGGCCTTGCGGTTGAACGTGATCGATCAGGTGGCCGATGACCTATCTGACCTGCTGCGCAAGCTCGACGGCAAAACGCTCCAGGTGGCCGGCCAGCCACGCCAGCTGCAGACCGCGGGCGCCAGCGTGGTCGAACACCTGCCGGACTGGCGCACACGGGTACTGGCGGTGATCACCAACCCCAGCGTGGCGCTGATCCTGATCATGATTGGCGTGTACGGCCTGCTGTTCGAATTCATGAACCCCGGCTCGACAGTTGGCGGTGTAGTCGGCGGCATCTGCCTGTTGCTGGCGCTGTATGCCCTGCAACTGCTGCCGGTGAGTTTCGCCGGGGTGGCACTGATCCTGCTCGGTATCGCGTTCATGATCGCTGAAGCCTTCCTGCCCAGTTTCGGCGTGGTCGGCTTTGGCGGCATCGTTGCCTTTGTGGTCGGGGCGTTGATCCTGATCGATACCGACGCCCCTGGTTTCGGCATCCCTTTGGCCTTGATCGGCACCCTGGCACTGCTGTCGGCGTTACTGATTGGTGGCGTGCTAGGCATGGCCCTCAAGGCGCGCCAACGGGCACTGGTCAGCGGCGACGCCGGGCTGGTCGGCAGCCTGGTCACCGTTACTCAGGTGATGGCAGGCGACCCGTTCTGTGGCGTTGTGCTGGCTCAGGGTGAGCAATGGCAAGCGCAGTGTGCAACGCCGCTGCAAACTGGTCAGAACGTGCGGGTGACCGCGCGCCATGGCGTGATGCTGGAAGTGAGCGCCGCCGCCCCTGCGACGCAAGGAGAATGACCATGTTCATGCAAGTGGGTTTCGGTGCCGTGCTGATCGTGCTGACCATACTGGTGCTGTCGGCGTTTCGCATCCTGCGCGAATACGAGCGGGGCGTGGTGTTCCAGCTGGGGCGCTTCTGGCAGGTCAAAGGGCCGGGGCTGATCCTGTTGATCCCGGTGATCCAGCAAATGGTACGGGTCGACCTGCGTACAGTGGTACTGGATGTACCACCGCAGGATGTGATCACCCGCGACAACGTTTCGGTCAAGGTCAACGCAGTGTTGTACTTTCGCGTGCTCGACCCGCAGAAAGCGATCATTCAGGTCGAGGATTTTCTGGTGGCGACCAGCCAGCTGGCCCAGACGACCCTGCGTGCGGTGCTGGGCAAGCACGAACTGGATGAGCTGTTGGCAGAACGCGAGCAACTTAATCTGGACATCCGTCAGGTGCTGGATGCTCAGACGGATGCCTGGGGCATCAAGGTGGCCAACGTCGAGATCAAGCACGTGGATCTGAACGAGTCGATGGTACGCGCCATCGCCCGCCAGGCCGAGGCCGAGCGCGAACGTCGGGCCAAGGTGATTCATGCAGAAGGTGAACTGCAGGCGTCGGAGAAACTGATGCAAGCCGCGCAAATGCTGAGCAAGGAGCCAGGGGCGATGCAGTTGCGCTATATGCAGACGCTGGGGATGATTGCCGGGGACAAGAGCTCGACCATCGTCTTCCCGCTGCCGATAGATCTGCTGAAGGGGTTGGTGGACAAGGAAAAATAGTGATGGGCCAATCGCGGGTTTTCCCGCGAATGGCTTGTATGCGCTCTGTCAGACGGGCGCGCGGCGCAAGGTCGCCAGGAAGGTGGCTGCACCAATGAACAACCCGGCAAAGGTCCGGTTCAAGCGCTTCTGCTGTTTAGGCGTACGCAACAGGCGCAACACCTGCGAAGCCAACCCGGTGTACCCCGCCATCACCAGCAGGTCGACCGTGACCATGGTCACGGTGATCGCCATATACTGCGGCAGCAGCGGCGCATGCGGGTTGAGGAACTGCGGCAGCACCGCCAGCATGAACACCAGCGCCTTGGGGTTACTGATGTTGACCAGGAAACCACGGAACACCAGGCTCAGCGGCTTGCCGATCGGGCGCACGCCTGATTCATCGCTCATGTCCATCGGCAGGGCACGCCACTGCTTATAGGCCAGGTACACAAGGTAGCCGACGCCAAACCACTTGATGACCTGGAACGCCGTGGCCGAGGCAGCCAGCACGGCACCGACGCCGGCGGCGATGATGGCGATCTGCATGATCAGGCCCAGCTGCAGGCCCAGGGCGTTCCAGTAACCACGCCAGAAGCCGTATTGCAGGCCGCTGGACATCGAGGCAATCGCCCCGGCACCGGGTGAAAGGCTGATCACCCAGCAGGCGGCAAAAAAGCCTAACCATACTTCCATCGACATCACACACCTCGCTCGAACATATGTTGCAAAACGTTAAGCTAAGGTTTTGGCGAAAAAATAACCAGTGATTTCTGATGGATTTGTGTGGCCTGACCTGGCCTCTTCGCGGGCACGCCCGCTCCCACACCTACAGTGCATTTTCAGACGCTGTGGAATACCTGCGGGAGCGGGCGTGCCCGCGAAGGGGCCAGAACAGGCTCAGTCAGCTTCGGCAGCTGTGTCTTTGTGCAGGGCCTGTACCTCGGCCCCGCGCCAGCGCCGCACCGACTTCTGGAAGAACTGACTATTGGGCACCTGCACCAGCGCTCCGCCCGCTTCGGGCACTTCCAGCAGGGTGGTAAAAAGCAGGTTGATAGCAATCACCCGGCCTTTCACGCCTGGCTTGTCGAGGGTGTCGACCAGCTCGACCACATCGCCGATGCGAAACGGCCCGACCGTGAAGATCAACACCGCGCACAACAGGTTGGACAGCACGCTCCACATGGCGAAGAAGGCCACCGCCGCTACCGCTACGAAGCCGGAAAGTGCTGTCCACAACACGGTTGCCGAAACACCCATGCGCTCCAGCACGAACAGCAGCGCGCTGCCCATGATCAGCCAGCGCAGGCCACCGCGCACGGGCACCAGCAGCTCCGGCGGTAACGGGTAACGCTGGCCCAGACGGCTCAGCCCGCGGGCGACGATACGTTGCAGGATGAACGCCGCTGCCAGGATCAGGAGGATCTGCAAACCCAGCCAGAAGGTGTCCATCCATTGCCCTGGCAGCAGCGAACGCAGTTCCTCCATCAGGACAACGCCTCGAGTTCGGCCTGCATGCTTTCCAGGGTTTCCAGCGCTTCCATCCAGGCCTCTTCCAGCTCGCCTTCGCGTTGCTTGAGCCGGGTCTGGCGCGCCAGCAGGTCGCGCAACTCGTCCTTGCGCGCCGCATCGTAAAGGCCACCATCACCCAGCGCGGTCTCGATCTCGGCCAATTGCGCGTGCACCTGGTTGAGCTCGGTTTCCAGCTTGTCGGCAGCCTTCTTGTGCGGCGCCAACTGCTGACGCAAGGCTGCGGCAGCCTGGCGCTGGGCTTTCTTGTCGGTCTTGTCCGGGTTGACCGGTGCAGTACTGGCCGGCGCACTGCGCTGGCGGTACTCGACCAGCCAGCGGCTGTAGTCCTCCAGGTCACCGTCGAAGGTGTCGACCTTGCCGTCGGCCACCAGCAGGAAGTCGTCCGTGGTGCTCTTGAGCAAATGACGGTCGTGGGACACCACCACCACTGCACCGGCAAACTCCTGCAAGGCCATGGTCAGCGCCAGACGCATTTCCAGATCGAGGTGGTTGGTCGGTTCGTCGAGCAGCAGCAGGTTTGGCCGCTCCCAGGCAATCAGCGCGAGTGCCAGGCGGGCCTTTTCGCCACCGGAGAAGTTCACCACCGGCTCGTCGCAACGGGCACCGTGGAAGTCGAAGCCGCCGAGGAAGTCGCGCAGCGTCTGCTCACGCTCGGTAGGAGCGATGCGCTGCAGGTGCAGCAGCGGGCTGGCCTTGTCGTCCAGCGAGTCCAGCTGGTGCTGGGCAAAGTAGCCTACAGCCAGGTTCTCGCCACGAACCAGGCGGCCCGACAACGGCTCCAGCTCACCTGCAAGGTTCTTGATCAGGGTCGACTTGCCGGCGCCATTGGGCCCGAGCAGACCAATACGAGCACCCGGGGTCAGCTGCAGCTTGACCTTGTCGAGGATGGCCTTGTCGCCATAACCCAGGCGACCTTCGGAAAGGCTAAGCAACGGGCTGGAAATTTTCTGCGATTCACGGAAGACAAAGTCGAACGGCGAGTCGACATGCGCCGCCGACAGCTCTTCCATGCGCTCCAGGGCCTTGATCCGGCTTTGCGCCTGACGGGCCTTGGTGGCTTGCGCCTTGAAGCGGGCAATGTACTTTTCCATGTGCGCGCGCTGCGCCTGCTGCTTCTCGTAGGCTTGCTGCTGCTGCGCCAGGCGCTCGGCACGGGTGCGCTCAAAGGCGGTGTAGCCGCCTTTGTACAAGTTGAGCTTGCGCTGCTCGACGTGCAGCACATGGTCGACCACGGCATCGAGGAAGTCACGGTCGTGGGAGATCAGCAACAATGTGCCGGGGTAGCCCTTGAGCCAGTCTTCCAGCCACAGGATAGCGTCGAGGTCGAGGTGGTTGGTGGGCTCGTCGAGCAGCAACAGGTCGGACGGGCACATCAGTGCCTGGGCCAGGTTCAGGCGCATCCGCCAGCCACCAGAGAAATCGCCGACACGGCGGTCCATCTGGTCGTTGGTGAAGCCCAGCCCAGCCAGCAACTTGCGCGCACGGGCGTCGGCGGTATAGCCGTCGGCGCTTTCCAGCTCACTGTGCAGGCGCGCCAGGGCGGTGCCGTCGTGGGCCTGCTCGGCCGCGGCCAGTTCGGCCTGGACCTTGCGCAGGCGCACGTCGCCGTCAAGCACATAGTCCACAGCCAGGCGGTCGAGGGTGTCGACCTCTTGACGCATGTGGGCGATGCGCCAGTCGCCGGGCAGTTGGCAGTCACCGGCATCGGGCGACAGTTCACCGCGCAGCAAGGCGAACAGGCTGGATTTTCCGGCGCCGTTGGCGCCGATCAGGCCGGCCTTGTGACCGGCGTGCAGGGTCATCTCGGCGCCTTCTAGCAAGCGCTGCGGACCACGCTGTAAAGTGAGGTTGGATAGTCTGATCATGATGGTCGCGGAGTCTACCAGCTTCCTCGGCCCATAGCGCGAGTGGAACCATGCACACCGACCTGTGGAATTACGCCCTGGCCCTGTATGCCAGGCCCGGCGTGGAAGCCGCCTGCCTTGAACTGCAGGCACTGGGTGGCGATGTCTGCCTGCTGCTGTGCGCGACCTGGCTGCAAGCACGTGGTGTGGCCGTGCTGGGCGAACGCGCGCATGCACTGCAAGAACTTGCCGAGCCCTGGCAGCGTGACGTGGTTACCCCGCTACGCAGCCTGCGCCAGCAATGGCGAACCCCAGCGTCGGCTGATGCACAACTGGCGGCATTGCGTGAACAGGTGAAGGGGTTGGAGTTGCAGGCAGAAAAAGCCTTGCTGGAGCGCTTGCAGGAACGCTCGCAACAGTGGCCCGCGGGCTCCCATGAGCCCACGGACGACTGGCTGGCCCGGCTGGCACCGGACCAGGCTTTGCATCATGACGCGCTAGTTCAGTTGCGCGTCGCAGCGGCTGCGCTTCAGGACGCCGAAGGTACCTGAGACGGCGTGCTCACAGGTGCCGACGGTGCTGCAGCAGCCGGGCTCACCGAGTTGGTTGCGGCGGCCGGTGTAGCGGGCTTGGCTTCAGCAGGATTGGCGGCGGGTTTGGCGGCCGTGCGTGCAGGTGCCTTGGCGGCAGCTGGTTTTGCGGCCGGCTTGGCAGCAGGGGCTTTGGCAGCTGGCTTGGCCGCAGGTTTGGCTGCCGCAGTCGCCCTGGCAGCCGGTTTCGCCGCAGGCTTGGCGGCAGCGGTCACCTTGGCAGCCGGTTTGGCCGCAGGCTTGGCGGCAGCGGTCGCCTTGGCAGCCGGTTTGGCCACAGGCTTGGCGGCAGCGGTCGTCTTGGCAGCCGGTTTGGCTGCAGGCTTGGCGGCAGCGGTCGCCTTGGCAGCCGGTTTGGCCGCAGGCTTGGTGGCAGCGGTCGCCCTGGCAGCCGGTTTGGCCGCAGGCTTGGCGGTAGCGGTCGCCTTGGCAGCCGGTTTGGCCGCAGGCTTGGCGGCAGCGGTCGCCTTGGCAGCCGGTTTGGCCGCAGGCTTGGCGGCAGCGGTTGCCTTGGCAGCCGGTTTGGCCGCACGTTGATCAAGGGCCTTGCCTGCAGCTTCGCGTACTTTACCTACACCCTGAGCCAGCTTGAGGCTGTCCTGAGCATCGCGTTTGAGTTGCTGAATGTAAGAGCGAGTCTGAGTTTGACGCTCCTTGAGAGACTCGAGCAGTTCTTCAAGTTCACCGATGGCTTTTTGCGCCTTGTTTTGCGCCTTGGCTTTACCTGCCTTGGCCGCGTCCTGCAGTTTCAGGCGACCGTTGTGCAGTTTTTCCTGCGCCTTGCCACGCTGCTTTTCCAACTTCGCCAGCAGTTTTTCCGCATCAGCCAGCGCTTGCGAGCAGGCCTCTTCCAAGTGTTCGAGCAAGCTGCCCGAAAGTTGCTGGAGCAGGTGTAACGGCGTACTTACTGGCTTCTTTTTGGCCGACATGGTTTACCTCCTGGCTGACGAGATTGCGGTTCATACTATGCTTCTGCTGCTACCGCCGCTAGGGCATGTTGACCGTAATGTTTACGCCGCGTTGCATGCCTGGGCAAAGTTGTTATCTTGCAGCTGCGTGAAAGTGTAGTTGCTGAATTAATCATTGCTGGTATTTGGGAGTCAGGCGTTGCCTCGAAATCTTGTTTTGGGTTTATGCCTGATGGCACCCCTCGCCTTGGCCGACAACGACGACCACGATTTGGCCTACAGCCTGGGTGCCAGCCTGGGTGAACGCCTGCGCCAGGAGATGCCGGGCTTGCAACTGGATGCACTGGTCGAAGGCCTGAAACAGTCCTATCAGGGGCAACCCCTCAAGCTCGACAAGACACGCATGCAGGCAGTGCTGCAGCAGCTTGAAGCCCAGGAAGGTGACGCCGCTACGCAAAAGCTGCAGGCCGCCGAAACGCGTTTCATGGCTAATGAACGTGGGCGTTATGGGGTGCACGAACTAACGGAAGGTGTGCTGTACAGCGAATTGCAGGCAGGCACGGGCGCACAGCCAAAAGCGGGCGGCAAAGTGCAGGTGCGTTATGTGGGCAGATTGCCGGATGGCTCAATATTCGACCAAAACCAAACCCCCCAATGGTTCAACCTGGATTCGGTTATCGAAGGCTGGCAGGTCGCGTTGCCGAAAATGCACACCGGCGCCAAATGGCGCTTGGTAATTCCTTCAGCGCAAGCCTATGGCGCCGAGGGGGCGGGAGACCTGATTGCACCCTATACCCCCTTGATATTCGAGATCGAACTGCTGGCGGTTGGTGACTGACGCCAACCTCAGGCCTGCACTGCACCCTCTTCCTTGTGTGCGTTGTGCAGCACTTCGATCAGGCAGTCTTCAAGCTCGAAGCGCTCATGCAACAACCCGCCCAACTTGGCCAGCTTCTCGGCAAAGCGTTCGGTGTCCTTGCACTCCCCCTTGGCGCAATGGTCGTTGAAGGCCAGTGCGATCTGAGTACTGTCGTTGATCCGCGGGTTGATCTCTTCGGCCAGCTTCAGCGCCTTCTCGTCTCCGAACGCCTTGGCCTCGCTGACCAGTTGCTCGCAGACTTCGAAGTGCCACGCCGAAACGTAGTCGACCAGAAGGGCGCAAAAGTCCCCGTTGGTGTCCTTGTCGGCGAAGGCTGGCCTCACATCGCGCAGGGCGCGAAAAGCCTGCACCAGTTCCTGGCGCTCCTCCAGCCAACGGTCGATCAGCTTGTGAACCCCACCCCAGCGTTCCTGGGCGTTCTGACAACTATCGAGCATGGCGATCTCTTCCCTTCTGGGTAGATGCCGCTGCACCTCGCACCACGACCGCGCAGCACAAAGGTGACATCAGCAGGACGGCATCGAGCAGTTGTTTTTCCGGTATGCGTGCTGGGAGATTATTCCCGCGCGTGCTGCCCTTCAAGGTACGCAGCACACAAAGTTCATACAAGTGTTTAATACCCTGTTACATCACCATTGGTCGCGCTAATGGCACAACCTTGCGCCAGGTCATGCTCTTGCCAGGGTGCGGAAACGATACGCCAGCAGGCAACTCAAGGGCAGCACCGCCAGCAGCAGGAAGGCTAACAGGCTCCATTCCGGCAGTGTCAGATCGAGAAAACTCCAGGCAAGCGAACGACAATCCGGGCCACCCAGCAACAGTTGCCGTGCCGCCTCACCCCAGGATTGTTCGAACACTCGCCCGATCGGCACCGGGCATACCTCATTGACCCCCTCAGCCCCCTGCAACCAGACATGCCGTGCTGCCAGCAATGCGCCGGCCAGCGAGCAGCCCAGCGCCAGCCGAGCATAACGAAGGATGCCCCGCGTGCCCGGTGCCTGCAGCACGGCTGCGAAACACAGGAGCGCGTACCCGCCAAGCAGCAACCGTTGGCTGAGGCACAATGGGCACGGCATCAGCCCCACTGTGTTTTCCAGACGGAAAGACGCAACCAGTACTGCCAGTGCGACCAGGCAGGCAGGAAGAAAAAAGGTGCGCAAACGGGCCGGCAGCATGGGCGGTGAAGGTCCCGGGGAAAAAGTAGTGGCTTGAAACGGTAGAGGAAAGACACGCTTTGTTTCAAGGCACGACAGCAACGACAAGTCACTGAAACGCGTAGGAAATTTCCAGATATGCCGTAGGAGGCGACGGAAGAAATAGACTTCAGATCAAACTGACAGCGAAAGATAAATTACCTGCCCCCAATGCCCGCACCTTTGCGCGGGCCTTGGGGTAGGTCAGGCGCGCACGCCTTCTGGCAAAGGCAGCGCCAGCAGGCGCTCGTCCAGCAGGCCAAGGCCCTCCTGGAACAGCTGGTTGCTGCGCTCGGTCTCGCCCAGCCCCGCGAGCAGGCGGGCCAGCTCAGCACAGGCCTCGGGGTTGCGCTCCATGCGCAGGCTGCTTTCCAGGTAGTCACGCGCCTTGCCCCACAAGCGGTTTTGCAGGCTCAGACGGCCCAATGTCAGCAGCAGGCTGGCGTCTTGCGGGTGAGCCTTGAGCCAACCTTCGGCGGTTTGCAGCTGACGCACCGGGTCATCACCACGCACCAGGCCGTAAAGACGGGCCAGGTGGCTTTCGTAGTCGCGCTTGAGGGCCGTGCGCAGTACTTGTTCGGCTTCGTTCTGGGCACCTACCTGGCGCAGTTGCTCGGCGTACGCCAGCACCAGTTGTGGCTCCTGGCGCTGGGCTGCGGTCAGCTGCTGCCAAGCGCGCTCCAAGGATTGACGTGCACTGAGCGCATCTTCGCCACGGGTGGTCGCCAGGCTCAGGTTCTGGCCCCAGGCGCGTTGCTCCAGAGCAGCCAACTCGGCGGCCGGCAGCACCTTGCCCTTGCGCAGGTCGGGCAGCAGGCGGATCAGCGCAGACCAGTCGCCGCGCTCCACGTAAAGGCGTTGTAGCAAGCGCAGCACCTGGCCGTTGTGCGGGTGGCGTTCCTGCATGGCCAGCAGGGTTTCCAGCGCCCCATCGTTTTCGCCACGATCCATTTGCAACTGGGCATGGGTCAGGGCAATGGCCAGCTCCGCTTGCGGCTGGCGCTCCAGGGCGCGCTCCAGCAAGTTGTCGCTGTCTTCGGTACGGCCTTGTTCGTTGGCAGCACGCGCGGCACCAAGGTAGTACAGCAACGGTTGGCGCTCAGCCTCGGCGGCACGGTGCAAGTGCCGTTGGGCACTGGCCCAGCGGCCTTCGGCAAGATCGAGCTGGCCCTGTTCGATCGCCAGGCGGATACGTCGGCTGCGGTTACGCCGTGACCACGGGTTGACCACACCACTGGAAGTCAGCACCAGGCCGACCAGATAGCGCAGCAACCACAGCAGCAGGACGACCGCCAAAATACCCGCCAAGGCTGCCCACAGCCCCGACTGATAACGGAAGCCACCATAGGAAATCAGTACATAGCCGCTGTGCTTGGCGACCGCGATGCCCAGTGCCGCAGCAACCACGATCGCAAGCACGGCCAACAAGTAGACACGCTTCATGGCTTGCCCCCTTCAGCCTCGGCCGGCAGGTGACGGCGCTGAATATAGGCCTGCACTGCCGCCAGGCTTTCACTAAGGTCAGGGGTAACCACCGACACCGGCTGATCGGCCAGGGCATTGAGGCTGTCGAGCATGGCCTTGCTTTGCGGGTTGTCTGCGTTGAAGTTGGCCAGCAGTACGCTGCGGGCGTCGTCCAGCGCCTGCGTGTAAACCTTGGCATCACCATTGAGCGCCGCCCACTGGGCCTGCTCGATAGTCAGGCTCAGGGCCAGACGCAGCTGGTTCAGTTGCTGCCCGGCCAGCAACGGACGCACGTTTTCATCGGCATTGAAGTCGATCTGGAAGTACTTGGATATTTCTGCCCACCACTGCGACAGCCTGCTGGCACCATCACCGTCGGCGGTCAGGGCGCCAAGCGCATCGGCGTTACTGTCGAACTCGGGGGACTGGGCGCTCAGCTGCTGTACCAGCTCACGCTGTGCAGCCAGTTTCAAGAACAGGCCAGTACGGTCCGGTTGCTGAGTGCTGTTGAGCGTGGCCAGGCTGCGGGCCAGTTGCTCGCGGGCGGCGAAGGCGCCCGGGTCGCTCTGCTCGCGCAGGATCTCGTCGGCGCCTTCGACCAGGGCTTTGGCACTGGTGATGTCCTGCAACGCCGAAAGGCGCAGGGTAGCCAGCCGCAGGAGGTGCTCGGCTTCGGCCAGACGCCACTCTTTGCGGCTTTCTCCCAGCACGGTTTCCAGGCGCTGGCTGAGACGCTGCTGGTCGCCCTGCAGTTGGGCTACCAAACGCCGGCGGTCTTCCAGCTCGCTGGCGGCTGGCAGACTGGCCAGTTGCGCACTGATCTGCTGTTCACGTTGCTGCAGCGCCTCGGCGCGCTGGGTCAGCGCCTCGATGTGCTGGCCCTGGTTGAACTCACTGCCCTGCAGTTGACGCACCTGCCAGACACCCCAGCCACCTACCGCCACCCCGGCCGCTCCAAGCAGCAAGGCCAGCGCTGCCAGGCCACTGCCGGAGCGCTTGGCAGGTGGGGTGGTAACGGGTTCCGCAGGCGCCTGCGCCGACGGTTGATCGTTATTGGACAAGACAGTCTCGCTCACGTATCCATCCTTTGCATGGGGGCGCACCGCATTCAGCTTAGCGCCTTAAGAGGCAGGTGCAGCGCTACGCTGCACGGCTGCCAGCAAGGCCGTGGCACTGGCGCCACGGCAATCCACAACCTGTTGGGCCCCGGCGGCCTTGGCCTGCTCGGCGACCCGCGGGCTGGGCACGAACAGCGGCAACTGGGCCAACCGCAGCCAATCGGCACCGGCCATCTGCTGCAAATGTTCAAAACCCTGCCCACTGCTGACCACCAGGCCATTGAGGCGTTCCGCTTCAATGCGGCGCATCAGCGTACCCGCCGGGTAGGCCGGCAGGCAGCGACGATACAGTTCCAGATATTCGACACTAGCACCTTGCTCTGCAAGACGCTCTGCCAGCAGTTCGCGACCTCCGACGCCGCGAACGATCAAGACACGCGGTGCCAGCTCGGTAAGTGCCTGGCGCAGGGCCGGCAGTGCCAGCAAGGCTTCGCTGTCATCGCCACGCGGCGGAAAGCTAACCTCCAGCCCAGTACCCTGCAGCACCCCGGCGGTTGCCTCACCCACGGTGAACCAGCCTCGCTGCGGAGGCTGGATGCTGGTCTCGGCCAGATGCTCAAGCAACAGCCGGGCGGCCGGCTTGCTGACCACAATGATCGCCTGGAAGTCATGCAAGCCCTCCAGCGACAGTCGCTGTGGGGCTTGCACGGTAATAGGTTCAATTTCCAGCAGTGGCAGGCAACTGCTGCCCACTCCCGCAGCCGCCAGGCTTTGCGCCAGCGCCGCACAGTCCTCGGCAGGCCGGGTCAGCAACAGGCGCCATTGGCTCACGGGTGACCGGCCTCGCCGTAGACTTCCTTGAGAATGGCCTCGGCGCCCTGCCCCAGCAGGTCTTCGGCCACCTGTACGCCCAGGGCCTCGGCGGCAGCACGGGGTGCACGGGCATCGGCCACCAGCAAGGTCCCGCCGCTAGGCTGGCCGACCAGGCCACGCAGCCACAACTGGTCACCCTCAAGGACCGCGTAGCAGGCGATCGGCACTTGGCAGCCACCATTCAGGCGTTTGTTCAGCGCGCGCTCGGCCATCACCCGGTCAGCGGTGTCGACATGGTGCAGTGGCGCCAGCAGTGCATGGATCTCAACGTCCGCACTGCGGCACTCGATGCCCACCGCACCCTGACCACCTGCCGGCAGGCTGTCATCGACGCTGATGGTGGAGGTGATGCGGTCTTCGAAGCCCAGACGGATCAGGCCCGCGGCGGCGAGGATGATGGCGTCGTACTCGCCGGCATCCAGCTTCGCCAGGCGGGTGTTGACGTTGCCGCGCAGAAAACGGATTTGCAGGTCCGGGCGGCGCGCCAGTAACTGGGCCTGACGGCGCAGGCTTGAGGTGCCGACGATACTGCCGGCGGGCAGCGCTTCGAGGCTGTCAAAGGTATTGGAAACGAAGGCATCACGCGGGTCTTCACGCTCGCAGATGCAGTAAAGGCCCAGGCCCTCGGGGAAGTCCATGGGCACGTCCTTCATCGAATGCACGGCGATGTCGGCTTCGTTGTCCAGCAGCGCGGTTTCCAGTTCCTTGACGAACAGCCCCTTACCGCCGATTTTTGCCAGCGGCGCGTCGAGCAACTTGTCACCGCGGCTGACCATGGGTACCAGGGTCACCTGCAGACCGGTGTGAGCCTGCTCGAGGCGGGCCTTGACGTATTCGGCCTGCCACAGGGCCAAAGCACTTTTACGGGTGGCAATGCGGATTTCGCGAGTGGACATGAAACGCCCCGATCCAGAGAAATACCGTCGATCATAACAGCATCGCCGGTATCGCTTGCAGATACGGATCAACAGCTCATACGCAGTTCAGGTGCAGGTGCGGGCCGAGTCCAAGGGCCTCAGAGGGTCTGCATCATCTTGCGCACACCGGCCACATGGCGACGGCTGACGGTCAAGGCATCGCCGTCCAGGCCTTTCAGATACAGCTGAAAGTGACCCAGTGGGGTGCGCTGCAAGCGTTCGATGCGCTCGCGGGCGACCAACGCATTGCGGTGGATGCGCACGAAGCGTTCGCCAAATTCGTCTTCCAGGGCTTTTAGTGGCTCGTCAAGCAGCACTTCACCGGCTTCGTGACGCAAGGTCACATACTTGTGGTCGGCAATGAAATAGATCACCTGGGGTAACGGGATCAGTTCGATGCCTTTGCGCGTGCGGGCGCTGATATGGCTGCGTGGGCCGCCGCCTTCATTGGCCGGCCGGGTAAGCGCCGCCAATTGGGCGCGGTTGGGTTTTTCGGCCTTGCGCAGGGCATCACGCAAGGCGTGGGCCTGGAAGGGCTTGGTCACATGGCTGAGGGTACTGTCCTTGAATGCCTCTGCACCGTATTCATCATCCCCGGAGCAAAACACCACCGCGGGCGGCGCCTCGCGTTCGCACAGGCGAGCGGCAACCTGCAGGCCATCCAGGCCTGGCATGCCGATGTCCAGCAGGACCACATCGGGCTTGAGGCTTTCAATCAGCGCCAAGGCCTCATCGCCGTTGGTGGCGCTGGGCTCCAGCACAGTGTAACCCTCCAGTTCGCCGAGCAGCCGGGTGAGGCGTTCACGGCCTTGGGGTTCGTCATCAACGATCAGGACATTCATAATTGCGCTGGATTCCTGAATGAGTCTCGCACAGGTATAGCGTAGACAGGTGTGGTTCGAGCGACACTGCGGTCACGCTCTAGACCGGTGCGATGGCCAAAGATTCACTCGGCCCGGCAGATTCACTGCCAGTCCTTTGTCCAACTGTAGACGGTCCGTGGAACACTGCCGTTCATTCCTTGAAATCCTTCTCTGCGATTTTCCGGGCATTTCTCTCGACCGGCGCCCTGCGGCAGCCAGCCCAACCCTGCTATCATCGACGCCACTTTTTCGTTCACGCCTGCAATGAGTGAATCCATGAGCACCGAGAAGACCAATCAGTCCTGGGGCGGCCGCTTCAGTGAGCCCGTCGACGCCTTCGTCGCCCGTTTCACCGCCTCGGTAGATTTCGACAAGCGCCTGTACCGTCACGACATCATGGGTTCGATTGCCCATGCCACCATGCTGGCGCAGGTCGGCGTGCTCAGTGACGCCGAGCGCGACACCATCATCGATGGCCTGAAAACCATCCAGGGCGAGATTGAAGCCGGCAACTTCGACTGGCGTGTCGACCTCGAAGACGTGCACATGAACATCGAAGCACGCCTGACCGACCGCATCGGCATCACCGGCAAGAAGCTGCACACCGGGCGTAGCCGCAACGACCAGGTGGCCACCGACATCCGCCTTTGGCTGCGCGACGAAATCGACCTGATCCTGGCCGAAATCACCCGCCTGCAACAGGGCCTGCTGGAGCAGGCAGAGCGTGAAGCCGAAACCATCATGCCTGGTTTCACCCACCTGCAGACGGCGCAGCCGGTCACCTTTGGCCACCACCTGCTGGCGTGGTTCGAAATGCTCAGCCGCGACTATGAGCGCCTGGTCGACTGCCGCAAGCGCACCAACCGCATGCCACTGGGCAGCGCCGCGCTGGCCGGCACCACCTACCCGATCGACCGTGAACTGACCTGCAAGCTGCTGGGCTTTGAAGCCGTGGCCGGCAACTCGCTGGATGGCGTGTCGGACCGTGATTTCGCCATCGAATTCTGCGCCGCTGCCAGCGTGGCGATGATGCACCTTTCGCGCTTCTCTGAAGAGCTGGTGCTGTGGACCAGCGCGCAGTTCCAGTTCATCGACCTTCCGGACCGCTTCTGCACCGGCAGCTCGATCATGCCGCAGAAAAAGAACCCGGACGTGCCAGAGCTGGTACGTGGCAAGAGCGGCCGCGTGTTCGGCGCCCTGACCGGTCTGCTGACCCTGATGAAAGGCCAACCACTGGCCTACAACAAGGACAACCAGGAAGACAAGGAACCGCTGTTCGACGCCGCCGATACCCTGCGCGACTCGCTGCGGGCCTTCGCTGACATGATCCCGGCGATCAAGCCCAAGCACGCCATCATGCGTGAAGCGGCCCTGCGCGGTTTCTCCACCGCTACCGACCTGGCCGACTACCTGGTTCGCCGCGGCCTGCCTTTCCGCGACTGCCACGAGATCGTTGGCCACGCGGTGAAGTATGGTGTGGACACTGGCAAGGACCTGGCCGAGATGAGCCTGGACGAACTGCGCCAGTTCAGCGACCAGATCGAGCAGGACGTGTTTGCCGTGCTGACTCTGGAAGGCTCGGTGAATGCGCGTGACCACATTGGTGGTACGGCGCCGGCGCAGGTGCGTGCTGCCGTAGTGCGTGGCAAGGCCCTGTTGGCGTCTCGCTAACCCCCCAAGGCGAGGGCTTCGCCCTCGTTCGCGGGCACGCCCGCTCCCACAGGTATTGCACAAGTTTCAAAAACGGTGCAGACCTGTGGGAGCGGGCATGCCCGCGAAGGGCTCAACACCAGACTCAGCGCTTGCCGCTGCGGATCATCTCCATGAAGGCCGGCATCGACGCTTCCTTGTCCGCCAAGATCCGCGGCATGTGCGGGTTCTCCCCCATCAGTTGCAGCAACGCCTTGGCCTGCGGGAAGTCCGCCAGGAAGTCGATGTCCAGCACCTTCTTGCCCACCGCGTTGGCCAGGTCGACCGAGAAGCAGAACATCAGGTCTGCCAGTGTCAGTTGCTCGCCCGCAACATAAGGTGCAAAGCGCCCGTTGCGCTTGAGCGTGGCAAACCCGGCCAGCAGGTCAGCACGCGCTTTCTCTTTGATCAGCGGGTCGACCGACATGCCAAAGAACGACTCGGCATAACAGGTACGCGCAGGCAGCTCGATGTACAACTCGATTTCCTTGAGCAGCTCCCGCACCTTGGCTTGGCCGAACGGGTCGGCTGGCAGCAGCGCCTTGCCGCCCTGGGTCTGCTCGATATAGTCGAGGATCACACTGGTTTCGCTGAGGAAGCCATGCTCGGTTTCAAGCACCGGCACCTTGCCCCGCGGGCTCACTTCCAGCGCCTGTGGCGCCTGGCCGCCATAGAAGGTGACTTCTTCGAATGGCAGGCCTTTTTCGAGCAGGGCCAGCTTGACCATGTTGTAGTAGTTGCTGACCGAGAATCCATAAAGCTTGAGCATGACGAAACAGCCTCCAGGCCGTAAGGGGTTGGCGTGGCCTTTATAGACTGAACACCTGCCACTGACCAGCGTCATGCACTCCGTCAATGCTCGGGCATTGCCGCCACAGGCATGGCACACTGTTGCATCCCATCCTAGGAGTACCGCGATGAGCGAGCCCACCGACATCGACAATGACGACGACGAAGCCTTCGCCGAGGCAACGCTGACCCAGGCCATCGAAAACCAGATCGAAAGCGGCGAGCCGCCTGCGGCCAAGGCCACGTTCAACAAGCTGACGCTGGTCGGCTATGAGCGTGAAGACATTCTGAACCTGATGGCCCATGTGCTGGCCTTCGAAATCGACAACATGCTGGTAGAGGACCGTGCGTTCAACGGCGAGTGGTATGAGAACGCTCTGCGGGCACTGCCGGAGCTGCCGCCTGAGATGGATCAAGGCGACGACGAATAACCCGGCTACACTCGAAGATCAGGCACCGTAGAAAGTGCCGCAATCCTTGTCTGGAAGTCAGGAGTCGCCATGCCTTTTACCCCCGATTTGATCGACGAAATGGAAGTACTCGCGCTGTTCAAACACGACAGCAGCCAGGAAGGCATCAAGATAACCAGCACCGCATCCCCTGCCCTGATCGCGGCTGCGCAACGCCTGCATGAGAAGGGGCTGACCGATCAGCCGGATGGCGGCTACCTGACCAGCCTGGGTCATGACGCCGTTGAAAGTGTCCAATTGCTACAGAACATTCTCAAGACGCCACAGCCGGCCTGAGCATCAGGCTTGCGCAAGATCTGAGACCCTGCGCGGTCCCTGTGGGACCGCGAAGGCTCCAGTCAGTTGACCGCAGCACTGCGCTTTTCCGCCAGCCACGAGCGGCCGTAAAGGAACACGATGGCCAGCAAGGCTACCGCTTGCGCCGACAGCGAGTAGGCATCGGCATGAATCCCCAGCCAGTCAAACTCAAAGAACGCCACTGGCCGTGTGCCCAGCACACCGGCCTCTTGCAGCGCCTTCACGCCATGCCCGGCGAATACTACCGACAGCGCGCACAGCAGCGCGGCGTTGATGCTGAAGAACAGCGATAGCGGCAGCTTGGCCGAACCCCGCAGAATCACCCAGGCCAGGCCCACCAGCAGCACCAGTGCCGTCGCGCCACCCGCCAGCACCGCCTGATGCCCGGCGGGGCCTGCCTGCAGCCACAGGGTCTCGTAGAACAGGATCACTTCGAACAATTCGCGGTATACCGAGAAGAATGCCAGCACGGCAAAGCCGAAGCGCCCGCCACCGCTGACCAGGCTGCTCTTGATGTAGTCCTTCCAGGCGGCAGCGTGGCGGCGGTCATGCATCCACACGCCAAGCCACAGCACCATTACCGCGGCGAACAGCGCCGTGCAGCCTTCCAGAAGTTCGCGCTGAGCGCCCCCCACATCGATCACATAGGCCGCCAGCGCCCAGGTGGCGAAGCCGGCAACCAGCGCCAGACCCCAACCGATGTTTACGCTGCGTACTGCCGACTGCTGCCCGGTATTGCGCAGGAAGGCCAGGATCGCCGCCAGCACCAGAATCGCCTCGAGGCCTTCACGCAGCAGGATCAGCAAACCGGAGATATAGCTCAGCGTCCAGCTCAGGCCATCGCTGCCCAGCAGCTTGGCCGCCTGCTCGAGCTTGGTTTTGGCGTCGGCCAGACGCTGTTCGGCCTGGGCCTCGGGCAGGCCGTCCTGCAGGGACTGACGGTAGGCCATCAGCGATTTTTCGGTGTCCTTGCGCGCCTGGGTGTCGATGTTGTCCAGCGAGCTTTCCACCAGCTCGAAACCCTCCAGGTAGGCCGCCACTGACAGGTCATAGGCCTGATCGTGGTCGCCTGCGCGGTAGGCCGCCAGGCTCTTGTCCAGTGTGCTGGCAGTGTATTCGAGCAATTGCGCCGGGCCGCGCTTTACCTGCGGCGGCTGGGCACGCTGGGCGCGGAATGCCTCGACGGCCGCAGTGCCTTCGTTGACGGCGACTTCGGCCGGGGTTTGGCGAGCCAGGTCGGCGAGGCTCCAGGTCTTGTCACCTTTGCCCGCTTCCGGCTTGGCGGTGAAGCTGGCGATATACGCGGCCACATCCCAGCGTTGGCGGTCGTCCAGCTGGTCGGCAAACGACGGCATTTCGGTGCCGTCTATACCCAGGGCCAGGGTGTTATAGAGGTCGAACAGGCTTAACTGATCCAGGCGCGAGACATCGCGCAGGTTGGCGGGTGCAGGCTCCAGGCCCACGCCAGCCGGGCCATCGCCGGCGCCGGTGTCGCCGTGGCAGATCGAGCAGTTCTGTGCGTACAGCGCAGCGCCGCGGGCGGGGTCCGGGGTAATCACCGGGGCCTGGCTGACCTCGTAGGCCACCGCCAGTCGCGCACCCAACTGCCGGGCCTGTTTGGCGACCGCAGTACCTTCCTGACGCTGGTCGATGGCCTGGCGCAGCGCCTGGACGCCCTGTTCCAAAGCCGCTTGTTCAGTATTTGCGGGCAGGCCTTTGACCAGGTCAGCCAATACCGCGCTGAACTCCTGTTGCTCGCGGTATTCGCCCTCGTCGATCACCTTGCCGTCCTGCACGGTCGGCGGGTAGTCGGCGCCAATGTAGTCCAGCAGGTGCTGGGCTTTGGCAGCATGGGCGGGGGACTCGGCCAGCGCCAAGGTGCTGCACAGCGCCAGCACCGGGCCGAGCAATGCAGCCGGCAGCCAGGCAAGCAGACGGGAACGGGTTTTCATGGCCAGTCTCGAAGGAAATGCGAAAGAGAACATTGTTCACTTCCACTTTGCTTCACTCAAGGGTGCTGGGCAGATTTCATGAAAAATCTTGCTACAAATCAGATGAAGTGGAGGGCATAGAGGACCAGCCCTCAAGGATCGCATCAGGGCTTGGCGGTGCCCTTCCAACCACCACCCAACGCCAGGAACACGGCAATTTGTCCCTGCGCCACTTGACTATTGGCTGCAGCCAACTGCGCATGCATATCGGTATAGGTCCGCGTGGCCTGCAAATCCGCCAGGAACGACTCACGCCCTGCCTGATAATACCGGTGCGTCTGGTCCGCGGCTTCCTTCGCCGACTTCTCCGCCTCGGCCAGCGCATCGCGCCGATCGAGCAAGGCGCTGTACTGTGCCAGCCGGGTCTGGGTCTCGCGAATGGCGTTCAGCACCACGCCATCGAAGTGCGCCAGGGCCGCCTGGGTCGAGGCCTCGGCCATGCGAATACGGGCACGGGTGCCGTTGGTGGGGATGCTCCAGCTGATCTGCGGGCCAAAGCCCCAGCGGTTGGTCGAAGGCTCGCCAAGGTTCTCCAGGATACCGATGGTGCCAACCTGGGCGCCAATGCTGATGTCCGGGTACAACGCGCCGGTAGCCACGCCAATATAGGCGGTGGCGGCAGCCAGCTGGCGTTCGGCCTGGCGCACGTCGGGGCGGCGCTTGAGCAGCGCCGCGCCATCGCCCACAGGAACCAGCTGGTTCAGGTGCGGCAACTCGGCACAATCGGCGGTTCCGGCGGGCAGTTGGTCGACCGGCTTGGCCAGCAGCGCGGCCAGGGTGTACATGCCCGTCTCGCGTTCGGCCTTGAAGCGTGGCAGTTCGGCACGCAAGGATTTGAACTGGGTCTGCGAGCGGGTGACCTGGGTTTCATCGCCACGCCCAGCATCGCGCAGGCGCTGGTTGAGTTTCACGCTTTGCTCCTGCAAATCGAGGGACTCGCGGGCAATGTGGTATTCCTCGTTGGCCGAGCACACCTGGGTATATGCCTTGACCACGTCCGCCACAAGCGTGATGCGGGCCGTGTCGGCAGCGGCCTGCACCGCATCGGCATTTGCCTTGGCAGCCTCGGTACCACGCTTGAAGGTGCCCCACAGGTCGAACTGGTACGAGGCACTGATGATGGCCTCACCGATGTTGGCTACCGGCACCTTCTCAGGCTGCAGGAAGGCTTCGCCCGACTCCTGCAACCGCTGAGCGCCGAGTTTGACGCCACCGTTGAAGCCGCCTTGCGATTCAGCCACCTCCACCTGAGCGCGAGCTTTGGCGATGTTGGCTGCCGCCACGCGCAGTTCGGTGTTGGCACTCAGCGCCTGACGCACCAGCTCGTTCAGCCGCTGATCCTGATACAGCTGCCACCAGTCCTCGGGGACCGGCGCCGACACGACGCTGTCGGCATCCTGGCGCAGCGGGCCGTTCAGGTCATTGCGTTGCACGGCCGCATCCCCAGGCACCTCATAGTCGGGCCCCACCATCATGCAGGCCCCCAGCGACAGGCACAGGCCAGCCAGGATCAGCTGTTTCATGGGCGCTGGCCCTCGATGATCGACACCGTCGCAGTACGCCCGGCGATCATGCGGAAGTCTTGCGGCACTTCGTCAAAGGCGATGCGCACCGGAATGCGCTGGGCCAGGCGTACCCAGCTGAACGCTGGGTTGACGTTGGGCAGCAGGTTGGCGCCACTGCTGCGGTCGCGGTCTTCGATGCCAGCGGCGAAGCTCTGCACATGGCCGCGCAGGCGGGTATTGTCGCCCATCACGCGGATATCCACGGCGTCACCAATATGGATACCCCCCAGCTTGGTTTCCTCGAAGTAGCCGTCGACGTGGTAGGAGGCACTGTCGACCACCGAAAGCACCGGGCGGCCAGCGGTGACGAACTCGTGGTTACGCGGCGCGCGGTCGTTGAGGTAGCCGTCTACCGGGCTGCGCACCACCGAGCGGTCAAGGTTGAGCTGGGCGGTATCGACCGCCACTTGCGCCTCGCTGACGGCCGAACGCGCACGGGCCTCGCGGGACTGGCTTTCCTCCAGTTGCTCGGCGGCCACCAGGTTGCCCAGCTTGCGGTTGCGCTGTGCTTCGCGGGAAGCCTGGGCCAGGGTCTCCTGGCGCTCGCCAAGGGTTGCCTTGGCTTGACGCAGGGCCAGCGTGAAGCGGTCCTGGTCGATGGTGAACAGCACGTCGCCACGTTTGACGGTCTGGTTGTCGCGCACCTCGACCTTCTGGATCAATCCCGACACATCGGGGGCGATCTGGATCACGTCAGCGCGGATATGGCCGTCACGGGTCCAGGGGGCAAACATGTAGTAGACCACCATCTGCCACACGAGCACGGCGGCGAAGGTCACTACCAGCAAGGTCAGGACCACACGGCCCAAGGTCAGCAAAGGTTTTTTCATGGCAGCATCAGGTTTCGACAAAAGTGGTCCACCGCGCCGAGCAGCACGGCATACAGGGCAACGTTGAATAACGCCCGGTGCCAGACCAGGCGGTAGAAATGCAGGCGCACCAGCACCGCGTGCACCCCCAGGAATAGCAGGTAGGTGCCAAACATCATCACCAGCAGCGTGGGCAGGAACACCCCGCTGATATCCAGTTCACCAATCACAAGGGCGCTCCGTCGAGCCCGGGGGGCAGTTGCGGTTGTTCGGCGGGTTCGAGCATCACCTCCACCCCCGGCAGTAGCGCCAGGCGCAGGCCGCTCAGGGCATGCAGCAGGTGGGTGCGGGCATCGCCGCGCTCGTACAGCTCATCCAGGTTCAGCGCCAGGCGAGCGCGTTCCATGTTGCGCAGCAGTGCGGCCGGGGCATGCAGGCGTTCGCCAGCACGCAGGCAGGCGGCATAGTGCGCACCGACTTCCTCGACCACAGTGTTCAGGCGCTCGCGAGCCTGCTGGCCGGCGCGCGGCATGTACGCCAGCAGGTCGAGCAGGTTCAACCCCACGCGCAGGTCGCGCACTGCCACACCACTGTCCTGGCCGGTTTGCGACAGACGTGGCAGGTGCTGCATCAGGCGGTCGAGCATCTGTACGCCAACCTGGCGGTGTTCGGCCAAGGTCGCAGGCTCGGTCATTTCGACGATGTCGCGCCAGGCGAAGCGGGTCATGCGCTTGGCCGCCAGCTCCACGCCGAACGGGCGCATCACCAGGGTCCAGATAAAGGCGAACAGAAGGCCCGCGGGGCCGGCAAGGTTGGAGTTGAGGAAGGTGAAGAAGTCGGCGTCGTAGGCGCCCTGGATGCTGATGAAGGTCGACGTGTTGACGATGGTCAGCAAGGTGCCCAAGTAGAAGCGCGGCTGCACGGTCAGGGTACCTATGCAGATGAACGGCACGGCAAAGGCCAGCACCAGCATCGGGAAGTCATGCAGGTTGGGCAGTACCAAAAACAGGTACAGACTGGAGAAGATGACCGACATCAGCGTCCAGAAAAAGAACCGGTAGATCTGCGGTGCCGGGTCGTCCATGGCGGCGAAGAAGCTGCACGCAACTGCCGCGAGGATTACCGCACTGGCGCCGTCGTTCCAGCCCAGGCCGATCCACAGGCCGCAGGCGACCACGATCGCCAGGACCGTGGAGGCTACCGAGTACAGCATCAGGCCACGGTCGAAAAACGCTGTGAGGCGGCCCAGCCGCCAGTGGCGATACACCGCACGCCAAGGCTTGGCATCATCGGTACGCAGGGCGTGCTGCAGGGTGCAGCAGTCCTGCCACAGGTCGGCCCATTCGGTCAGGCGGTACAGGGCGTTGGACAACAGCAGCTCGGCGCGCTGGTCGAGGGCGGCTGTAGCGGGCTGCAGGCGGCCGATCTGCTCGTGCAACGCAGCCCAGTGCGCTACCGAAGCGCTGTCGGCAGTGCCTTTGAGCCATTCACGAGCGGCTTCAAGCACGGGTTGAAGCTGGGCGAACTGGGCCGGGGCGCGGCCTTCCAGGGCTACCAGTGCGTCGCCGAGGGCGTCGATCACCGGCAGCAGATGGATCATCCGCCCGCGCAATTCGCGGGCGTTCTTCAGGGTATGCGGGCCAGCACCTTCGTGGGCGAGCTGACCGATCATCAGCTCCAGCGAGTTGAAGGTGGTGACCATCGCTCCGCGCATACCGCCGACCTTGTCGGCGCTGGCATCGCGGGCCAGGTAGGTGTCGCTGTAGCGAATCGCCTCGGTGAACCAGTTTCCGGTGGCACCGACTACCACCGGCGCCAGCCGACGTGGCCAGAAGATAGCCCCGACGACTGCCGCGCAGACGATTCCCAAACAGATTTCCTGCGCGCGAGAAGAAGCCACATCGAACACTGCCAGCGGATTATCCACCACAGCCAAGGCAATCATCGGCAGGGTATAACCGGCCAGCATCAGCACGTAATTGTTGGCCGTGCGCAGGTTCAGCGAAAGGAACAGCAAGGTGCCGGTCCACAGGGCAATGGCGATGCTCAGCAGCAACGGTGACTGCACCAGCGGCGGCACCAGGAAGATTGCCCCGCCAGCGCCGAGCAACGTGCCGACGGCACGGTACAACGCCTTGGAGCTGGTCGGGCCGACGAAGGGGCTGGAGACGATGTACACCGTCGCCATGGCCCAGTAGGGGCGCGGCAGTTGCATGAGCAAAGCAATGTACAGGGCAATCATGGACGCGCCGAAGGTGCGCACGCCGTAGAACCAGTCACGGGCCGGAGGGACGGAGCTGAAGAAGCCGTTCATGCCACCCCGCCTGCACTGCCCAGGCCGGCAGCCTCAAAGGCATGAAGCACGCGCAAGGCAGCTTCCAGGTCGGCCTGATCGATACCGCCGAGCACATCGCGGCGCAAGCGCACCAGTTCGGCTTCGATGGCTTCGGCCAGGGCACGGCCTTCGGCGGTCAGGCTTAGTGCCTTGGCGCGGCGATCCAGTGGGTCCTCGCTGCGGCACACCAGGCCAGCTTTGCACAATTGGTCAAGCAGGCGTACCAGCGACGGGCTTTCCAGCCCGGCGGCCTGGGCAACAGCCACCTGGTGCACGCCGTCGCCCAGGCGCACGATCATCAGCAGCGGTGCAGCGCAGGCCTCGGAAATGCCGTAGCCGGTCAAGGCGGTATGACAGATGCGCCGCCAGTGGCGGGCAGCGACTACCAGGCCACTGCTGACTTGCAGGCGCAGGAAATCAAGGGACATGAAGAAAACCAAATATATTCATAGTTTGCTAACTATCAATATACGCCCCGACATCCCCCTGTCGTCAACAGGGGGCGACGGATAGCCTGGGTTAAATGTTGTTCATTTTTCAGTCAGCACTGAAGAGACATACTCAGGGATGGATCTGGTCTTCCAGCTTCATGGTCAAGGCCAATGTGCTGCCCATCTGCACCGCCCGGTCCCGCCACTCCTGATACCGCACCGCATCACGGCTGCTGAAATGCACCGCCAGCTCCTCTGCCGCTTGCACCACCCCCGCCGCTGCCGCCAGCTCAAGCCAGTACAGCGCTGCCTTGAGGTTGGCCTCTACGTGCAGCCCATGCATCAACCGGTAGCCCACTTCAAAACGACAACGCGCCTCGCCCTGTTCGGCGCCACGCAAGAACCACTGATAGGCTTGCACCAGGTCAACCTGCCATTCCAGGTCACCGTCGCACACCTCCTCCTCGTACAGGTCACCCAGTGCGGCGGCGGCATGCAGCATGCCGCGGTCGAAGGCCTGCCGGTAACACTCCGCCGCCTGCACATAGGAAGGGTCGATGCCTTTGCCGAAGTAGTGCTGCTGGCCAAGGTTGAACCAGGCAGCAGCATTGCCCTGCAGGGCCGCCATGCGCAACAGGTGCCCGGCCAGCACGGTATCGGCCCGCCAGTACTTGCCGTTGAGCCAGATCCAGCCGAGGTCGTTCAATGCGGACACGCTGCCTTGCAATGCCTGGCGACGCAGGTCGACATACACCGCCTGCAGGTCGTTGGCCTCATCCAGGCGGTTGACCAGCAGCGACCGCTGGCTGGGCAAGCCCACACCGGAAAACAGCCGCTGTCGCCTTCCTGCCGGGGCAGGAGGGGCGATGACCCGCTCGGGCAGAAGGCGGGCAAGTAGCGAATGGATATTGCTGGCAACAGACATGTTCATCCTCATTGAACGACGCACAACCCCAACCTTCGGCTGTGATGAGGCGTGATTCTGCGTGATGTCACGTCAAAACCTGTCGCGAACGATTCGGCACGAGGCAACCAAATGCGACTTCCTTGATCTGAGCAGGCTGTGGCCAATTGCCATGCCCCTCGCATGCCGCCATCCTATTGCGGCAAGCCTAGACAAGGACGTTATCTTTTGCCGTTCGCCACCACTCGCGCCACCCTCAGCCGACAGTGGGCGCTGCTGCGCCAGTTGCCCAGCCGTTCCCCAGGCATAACCAGCGCCGAGCTGGTCTGGCGCCTGCGTGACGTGGGCTTCACGGTCAGCAAACGCACTGTCGAGCGTGACCTCAACGAGCTTTCGCTGATATTCCCGCTGGAGCGCAATGACAAGAGCATTCCGTTCGGTTGGCACTGGTCGGCCAGTGCTGTGGGCGAATTGCGCGGCAATTTCGACTTGCTGACACATCTGCGAGGGGATGCATTGCAGCCATCGCAGGGTGAGGGCGTGGAGCTGGTGGCGCGAATCAGCGATGCACTGGCGCGGCAGTTGCGGGATGCGCCGTTGAGCAGCGACATGCAACTGACGGCGCTGGAGCATGGGCATCGATTACGCGGCACGGTAAGTGACGGTTGGCCATTACGCTGGTGGCTGTTGAGCCATGGGGACAGGGTGGTGGTAGAGCAGCCTGCCAGCTTGCGGGAAGAGATTGGCAGGATTCTGAGCAATGCGGCAGCTCAGTACCAGAATTTGTAGCCTGTACCGGCCTCTTCGCCAGTAAACCCGCGCCTACACAAGTTGATCCTATTCTTATAGACGCGGGCTTTCCCACGAAGAGGTGTAAACAGGATTACAAATTAGTTCTACATCTTACCGTATTTCAGCTACTCAATATTTTGAGCACAAGACTGCAAACAATCTAAGTTCGGCAGCAATTCACTCTCACCAAGAGCTTTACTCTCCTGCGCATTGAAACTGGTATTTTTACCAGTTGTTCGAAATGGCGTCTGCATCCATGCTGTCTTTACAGCCCTACCGAATCACAGGAGATTAACAATGTCACGTCGCGACCAGATTCTCAGGCGTTTCTATCAAGGCCAACAGCTGTGCACATTGTTGACGCAAGACGAAGCCTGGATGGCATTGCGTGCCAACAGAAAGCTCATCAGCGAACAGCTCCTCCCGCCAGGGAGGGAACCTTACGCCATTTTACCGGGTGATGACTCAAGCGGGAGTGTCATCTGCACAAAAAATGCCAACGCGTTAGTGAACCTAGCCTATACGCCATATGGTTACACTAAAGAACGATTTCAGAGCAGTGGTCGATTGCGATTTAATGGGCAGTTGCCCGAAGCCTCGATGAACTGCTATTTGCTGGGTAGTTACAGATTGTTCAGCTCGTCTTTAATGCGTTTTTTCACTCCTGATGTCTGGAGCCCCTTTGGCGCTGGCGGTCTCAATGCCTACGCTTATTGTGAAAATGACCCACTAAACCACTCGGACCCGAGCGGGCACGGTAAAGTTTCTAACAAAAGCGCTCGTCCCTCTAGCCCCACACTAAAATTACTTAAAAAAGCTACTGACAAGCTCAAGACTTACAATGAACGGAAGGCCCGCCTCGAAGCAAAGACTGCCGCACAAAGAAAAGGGATCAATACAGAAGCGATTGACACCCCGCCATATCCAAACCTTCAACCTATCGTAAACCAAATAAACTCTCATAAAAAGCTAATCACTTCGATTCAGAACAGCATGCTAGAAAATCAAAATGACTACATAGACCTTGTAGCCGCATCAATGTGGGCAATGGCAATCAAACACGATTTAGGCACAACAACCGTTACGGGCATACCGTCCAGATCCGCCTATGCTAATCACATAAAAAAATTGGCAGGCGATCTAAATGAAGCCCCAATAAATACCATTAAAAACATGACTGGCATACACGACTCCATGCATTACGACGAGTTTAATGTAAGTGTTATCCGGCAAGAGCCATGAATCTTTCCTTATCCTTGCACATAAAGTTTAGACAGCTGCATTTAAGAATCCATTTTCAATGTTTCTGAAGATGACGGCTTCAGCATACGTATGTAACCAGCCCAACCTTTTGCTCCGTGGCGGGGACCTGCGCGAGGGGCTGGCGTATATTGATAAGTTTGATTTACCGCTTCGGTGCTTGTGCGGGTCATCCACGCGGCGTCTCCCAACGCAGCACGGTCAACCCCTCCAGGTTATTGAACACCAGCCCTTCCGCCAGAAGACCGATCAGGATCACCACCGCCAACCCGGCACACAGCTTGATTGACGGCAAGGCCGCAAGCACCAGATTCCCTTGAAGTACAACCATATAACTGTCCTGCGGCGGGGACCGCCTGCAGTCAGATCAGCCCGCCCTGCTCTTCTTCGTCAATCAGGTTGTTGAGGCTGCTGAGCGCCTTGCGCGCCGTGGAACGGTTGAGCAACTTGGCCTGCGCACCGGCGGGCAGGTCGGTGATCTTGAACACGCCCTTGGCGGTCAGCACGTCGATCAGGTCCTCAAGCACGCGGATCATGTCCAGGTCGCTTTGTTTGAGCTGGTTGAGGCTGTTTTCCACGACATCATCGGCAAACCATTCCTGGATATCGGCATGGTCTGAAGGGAGCATTTCGGTGAACTGATCAAACGCGGCTGCTTCCACCCGCAGCAACTGGCCGGCGGCGTTGCGTTGCACGTAGAACATGGCGATGTCCCTCGTCACGTTGTTTCCTTGTTGGTAGACAGCAGCATAGGCAAAGATCGCCGGGCGCGCAGGCCCGGCGCCAGAGTATGCGCTGTTGGCGGGTGGCAGGAAAGAGCCGGGGCCGCTGTGCGGCCCCGGTGGTCTGTCAGCTGTCCTTGTTGTGGATGATGATGGTCGGATCGGCACCGCTGATCAACGAGTTGATCGTCTGGTTGGACCAGTTGACGCCTTCCAGCTTGATGGTCACGTCGGCGTTGGCGATACCACCTTCGGCGTTGAGCTTGCCTTCGCTGCTGACTTGCAACGTGGTCGTACCCTCAACCGTGGTGAGCTTCAGGTAGTTGTCGATGGTGCTGCCCTTCTCGCCCTGCAGCAGGTCCTTCAGGTCGATACGGTCACCCTCGGCCTTGTTGAAGTCCTTGATCACGTCGTTACCGATATCGCCAGCCTTCCATACGAAGGTGTCGGCACCGCTGCCACCGATCAGGATATCGTCGCCCTGGCCACCGATCAGGGTGTCATTGCCAGTACCGCCCAGCAGGATGTCGTTACCTTTGCCACCATCGAGCGTGTCGCTGCCACCTTGGCCGAAGAGGATGTCATTGCCATTGCCGCCCGACAGGATGTCATTGCCGTCTTTGGCACCGGAGATATCGAACTCGGTGTAGTGCTCGGTGATGTACTGGTGAACATTGCTGGTAGTGACAGCACCGACTTCAACACCGCTCTTCTGTGCAACGTACGTCTGCAGGGCCTGGTAGCCCTCGCTGACGACACCGTTGAGGGTGATCAGGTCACCGAAGATGATGTCGTTGCCATTACCACTATCAATGGTGTCGGCACCTGGCACCGTTGCTTCGGAGTGACCGAGAATCGCCTTGGCCAAATCGGACGGGTCGATATTGGTCTGTGGCTTGCCGGCACTGTCGTACGGTTTCAGATCGTTCAGCGTGACATCGCTGTTCAGGCCGATAGCCTGGACTTTGCTCAAGCCATTGGTGCCGCCCAATACTGCGAAACTTTCAGTAGAACCTGCGGCCGAGTAGACGAAGTTCCAGTAATCCGCGTAGCCGGTACCGCCCAGGCTGGAGAGCTCATAGGTTCCATCACCTTGCGCATGAAGGGTGCCGACCGTCTTGGTGGAGTCAAGCACCAACTCACCTCGGCGGTTCTCGGTATAGGTCAGCACTTTGACCACACCATTGCTGCTGATCTCGACCTTGTGAGTCGCGTCGGCCCAGGCACTGAACGTGTCACCCATCTTGTAGTTGTTGACGTTGACTACATCATCCAGGCTCTTGCCATTCTTCCACAGGCTAGGGTTGGTGGACTCATCGCTCTGATAATAGGTTGGCTTACCGTCGGTAATGAAGTAAGTCAGGTTCTCCGCACCTTTGTTGCTGGTGGCCATGGTGCTGTTGAAGAAGTTGGACGTGGTCTTGAACGCGTCTTCATAGTTGGTACCGCCACCGTAGTAGCCGCCCACCATCGAGTTCAATACCGCTTGCAACTTGCTCAAAGCATCCGGGTCGGCAAGGTTCACTGCCACGTTCTTGTTTACGTGGGTATCGAAGTCGACCAGGAAGATGTTTACGGTACCCGAAGTGTCCGAGCCCAGGCTGGCCTTGAGCGTGTTGAACACCGAGGCCAACTGCGTCTTGGCGTCGGCAATCGACTTGTCGCTCATACTGCCCGAGCTGTCGACCATGAAGGCGATGTTGTAGTTCTTGCCCTGAACCACGTTCAGCCCGGATACGTCAGCGACGATGATGTCGTTGCCTTCACTACCGGTCATCGTGTCATTGCCCGAGGTACCCACACTGGCCTTGTAGGTCGCAGCGTACACCGTCACCGGGATTTTGCCGGTGGTGATGGCCGAGCCGCCCAGGCTTTCGGTGGCAGTCGAGGTGACCGTGATGTCGAACGAGCCTTTGTAATAGGCCGGCGGGGTCAGCGTCAGGCTGCTGAGTTTCCAGCCTGTCACATCGACCGGGGCAGTACCGACCGTGACCGTGTGGCCTGCACCATCGCTCAACACGGTACCTTTCGGGATACCGCTGAGTGTCACGTTCAGGCTTTCAGAGCCGTCGGTGTCGGTCAGGGCGGTGGAAATACCGACCAGTTTCACCGAACCACCCTCAGGCCCTTCGTTGAGCTTGTAGCCGTCGTAGTAGCTCTGACCATTCACGGTGTGCAGGTCGGACACACCCAGGCCTGCGTTCGCCATCTCGGTAACGTTCTGGTACATCTTGACGTTCGAGCTGCTCAGGTCGGTAACGGTACCGGAGCCTACCTGGATGTTCAGGTCATAGCTGCCTGGGCCGGACTGGTTGGCATGGTAGACCTCGATCGGGTAGTAGCCGCTGGTATTCGGGGTAAAGGTCCCCGACACCCCGCCACCGGCTCCCCAGGTGGCCGTGACTACAGTCTTGCCACCGATGGTGAGCACGAAGCTGTCGTCGGCCGAACCGCTGAAGGTATAGACCTTGCCGGCTTCCAGGTAGATCAGGCCCGACGTTTTCGAACCAGTGCCAGCGGTGACGCTGCCATCGGACTGCACGTTGGTCGTGGTGCTGCTGGAGTTCGCGCTGCCGGAGTTGGCAAAGACCGTCTTCAGATCCTCGCCGGTAATGCCGTTGCCGCCAGTACCCAGGCCTTTGAGGCTGGCCCAGACTTCCTTGGTCAGCCCTTTGGACTCGATATCGGCGCTGCCGAAGCTCAGGGTCGGTTTGTCGGCAACCGGGCTGATATCGACCTTCATGGTCACTTCGCTGCCCAAGTTGGTGCCATCGTTCGGCTTGAACTTGAACTGGGCGTAGTCAGCCTTCTGGTTACCCACACCATTACCACCGTAGTTGTCCGCACCCGACTGGTTGAGGGCCGGGACGAACTTCAGGTTCTTGGCAGTGATATCAGCCTGGCTGACCACCTGGCCAACGGCCACATTTACCCATGCAGTACCGTTGAAGAACTGCAAGTTGCCGGCGGCCGGGAGCGAGGTAATGGTCACGGATAGATCAGTGTTGCCATCGGCATCAGTGACTTTGAAATCACTCCAGGCAAACACGTAATCGGTGTCCTCCACGCCAAATACCGCGCCGCCAGGCGAAACCGGCAGGTGGTCATTGTCGAGAATGGTGGTCGTCACGCTCGATTTGCTGCTATCGACCTGCAGATTCTCGAAGTTACCACCCGTGGCGGTTTCGATCTTCACGACGAAGTTCTCGGTACCTTCGACCAGTTTGTCGTTGAGGGTAGCGATGTTGAAGGTCGTGCCTGTGCTGTTGGCCGGAATCTTCACCGTCGCGATACCGGTGAAGTCCTCACCGTTATTGGCGGTACCGCTGTAGCTAAGGGTGATAGTGACTTCGGACTTGGCCGCGTTGCTCAGCGTCAGGGTGTACTGGCCGGTTTCACCCTCGGTCAGAGAAGTCGTGCCGGTAATACCGACGGTAGTGACATCACCCTGGTTGCCGGTGCCCGGAGTTCCCGTACCGGGTTCGTCGGTCACGGCGGTGCTTACCGGGGTCTTGTCCAGTGTCAGCTGCTCGAACTTGCCGACATCCGCACCTTCAACGGTTGCGATCGATTTGATCACAGAGTCGTTG
>NZ_JBICJR010000039.1:0-51550 GCF_043103245.1 Pseudomonas sp. YQ_6
CGAAGAGGCCGGTGCAGGCTGATCCGATTACAGCTCGACGCAGTCGAACTTCACATCGGTGGCCACGTCTTCGTCGTAGTTGACGTCAGCGCGCTCGAAGCCGAACAGGTTGAGGAACTGCTTCTTGTAACCGGCGTAGTCGGTCAGTTCGAACAGGTTCTCGGTGGTCACCTGTGGCCACAGGGCCTTGCAGGCGTTCTGCACGTCGTCACGCAGTTCCCAGTCGTCCAGGCGCAGGCGCCCCTTCTCGTCGACCTCTGCCGGCGCACCGTCGGTACGGTACATACGGTCGCGGTACATGCGGTCGAGCTGGTCCTGGGTGCCTTCGTGAACACCTTTCTCCTGCATGATCTTGAAGACCATCGACAGGTACAGTGGCATCACCGGGATGGCCGAGCTGGCCTGGGTAACCACCGACTTGAGCACCGCCACATTGGCGCCGCCTTTCACTTCACCGGCCAGCTTCTGGTTCAGACGCAGGGCGGTTTCGTCCAGGTCCTGCTTGGCCTGGCCCAGTGCACCGTGCCAGTAGATCGGCCAGGTGATATCGCTGCCGATATAGCTGAAGGCCACGGTGCGAGCGCCTTCGGCCAGTACATTGGCGCCAGCCAGCGCATCGATCCACAGCTGCCAGTCCTGGCCACCCATGACGGTGACGGTGTCGGCAATTTCCTGCTCGGTGGCCGGCTCGATGCTGGCCTCGATGATGGTGTCCTTGTTGGTGTCGATGGCGGTCGACTTGTATGGCTGGCCGATCGGCTTGAGTGCCGAGCGAATGACTTCACCGGTCTGCGGCAGCTTGCGCACGGGCGAAGCCAGCGAGTAGATGACCAGGTCGACCTTGCCACCCATTTCGTTCTTGATCAGCTCGATGACCTTGGCGCGGGCTTCGTCGGAGAAGGCGTCACCGTTGATCGACTTGCTGTACAGGCCCTCGGCCTTGGCGAACTTGTCGAAGGCAGCAGCGTTGTACCAGCCAGCAGTGCCGGCCTTGGTCTCGGTGCCTGGTTTTTCGAAGAACACGCCCAGGGTGTCGGCCTTGAAGCCGAAGGCCGCCGTGATGCGGGCAGCCAGGCCGTAGCCGCTGGAAGCACCGATGACCAGGACCTTCTTCGGGCCATCCTCGCGTACGCCCAGCTTGCGGGTGGCTTCGATCTGGTCACGGACGTTGAGCTCGCAGCCCTTCGGGTGAGTCGTGGTGCAGATGAAACCGCGAACCTTAGGATGAATGATGGCCAATGTCTGTACCTCGTCAGGTTTATGCCAGGAAAGCGCCGCTTGGGGCGATTCCGATTGATCAGAGGGTGAGACTACCCCCGCAGGTTATCCGACACATATTACGGGGTGATCAGAGGGATGCAAAACCAGAGTTCGTCTGTGCAGGAGGGTCATGGCTGCAGGAAATCCAGATTGGCTGGTTAGAACCTTCGCCAGCCATTGATTTGCTTTTCACATCAATCAGAAAGAAAAACAAACTTAACAAATAAGCCAAACCCGCCGATGCTGGCGGCACTACGCCCATTGCACGGAGAACAACAACATGAACGACGTGGTGATCGTCGCCGCAACCCGTACCGCCATCGGCAGCTTTCAGGGCGCCTTGGCCACAGTGCCTGCGGTCGACCTCGGCGCCGCCGTGATCAAGCAACTGCTGAAACAAACCGGGCTGGACCCGGCGCAGGTCGACGAAGTCATCCTCGGCCAAGTGCTCACTGCCGGTGCCGGTCAGAACCCGGCACGCCAGGCAGCGATCAAGGCTGGCCTGCCTTTCAGCGTACCGGCCCTGACCCTGAACAAGGTCTGCGGCTCGGGCCTCAAGGCCCTGCACCTGGCCGCCCAGGCGATCCGCTGTGGCGATGCCGAAGTGGTGATTGCCGGTGGCCAGGAGAACATGAGCCTTGCCCCCTACGTCATGCCCTCGGCCCGCACCGGCCAGCGCATGGGCCATGGCCAACTGATCGACAGCATGATCACGGACGGCCTGTGGGATGCCTTCAATGACTACCACATGGGCATCACTGCCGAAAACCTGGTGGACAAGTACGGCCTCAGCCGTGAGCAGCAGGATGCCTTTGCTGCCGAATCGCAGCGCAAGGCAGTGGCAGCGATCGAGGCTGGCCGTTTCGACGCTGAAATCACCCCCATCGTGCTGCCGCAGAAAAAGGGAGAGCCCAAGGTTTTTGCCCGTGACGAGCAACCACGCCCGGACACCACCGCCGAGTCCCTGGCCAAACTGCGCCCGGCCTTCAAGAAGGACGGCAGCGTCACCGCAGGCAATGCCTCCAGCCTGAACGACGGCGCCGCCGCCGTGCTTTTGATGAGCGCAGCGAAGGCCGAGGCTTTGGGCTTGCAGGTACTGGCGAAGATCGCCGCCTACGCCAGTGCCGGGGTAGACCCCGCGATCATGGGCATTGGTCCGGTTTCGGCGACCCAGCGTTGCCTGGACAAGGCCGGTTGGCAACTGGCCGAACTGGACCTGATCGAAGCCAACGAAGCCTTTGCCGCCCAGGCGCTGGCCGTGGGCAATGCGCTGGAATGGGATGCCGCGCGGGTTAACGTCAATGGAGGGGCGATTGCCCTGGGCCACCCGATTGGTGCTTCCGGGTGCAGGGTGCTGGTGACCCTGCTGCACGAGATGATCAAACGGGATGCCAAGAAAGGCCTGGCGACCTTGTGCATTGGTGGTGGACAAGGGGTGGCGCTGGCCATCGAGCGCTGATTGATTCAAGCAGGCCCGGCCTCTTCGCGGGTAAACCCGCTCCTACACTGATCGGTGGTGGACACACATCGGTGATCGGGCGCAGGCCGTCGTAGGAGCGGGTTCACCCGCGAAAGGGCCGGGCCTGCTGGCCAATTTCCACCAGCCGTTCACCGTTGCAGCTGCCACCGTATTCGCGGGTAAACCCGCTCCTACACAGATCGGTGGTGGACACACATTGGTGATCGGGCGCCGGCCGTCGTAGGAGCGGGTTTACCCGCGAAAGGGCCGGACCTGCTGGCCAATTTCCACCCGCCGTTCACCGTTGCAGCCGCCACCGTATTCGCGGGTAAACCCGCTCCTACACTGGTGGTGGGCACACATCGGTGATCGGGCGCAGGCCGTTGTAGGAGCGGGTTTACCCGCGAAAGGGCCGGCACAGGCAGCAAATGATCAAGCCGCGGCTCGGGCCTGCTCCAGCGAAGCGGCCAGCACCGCCACTTCCTGGCACTTCTGCACAGCCAGATCCACTGGACTCTCCAGCAACGAACAGGCCGGCGCCAACCACAGCCGCTCACCCAGGCGTTCATGGGCTTCGTGCAGCAGCCCCAGGGTCTTGCCCAGATCGCAAGGCGAGGCGTTGCGACCGTCGACCAGGCCCAGCGACAGTACCTTGTAGGCCGGCAGGCGATCGAGAATGGTCTGGTACTGCTCGGGCGCCTGAACCAGATCGACGTGCAGGCCATCGACCGGCAGGTTGGCGGCCAGGCCGAGGTTGCCCTCCAGGCCACCGAAGTACGTGGCGATCAGCTTCTTCAACGGTGCGCGTTGAAGGATGTTGTAGACGCGTTCATAGGCGTTTTTCCAGTCCTGGGGCAGCGCCTGAGCGAGGATGGGTTCATCGATCTGCACCCATTCAACGCCCAGCGCGGCCAGGCGGTTGAGGAGCTGGTCATACACGGGCAGCAGGCGGTCAAGCAGCTCCAGCTTGTCGAAGTCACCGCCCAGGGTCTGGCCCTGCCACAGGTAGGTCAAGGGGCCGATCACTACCGGCTTGACTGCATGACCCAGTGCCTTGGCGTGCTCCACTTCATCGAACAGTGGTTCCCAGTTCAGAATGAACGGCTGATCGCCTGCGCTAAGCACGTGGCTGTCCCAGGCGAAATCGCCGACCGGCAGCAGCTCGATGCCAGCGTCTTTCTGCACCTGCCAGTGGCGGGCACGCAGCTCGCGGTCACGGCCGATGTGTGGAAAGCCCAGGTTATGTGCCAGTGCCATGTCTTGTCCCTTCAGCATGCTTGAATGAATGAAGGGGATTCTCCGGCTGGCGGGGTATTGAGACAAACTCATTAAATTTGAGATGAACCCAAGAAATCTTCATGATCATGCTGTCATGGTCTTCGCGCCCCCATGTCTCATTCAGATCACCACCTTGCGCATCCGGACATGACCCGGCTCGCCTTCTGCCGCACAATGCCACCCTGACCACACCAGGTGCCCGGCCAATATGAGCCTGCTGAAAACCGCCCTGCGCGAACAGAACTTCGTCTGCGTAATGGAGTTCGTCCCCAAGCCTTCCGCAGAACGCTTTGCCGCCATGGAAGCGATCATGGCCCGCGCGCACCTGTGCGGCTGGCCTATGACCGTCGCCATCGGTGATCGTGTCGGCAGCCCGCTGGACATGTCACCGCTGGACGCCCTTGCCTCGTTCAGCAACCCGGTGCCTGCCCTGCCGCATTTTTCAGGCAAGGATCGCGAACGCCACCACCTGCTCGCCCAACTGCAACGCATGGACGCCGCTGGCCTCGACCAGCTGTTACTGCTGACTGGCGACCGCCTGCCCGGCCATGAAACTGGCCAGCGCCCGGTGCGTTATCTGGAATCGGTCGCCGCCCTGCAGGTTGCTCGCCAGGCCTGCCCGCACTGGCTGCTGGGCGCGGCGCTTAACCCGTTCAAGTACCACGAGGAAGAAGGCGGCGCCCAGTATTTCAAGGCCGAGAAAAAGCTGGCAGCGGGGGCTGACTTCCTCACCTTGCAACTGGGCTTCGATGCCGCCAAGCATCAGGAAGCCATACACTGGATGCGCCGCCAGGCCACACCCAAGCCCATGCTGGCCTGCCTCATGAGCCTCACCCACGGGCGCGCGGCGATGCTCGACCACGTGGCCGGCGTCACTGTCACGCCATCCATGCGCGACATGCTCGAAGCGGAGACGGCGCAGTCCAAGGCCTTTGCCCAGGCGCGCAGTGTTGACCGCCTGGCCTTGCAGATTATCGGTACAAAGCTGATGGGGTACGCCGGTGTGCACCTGTCAGGGGTTCACACACTCGAACAGCTGCTGGCCCTGGAGGCCCGTATCGAGTACTGGCAAACCCAGGTTCAGTCCCTGGAGCAATGGGCACCGGCCTGGCACGCCAGCTGGCAGATGCCTGGCCTGCCGGCGGTGACCTTCCACCCGCCACAGGCTGGCTGGCGCCTGGGCGAGTCTCGGGTCGATGCCTCACTCAAGGAAAAAGCCCGCTATCACCTGATGCATGGCATGCACGCACTGCTGTTCAGCCGGCGCAACAGCCTGAGCAAGGCCTTCGGCTGGGCGGTGCGCCAGCCTCTGTGGGGTACACGCGTCGGCGCACACGTGCTGCACACGCTGGAGCGCAGTGTGAAGCGCCCGCTGGTGGGTTGCGACACCTGCGGCCGTTGCCGCCTGGAAGACACCTTGTATATTTGCCCGGAAACCTGCCCTAAAGGCCTGGCCAATGGCCCTTGCGGCGGAACCGCCCTGAACCGCTGCGAGTTCGGCGACCGCGAGTGCATCCACAGCGTCAAGTACCGCACCGCCAAAGCAGTGCGGCAAACCGCTGTGCTGACCGAACGCCTGATCCCGTGCATCGAGGTCGAAACCCGCCACCGCAGCTCATGGCCGCAGTGGTTCGCGGGGCAGGCGCCGCAGCGGCTCAGCCCGCAGCCATTGCCTCGAAGCCAGCCCGAATCGTAGCCTCGGGCAATTCATCGGCAATGAACACCATCACGCTCTCGCGCGCTTCGCCTGCGGCCCACTCGGCGTCCCAGTCGAAGCCATACAGCTTGAGCACGCCCTGAAACACCAGCTTGCGCTCCTCGCCGGCAATGTTCAGTACGCCCTTGTAGCGCAGCAGCTGTTTGCCGTGGGTTTCCAGCAGCTCATTCATGAAGTTGCTGAGGCGGTCGATATCCAGCGGGGCTTCGGTACGCAGCACCATCGTGGAGATACGGTCCGGGGTGGCAGGCTTGAGCACCGGTCGCAACATCGGTTTCAGGTTCACCCCAAGGTCGGGGTTGAGGTTGAAACCTCGCACATCCAGTAATTCAGCCAGGTCGATGCAGCCGTGCTCAACCACACGGATCGCAGCCCTGCTATTGATGCGGACCAGGCGTTCGCGCAGGGCTTCAACCGCAGCAGGCTCAACCAGGTCGGTCTTGCTCAGCAGCAGACGATCGGCAAAGCCGACCTGCGCCTGAGCGATGGTCTGGGTCAGATGTAATTCGGCATGCGCGGCATCGACAAGGGTGATGATGCCGTCGAGGATGTAGCGCTCACGCAGCTCCTCGTCGATGAAAAACGTTTGCGCCACCGGCGCCGGGTCGGCCAGGCCGGTGCATTCGATCACCAGGCGATCGAAAGCGATTTCCCCGGCATCCAGGCGTTCAAGCAGCAGGTAGAGCGCGCGAGTCAGGTCGCCATGGATGCTGCAACATACACAACCATTGGCCAAGGTCATGACCTGCACCGGCTGGTCACCCAGCAGTTGGCTGTCGATGCCGGCCTCGCTGAATTCATTTTCGATCACGGCGAGCTTCAGGCCATGCTCGGCCTTGAGCATGTGCTTGAGCAAGGTGGTCTTGCCGGCACCGAGGAAGCCTGTGAGGACGGTTACGGGAATGGGCGTCTGCACGCAAAATACTCCTGAATCTGAAAATGACTGTGGGAGCCGGTTACCCAGGCTCCCACAGGTTTACACGTACCGCAGGCTCAACAGCACTTGGGCCCTGACTTGCCACCGTAACGTGCTTCCTGACGTTCGCGGAAGAACGCCTCGTAGCTCATCACCGGCTTGTCCGGATGCGTTTTCTGCATGTGTTCGACATAGTTGTCGTAGTCGGGCATGCCGACCATCAGGCGGGCTGCCTGCCCCAGGTATTTGCCCAGTCGACCCAAGTCGTTGAACATGATTGCAGTCCTCTCGATTACGCGTCAGGCAACGCCTGGAACGGGGTTTCCTTGTCGCTACGTTCTTTGCGGCCCAAGGCGGCGTAGCCGACCTTGATGGCGAAGAACAGGATGCTGAAGACCACCAGCAGGAACAAGATCGTCAGGCCCGCGTTGGTGTAGGCGTTGAAGATCACGTGCTGCATCTGCCCGATGTCCTTGGCCGGGGCCAGTACCTGGCCGGCGTCCAGCGCAGTGCTGTACTTCTTGGCCAGGGCCAGGAAGCCGACAGCCGGATTGGGGTCAAACAGCTTGATCAGGCCTGCAGCCGTGGTGCAGATCAGCAGCCATACGGCCGGCAGCAGGGTGACCCAGATGTAGCGCTGACGCTTCATCTTGATCAGCACCACAGTACCGAGCATCAAGGCGATACCGGCCAGCATCTGGTTGGAGATACCAAACAGCGGCCACAAGGTGTTGATGCCACCCAGTGGGTCGATGACGCCCTGGTACAGCAGATAGCCCCAGAGCGCCACGCAGCCAGCGGTGGCGAGCAGGTTGGCCCCCCACGATTCGGTGCGTTTGAGTGCAGGCACGAAGCTGCCCAGCAGGTCCTGCAGCATGAAGCGCCCGGCACGAGTACCAGCGTCTACCGCCGTGAGGATGAACAGCGCCTCGAACAGGATCGCGAAGTGGTACCAGAAGGCCATGGTGTTTTCACCTGGCAACACCTGGTGCAGGATCTGCGCGATACCGACCGCCAGGGTTGGCGCACCGCCGGCACGGGCCAGGATGGTGTGCTCGCCGATGTCACGGGCAACGGCTTCGAGCTGCTCGGGTGTAATCAGGAAGCCCCAACTGCTGACGGTCTGCGCCACCGACGCGACATCGGTACCGACTACTGCCGCCGGGCTGTTCATGGCGAAGTACACGCCCGGTTCGATCACCGAGGCCGCAACCATGGCCATGATGGCGACGAACGATTCCATCAGCATGCCGCCGTAGCCGATATACCGGGCGTTGGTTTCGTTATCCAGCAGCTTGGGGGTGGTCCCCGAGGAAATCAGCGCGTGGAAGCCGGACACCGCGCCACAGGCAATGGTGATGAACAGGAACGGGAACAGGGTCCCCTTCCACACCGGGCCCGTGCCGTCGGTGAACTGGGTCAGCGCCGGCATTTTCAGCTCGGGCGCGATGATCAGGATACCGATGGCCAGGCCAACGATGGTGCCGATCTTCAGGAAGGTCGAGAGGTAATCCCGCGGCGCCAGTACCAGCCACACCGGCAGCACGGCGGCGACAAAGCCGTAACCCACCAGCATCCAGGTGATCTGCACGCCGGTGAACGTGAACGCCGGGCCCCACACCGGATCTGCAGCGATCACGCCCCCCAGCCAGATCGAGGCCAGCAGCAGTACCACGCCAACGACCGAGATTTCGCCAATGCGGCCCGGGCGGATGTAGCGCATGTAGATGCCCATGAACATCGCGATCGGGATGGTCGCCATCACCGTGAACATGCCCCATGGGCTTTCGGCCAGGGCCTTGACCACGATCAGCGCCAGCACCGCGAGGATGATGATCATGATCAGGAAGCAGCCAAACAGGGCGATGGTGCCTGGGATTCTGCCCATTTCCTCGCGCACCATGTCGCCCAGCGAGCGCCCATTGCGGCGGGTAGACAGGAACAGGACCATGAAGTCCTGCACCGCACCGGCCAGCACCACGCCGGCGATCAGCCACAACGTGCCGGGCAGGTAGCCCATTTGCGCGGCGAGTACCGGCCCGACCAAGGGGCCTGCGCCGGCGATGGCAGCGAAGTGGTGACCGAAAAGAATGTGTTTGTTGGTCGGGACGTAGTCCAGGCCGTCATTGTTGAGCACCGCCGGGGTGGCACGGCGGGGGTCGAGTTGCATCACCTTGGTGGCGATGAACAGGCTGTAGTAACGATAGGCGACCAGGTAGATGGCCACCGCCGCGACCACGATCCACAAGGCGTTGATCGCCTCGCCGCGACGCAGGGCAACCACACCCAGTGCGCAGGCGCCTATGACTGCCAGCGCCAGCCACGGAATATGGCGTAGCAGGCTATTATTGTTGTTCATGGTTAGCTTCCAGCTGGTGGATTGGAAAGACCGCCCACCGAGTCTAGGGCCAGTCAAGCAGCATTGCCACACTTGCTTCGTTCTAGAGCCTCTGCGGCCAGATTGCAGTACCTGATGCACATGCAACTCTAACTATAGTCAGGATGACACCTGATGACCTATTCGAGGATCCAAGCCATGAGCGATCATGACGAACGCCGCCGCTTTCAACGCATCGACTTCGATGCCCCCATCGAGCTGCGCCAGGGGCTGAAACGCTGGCCTGCAAAACTGCTGGACCTTTCACTCAAAGGCTTGCTGATCGAACGCCCCGCAGGCTGGGATGCCGACCTGACTCAGGACTTCGACGCCATCATCGAGCTGAACGAAGATGCCCGTGTGCAGATGCAGGTCGAACTGCGCCACGAAGAACCGGACCGCCTGGGCTTCATCTGCCTGTACATCGACCTCGATTCGATGAGCCATTTGCACCGTCTTGTGGAGTTGAACGTGGCTGACAGCACCGAAATGATGCGTGAGCTGCGCGAACTCATCGAATAATGAAATCTCTTAGCTAGCTAATAGCCTTCCCGCCTGGTGTTTCTTGTCTACCCAGACAGCTTTAAGCCTGGGTAGCGATGCTTTGTACACACCCTTCCAATACAGCTTCTGCCAAGTTGGTACGCCTTCTGCATTGGGTTTTAACACACCCTGCAGCCGGATCTGTTCGCGCTCCGATCAAAATATTGTATACAATTCTTGTAGCAATCAATTGTAGGAAGTGTCTACAGTAGCGGCACAACAATAAACAGAGAGCCTGCTCCATGACTACGTCCCCTAGCACGTCTCCCGCCAAGCGACCCGAGGATGAAAACCTCGGCCTTGGTGCCAACCTGGCCTATGGTCTGCAGCATGTGCTGACCATGTATGGTGGGATCGTCGCAGTACCCCTGATCCTGGGGCAGGCCGCGGGCCTGAATGGTGCCGAAATCGGCATGCTGATCGCCGCCTCGCTGTTCGCCGGTGGCCTTGCCACCCTGCTGCAGACCCTTGGCCTGCCATTCTTCGGTTGCCAGTTGCCACTCGTGCAAGGCGTGTCGTTCGCCGGTGTGGCGACCATGGGCGCGATCCTGAGCAGCGAGGGGGGCGGTGGCCTGCCAGGGGTGCTCGGCGCGGTCATGGCTGCATCGCTGATCGGCTTTCTGATCACACCGGTGTTTTCGCGCATCACCAAGTTCTTCCCGCCGCTGGTGACCGGTATCGTCATCACCACCATCGGCCTGACCCTGATGCCGGTTGCCGCACGCTGGGTGATGGGTGGCAACAGCGCCTCGCCGGAGTTCGGCAGCATGGCCAACATCGGCCTGGCCGGGCTGACCTTCGCCATCGTGCTGCTGCTGAGCAAGCTTGGCAGCGCCACCATCTCACGCCTGTCGATCCTGCTGGCCATGGTGGTTGGCACGCTGATCGCCTGGGCACTGGGCATGACCGATTTCAGCAAGGTCAGCGAAGGCCCGATGTTCGCCTTCCCCACGCCGTTCCACTTTGGCATGCCGGAGTTCCACATCGCCGCGATCCTGTCGATGTGCATCGTGATCATGGTGACCCTGGTGGAAACGTCGGCCGATATCCTCGCCGTGGGTGAGATCATCGACACCAAGGTGGACTCCAAGCGCCTGGGCAACGGCCTGCGCGCCGACATGGCATCGAGCATCCTGGCGCCGATTTTCGGTTCGTTCACCCAGAGCGCGTTCGCCCAGAACGTCGGCCTGGTGGCCGTGACCGGCGTCAAGAGCCGCTACGTGGTGGCTACCGGCGGCGTGATTCTGGTGGTACTCGGCCTGCTGCCAGTCATGGGCCGGGTGATTGCCGCCGTGCCTACCCCGGTACTGGGCGGCGCCGGTATCGTGCTGTTCGGTACCGTGGCGGCCAGCGGTATCCGCACCCTGTCCAAGGTCAGCTACAAGAACAACGTCAACCTGATCATCGTCGCGGCCTCGCTGGGCTTCGGCATGATCCCGATTGCCGCGCCGACCTTCTACCACCACTTCCCGAACTGGTTCGAGACCATCTTCCACTCCGGCATCAGCTCGGCGGCGATCATGGCCATCCTGCTGAACCTGATCTTCAACCATTTCACCACCGGCAACTCGGAAAACCAGTCAGTGTTCGCTGCAGCCTATGAGCGCACCATCCAGTATTCGGACATTTCCGCGCTGCGTGATGGGGACTACTTCAAAGATGGCAAGCTGTTCGATGCCGAGGGTAACGAAGTACCGATGCTGGAACTGGACGAGCATGGCAATGAAACGGTCAGGCGCACGGCCGTTGCCGAGCACTGACGGGTTGCAGGAGCGAGCTTGCTCGCTCCTGCACGCTATTCGAACAATGCATCCAGCGCCTGTTCCAGGCGGGTAACGGCAATCACCTGCAACCCCGCAGGCGCTTCTTTCGGCGCATTGCCCTTGGGTACGATGGCACGCTTGAAGCCGTGCTTGGCCGCTTCCTTCAAGCGCTCCTGGCCACTGGGTACCGGCCGTACCTCGCCCGACAAGCCGATCTCGCCAAACACCAGCAAACCATGGGCCAGTGGCCGGTTACGCAAGCTGGACATCACCGCCGCCAGCAGCGCCAGGTCCGAAGCCGTTTCCAGCACCTTCACCCCGCCGACCACGTTGAGAAACACATCCTGGTCATGGGTCGGGATACCGCCATGGCGGTGGAGCACGGCCAACAACATGGCCAGACGGTTCTGGTCCAGGCCCAAGGTTACCCGCCGCGGGTTGGCCAGATGGCTATCGTCGACCAGCGCCTGCACCTCGACCAGCATTGGCCGGGTACCCTCCCAGGTTGCCATCACCACGCTACCCGGCACCTCTTCCTGAGTACGGTTGAGGAAGATCGCCGACGGGTTGGATACCTCCTTGAGGCCACGATCGGTCATGCCGAACACGCCCAGCTCGTTGACCGCGCCAAAGCGGTTCTTGACCGCCCGCAGCAAGCGCAGCCGGCCATCGGACTCACCTTCGAAATACAGCACCGTGTCGACCATGTGCTCCAGCACCCTTGGGCCAGCCAGCGAGCCTTCCTTGGTCACGTGGCCGACCAGAAAGATTGCTGTACCGCTTTGCTTGGCATAGCGCACCAGCAACGCTGTGCTTTCGCGCACCTGGGCCACGCCGCCCGGGGCCGATTGCAACTGCTCGGTGAAAATGGTCTGGATCGAGTCGATCACCATTACCCGCGGCTTCTCGACCCGCGCCGTGGCAATGATCGTCTCGATGCAGGTTTCGGTCATCACCTTGAGCTGGTCCTGGGGTAGGCCCAGCCGCCGCGAGCGCATGGCCACCTGCTGCTGCGACTCCTCCCCCGTGACATACAGTGCCGGCATGCCCACGGCGATGTTGCACAAGGTCTGTAGCAAAATGGTCGATTTGCCGATGCCGGGGTCACCGCCAATCAGCACCACCGAGCCATCCACCAGGCCGCCACCCAGCACACGGTCCAGTTCGGTGCTGCTGGTGGTGAAACGCGGGATTTCCTCGACACTGACCTCGGCCAGGGTCTTGATCTGCGCCTGCTGCCCTGTCCAGCCAGCGCGGCCGCTACTGGGTGCAGCAGCGCCGCCGCTTTCGATCATGGTTTCGACCAGGGTGTTCCAGGCCCCGCATTCGCCGCACTGGCCGGCCCATTTGGGGAAGGTCGCGCCGCATTCGGTGCAGCCATACAAGCGCTTGGCCTTGGCCATGAGTGGGGTCTCCTGGAAAAATTCGCCATGATAACCGAGCAGGACGTGTCTCGAACGCCTCGAGATGCGACAAAACTATTCGTTCTAACTGCAGTCAGTAGCCCTGAACACAACGCATGAAGCGTTTAAGTGGCTTACACTGCGTTAACCTCACCTTTTGTTACAAGGAACCAAACATGGGCGTGCTCAACGAGTTCAAGGCTTTCGCAGTCAAAGGCAATGTCGTCGACATGGCGGTCGGTATCATCATCGGCGCGGCCTTCGGCAAGATCGTCTCGTCCTTCGTCGGCGACGTGATCATGCCGCCACTGGGCCTGCTGATCGGTGGCGTGGACTTCAGCGACCTGGCCATTACCCTGAAGGCTGCCGAAGGTAACGTGCCAGCGGTGATGCTGGCGTATGGCAAGTTCATCCAGACCGTGATCGACTTCCTGATCGTGGCCTTTGCCATCTTCATGGGCGTGAAGGCGATCAACAAGCTCAAGCGTGAAGAAGCCGTGGCACCGACTACGCCGCCTGTGCCTTCGGCTGAAGAGACGCTGCTGACCGAAATCCGCGATTTGCTCAAGACGCAGAACCAGAATCGCTTGCCTTGAAATTGCCGGGGGCGCTGTAGGAGCGGGCATGCTGGCGAAGAATCCAGTGCGGTGGATGGCACCGGCTCTGCCGGTGTTCGCGGGTAAACCCGCTCCTACACGGCGGCCTGTGTTAAACCTCCGATGTGTGTCCACCACCAATCTGCGTAGGAGCGGGTTTACCCGCGAATACGGTGGCGGCGGCAACGGTGAACGGCGGGTGGAAATTGGCCAGTAGGGCCGGCCCTTTCGCAGGTGAACCCGCGCCTACAGGCCCACAACGGCCGCAATTGTCTTACCAGTAGTTCTCGACAGCCACCTGCCCGGGCCGCTTGCTCAGGCTCAGTTGCAGGTCTCGCGCCTTGAGGACCTTGCGGGTTTCGTCGATCATTTCCGGGTTACCGCACAGCATCACCCGCGAATGCTCCGGCGACAGTTCAAGCCCTGCCGCCTTCTCCAGCTCGCCATTCTCGATCAACGTGGTAATGCGCTGATTCAAGGCCCCGGGGTGCTGTTCACGGGTCACCACGGGAATGAACTGCAACTTGCCCGCGTACTCGGCCAGGTAATCGCGCTGTTCCAGGCCGGCAATTTCATCCACATAGGCCAGCTCCTTCGCTTCGCGCACTGAATACACCAGCTTGATGCTGTCAAAGCGCTCCCAGGCCTCGAAGTCCTGCAGGATCGACATAAATGGCGCAATGCCGGTACCGGTAGCCAGCAGCCACAGGTCACGACCTCCGACGAAGCGGTCGAGGGTGAGAAAACCGAACGCCTGGCGGTCGATCAGCAACGTATCGCCTGCACCCAAACGGCTCAGCTCACTGGTGAACTCACCACCTGGCACCACGATGGAAAAGAAATCCAGGTGCTCGTCATGGGGGGCGCTGACCATGGAATAGGCGCGCCACACCACACTACCATCGGCCTTGGTCACACCTAGCCGGGCGAATTGGCCGGAACGGAAGCGGAACCCGGCATCGCGCGTAACCCGCAGGCTGAAGAGGTTCGGCGTCAGTGGCTGAACATCAAGCAGTGTCTGGCGAGTGAACTTTTCGGCGCTAGCGGTCATATCGGGCTCCAGGGTTGGCGTGTGCACAGTGTCGCCTAAAGTGGCCAGGATAAAAACCACCGCTTTGTAGGGCCTCATCCAGGATGAACGTGCCGAACTCGCAGAAAATCCTGTTCGCTATAACAAAAAAATCCCAACAGGATGGTAGGTCTTTTCCTACAATCATCCGGGTACTCAAACGGATTGGATCCTGTGCACCCGAAGGAGTGTTTCAGATGCTTCACTGGAAACCCGAGTATCTTCAGGCGTTCGTCAGCGAACGCAGCCCGCAGAAGCTATTCGACATTGCAGTCCATCTGGCTCAGGACCTGGACATGGATTACCTTGGGCTGAACATCCGCATTCAGATCGCTACGCAAACGCCAAGGCTGTACCTCTATAGCAACTACCCAAGTGAGTGGATCGAGCGCTACCAGCGCGACGACTTCTACAAGCAGGACCCGGCGGCGAACCTGAGCCACAGCTCGACGATGCCGGTGCTGTGGACCGATGAGCTTTACAAGGAAGCCCCGCAATTTCGCGAAATGGCCTGCCTGCATGGCTTGCGCCACGGCTGGACACAGTCGCTTCACGATCAGCAGCATAACGAAAGCCAGATCAGTGTCGCTCGGCCAAACGGCCCCATCGATGAGGTCGAACTGTACGACAAAGCCGGGAGTGTGCAGTGGCTGTGCCACGCCCTTCACGCGGTACTGGGCGAGCACCATCTGAACGCGCTATGCCCACCCCAGCCGAAAATGAGCGAGCGCGAACTGGAAGTGCTGAAATGGTCTGCCGCCGGCAAGACCGCTGCCGATGTTGCCTCCATCCTCTCGCTGTCGCAAAGCACGGTCAACTTCCATATCCGCAGCGTGATCACCAAGACCAACGCAGCCAACAAGGCCGGAGCCATTGCCATTGCCGCCTTGCGTGGCTGGATCTGACCTTCAAACCTGCGACCTTGGGCAAAGCCCTGTAGAATCGCCCGGCAAAGCCCGGCGCGAACCGCAACGGGCAGTTTCGTACCCGAGCCAGACGCCATGCCCCTGCTGACCACCCCCTACGCCGAACTCGACCTGATCCGCCAGCCGGAGCAGGCCAACGACCCGTTGCAGGCCTTCGATGCCGCCGACGAGTACCTGCTTGCGCAGCTACACGATCAGGCACCCGACGCCAATTGCCGGGTACTGGTGCTCAATGACAGCTTCGGTGCCCTGGCCGCAAGCCTTGCAGGCCAGCTGCAGGTGGTCAGCAGCGGTGACTCGCACCTGGGGCACCTGGCCCTGGAAAAGAACCTGGCGCGCAATAGCCTGCCGTTCGACAGTGTGCCGTTCGTACCGGCCAGCGAACACTGGCAAGGCCCGTTCGACCGGGTGCTGGTGCGTGTGCCCAAGACCCTGGCCCTTCTGGAAGAACAACTGATCCGCCTGCAAGGCCAGTTGGCACCCGGTGCGCAGGTGATTGCCGGGGCGATGATCAAGCACCTGCCGCGCGCGGCCGGCGACCTGATGGAGAAGTACATCGGCCCCGTACAGGCTTCGCTGGCACTGAAAAAGGCCCGTTTGCTGACAGCAACGGTTGCCGAGCGGCCGCTCGCCAAGTCCCCCTACCCCAGCTGCTACCGCCTCGACACGCCGGCTCTTGACTTGGTCAACCACGCCAACGTGTTCTGCCGTGAAGGCCTGGATATCGGGACGCGGGCGTTCCTCCCGCATCTACCACGCAACCTCGGCCGTGCACGGGTGGCAGACCTGGGCTGCGGCAACGGCGTGCTCGCGATCGCCAGCGCCCTGGCCAACCCGGAGGCCGAGTACACCCTGGTCGACGAGTCGTACATGGCAGTGCAATCGGCGCGGGAGAACTGGCTGGCAGCGTTGGGCGAGCGCCCGGCGACCTTCTTCGCGGCCGATGGCCTGGCCGGGCTGGAGAAACAGTCGCTGGACGTGGTGCTGTGCAACCCGCCGTTCCACCAACAGCAGGTAGTAGGCGATTTCCTGGCCTGGCGCATGTTCCAGCAGGCGCGTGAAGCGCTGGTGGTAGGTGGGGCGCTGTACATCGTGGGTAACCGGCACCTGGGCTATCACAGCAAGCTGGCGCGGTTGTTCCGGGGGGTGGAGCAGGTGGCGGCAACGCCCAAGTTCGTCATTCTGAAAGCCCGCAAGTAAGCGCGCCACCGCCCCCGTAGGAGCGGGCTTGCCCGCGAACACCGGCAACGCCGGTGCCATCTAGCGCGTTGCCTGCTTCGCGGGCAAGCCCGCTGCCGCTCTTTATCAGTGTGTGGTCAGGCCCGCCGCCCCCATGAACAGCCGCATCACCCAGGCCGCCACACCCAGCGCTGCGACGCTCATCGCCCAGATCAGCAACAGCCAACCCAGTCGCTGCCACAGCGGTTTCTTGTCTTCCAAACCATGCTTGCCAGCCATCATGCGGCCCTCCTAGTGATAGCCGTCTTCGTGGGTCACCTTGCCGCGGAACACGTAGTAGCTCCAGAAGGTATACATGAGGATAAACGGCAGGATGAACAGGGTACCCACCAGCATGAAGCCCTGGCTTTGCGGTGGCGCTGCGGCATCCCAGATCGAAATCGACGGCGGGATGATGTTAGGCCACAGGCTGATTCCCAAGCCGCTGTAACCAAGGAAGATCAGTACCAGCGTGAGCAGGAACGGCGTGTAGTGCGCGTTGCGTGCCACCGCTTTGAGCAACCCGTAGAAGGTCACCAGCACCAGCAGCGGCACCGGCATGAACCAGATCAGGTTGGGCATGCTGAACCAGCGGTCGGCAATCTGCGGGTAGGCGATTGGCGTCCACAGGCTGACGATACCGATCACCACCAGCAGCACCAGCGCCAGCGGCCGGGCCATATCGTGCATCTTCTGCTGCAGCGGCCCTTCGGTCTTCATGATCAGCCAGGTGCAACCCAGCAGGGTGTAGGCCACGATCAACCCCAGCCCGCAGAACAGGCTGAACGGCGTCAGCCAGTCCAGGGTGCCACCGGCAAAATGCCGGTCGACCACCTTGAACCCCTCCAGGAACGCGCCCAGCGCCACGCCCTGGAAGAAGGTGGCGATCAGTGAACCCCAGATGAAAGCCTTGTCCCAGATATGCCGCTTGTCAGCCTTGGCCTTGAAGCGGAACTCGAAGGCCACGCCCCGGAAGATCAGGCCGATCAGCATCAGGATCAGGGGCAGGTACAGGGCCTCGAGGACCACGGCATACGCCATCGGGAAGGCCCCGAACAGTCCGGCACCGCCCAGGATCAACCAGGTTTCGTTGCCGTCCCATACCGGCGCGACAGTGTTCATCATTACATCACGGTCCTGCTCGCCCTTGACGAAGGGGAAGAGCATGCCGATCCCCAGGTCGAATCCGTCCATCACCACGTACATCATGACGCCGAAGATGATGATCACGGCCCAGATCAGTGGAAGGTCGATACCCATGGTTCAGTTCCCCTTGTTCAGGCTGGCAGAGGTGGCCTCGCGGCCATCATCGGCGGCGGACAAAGGCCGTGCCGGCGTGCGTTTCTGGCCTGGGCCTCCCGGTGTGTGCTCGTCACCCTCACCGGTCTGCGGCCCTTTGCGCACCAGGCGCATCATGTAGCCAAGGCCGGTGCCAAACAGGGCGAAGTACACCACCACGAATGCCACAAGGGTGAAGCCGAGCTGGGCGTAGCTGTGGTTGGAAACACCGTCCGCCGTGCGCATCAGGCCGTACACCACCCAGGGCTGGCGGCCAATTTCGGTAGTGAACCAGCCGGCCAGCACCGCGATCAGCCCGGATGGCCCCATCCACAGGGCCACATGCAGGAACGGGCGTGAACTGTACAGCGTGCCGCGTTTGCGCAACCACAGGCTCCACAGGCCAACGAAGATCATCAGGAAACCAAGCCCGACCATGATCCGGAACGACCAGAACACAATGGTCGAATTAGGCCGGTCCTCGGGCGGAAACTCCTTCATCGCCGGCACCTGCTTGTCCAGGCTGTGAGTCAGGATCAGGCTGCCGAGCGCCGGGATCTCGATCTTGAACCGGGTAGTCTCGGCCTCCATGTCGGGAATACCGAACAGGATCAGCGGAGTCGGCTCACCGGGCACGTTCTCCCAGTGGCCTTCGATCGCGGCAATTTTCACCGGCTGGTGCTTGAGGGTATTGAGGCCGTGGAAATCGCCGATCACTGCCTGAATCGGGGCGACGATCAGTGCCATCCACATGGCCATCGACAGCATCTTGCGTACGGCCGGGTTGTCACGCCCGCGCAGCAGGTGCCAGGCCGCCGAGGCACCGACGAAGAACGCGGTGGACACGAACGCGGCAGTGGCCATGTGCATCAGGCGGTAGGGGAAGGAGGGGTTGAACACCACCGCAAACCAGTCCACCGGCACCACCCGACCATCGATGATCTCGTGACCTTGCGGCGTTTGCATCCAGCTGTTCGAGGCGAGAATCCAGAAGGTCGAGACCAGCGTACCGAGCGCGACCATCACCGTGGAGAAGAAGTGCAGACCACGGCCGACGCGGTTCCAGCCAAACAGCATGACGCCCAGGAAGCCCGCCTCGAGGAAGAACGCAGTCAGTACTTCGTAGGTGAGCAGCGGGCCGGTGACGGCACCGGCAAAGTCGGAGAAGCGGCTCCAGTTGGTGCCGAACTGGTAGGCCATGACCAGTCCGGAGACCACGCCCATGCCGAAGTTGACGGCGAAGATCTTCGACCAGAAGTGATAGAGGTCACGGTAGACCTGGTTGTGGGTCCGCAGCCATAGGCCTTCGAGGACTGCCAGGTAGCTGGCCAGGCCAATGGTGATGGCCGGGAACAGGATGTGGAACGACACGGTAAAGGCAAACTGCATTCGGGCGAGCTCTAAGGCCTCTATTCCGAACATGGTGCTTCCTCTTCAGATAATCCGGCGTCCGGGCTTGTGGCCCCAGTCGCCCACTGCCCCCACTGGGTCGAGTACGGCGTGTTGGAATTGTTCTGTTCGATCGCAGGGATTCCGGCCAGACGGCCATTTCATTGATCTGGAACGATTGACCCAGATCAATTAATGCTAGGAAGCATAGTCCCGAATGGCCCGGAGGGCCGTGTGGTGGATTGCCGCGTGACCTGTTGCCTCACCCTCTTTGATTAACAGTAGAAAAGTGCCGACCTGAGCAAACAGTAACCGTTTGTTACAAACAGATGATACGCTGCGCCCCCCTCTACTGCGCCGAGGCCCCTGGTTTCCGATGTCCGATTCCGCACCGCAGTTGTTGCGTCACCATCGTCCTTTTCTGGCCTTCTGGCTGGCCCGCGTATTCACCGCCAGCGGCTTCCAGATGCTCACCGTGGCCATCGGCTGGCACCTCTACCAATTGACCGGCAACGTACTGGACCTGGGCCTGGTCGGCCTGGTCGAGTTCGCCCCACGGGTGCTGTTCATGCTGCACACCGGCCATGTCGCCGACCGCTATGACAGACGCAAGGTCGCCGCCCTGTGCCAGAGCCTTCAGGGGCTGATTGCCCTGGCGCTGGCGGTGGGCAGTGCCACCGACAACGTCACCCGCGAACTGATCTTTGCCCTGGCCTTCCTGCTCGGCGCCAGCCGCTCATTCGAAATGCCGGCAACCCAGGCGTTGTTGCCCAATGTGGTACCGGCCGGGCTGTTCCCGCGGGCAGTGGCGGCGTCGGCCTCGGCCACCCAGTCGGCGACCATCGTGGCGCCGGCGGTGGGCGGTTTTCTGTATGCCTTTGGCAGCATGTGGGTGTACGGCCCGACGGTGGCCTTGTACGCCATTGCCTGCGTGCTGACCCTGACCCTGCAGGCGCGCGGCCAGATCGCACAGCGCGGGCGCGCCAGCATCGAATCGCTGCTGGCTGGCATCCGCTTCATTCGCAGCCGGCCCGACATCCTCGGCGCCATCTCGCTGGACCTGTTCGCCGTATTGTTGGGCGGAGCCACCGCGTTGCTGCCGGTATTTGCCAAGGACATCCTGCTGACCGGGCCGATGGGCCTTGGCCTGTTGCGCTCGGCGCCAGCGGTGGGGGCGTTGCTGATGTCGCTCTGGCTGGCGCGCTTCCCGTTCCAGCGCAACGTCGGGCGGACGATGTTCACTGCGGTCGGCGTGTTCGGCGTGGCGACCATCGCCTTCGGCCTGTCGACGTCGTTCTGGTTCTCGCTGGCGGTACTGGTGGTACTAGGTGCGGCAGACATGATCAGCATGGTCATTCGCAGCTCGTTCGTGCAGCTGGAGACACCGGATGAAATGCGAGGGCGGGTGAGCGCAGTGAACGGCTTGTTCATCGGTGCCTCGAACCAGCTCGGTGAGTTCGAATCGGGAGTGACCGCGCACTGGTTTGGTACAGTGCCGGCGGTAGTGCTGGGCGGGGTGGGCACCTTGGTGGTGACCGGGGTGTGGATAAAACTGTTCCCTACCCTGGCCAAGCGGGACCGGTTGCATAACGGGTGATGCGTCACCAGTGCCGGCCTGTTCGCGGGCAAGCCCGCGCCTGCAGGGGACTTTATCCGTGAAGGGCCAGAAAAACCCATTCCCCAACGGCCATAGGCCCCCGCCATGCATGCTGGTATGATGCGCGGCTTTTTTCCTCCCCACACAAAACCACGGCATCCGGTACGGTCTGTGCTTTGCTGATGGGGTCGATACATTCATGGCGCCGGGGGCGCCTTGGGGAGCGGGCATGCTGGAAAGGCTGTTTCAACTAAGAGCACACAACACCAACGTGCGCACCGAGATTCTCGCGGGCGTCACCACCTTCCTGGCCATGGCCTACATCCTGTTCGTCAACCCGAGCATCCTCGGCGAGACCGGCATGGACAAGGGCGCGATCTTCGTCGCCACCTGCCTGGCAGCAGCCATCGGCTCCGCCACCATGGGCCTGATTGCCAACTACCCGATCGCCCTGGCACCGGGCATGGGCCTGAACGCGTTCTTCACCTACACCGTGGTGCTGCACATGGGCCACACCTGGCAGGTGGCACTGGGTGCCGTGTTCCTGTCGGCGGTGATGTTCTTCCTGCTGTCGATCTTCCGCATCCGCGAGTGGATCGTGAACAGCATCCCGCTGCCGCTGCGTTCGGCGATTGCCGCCGGTATTGGCCTGTTCCTGGCATTGATCGCCCTGCATAATGCCGGCATCGTCGTCGATAACCCAGCCACTTTGGTGGGCATGGGCGACCTCAAGCAGCCTTCGGTGATTCTCGCCACACTGGGCTTCTTCCTGATCGTCGGCCTTGAGTCGCTGAAAGTGCGCGGCGCGGTGCTGATCGGCATCCTGGCCGTCACCGTCGCGTCGATCGCCATGGGCGTCACGCCGTTCGGGGGGATCGTGTCGATGCCACCTTCGCTGGCACCCACCTTCCTGCAGCTGGACATCGCCGGTGCCCTTGATGTGGGCTTGATCAGCGTGATCTTCGCGTTCCTGTTCGTCGACCTGTTCGACAACTCCGGCACCCTGATCGCCGTGGCCAAGCGCGCCGGCCTGATGGGCAAGGACGGCCACATGCCGAAGATGGGCCGCGCCCTGATCGCCGACAGCACCGCCGCCATGGCCGGCTCCCTGCTGGGCACCTCGACCACCACCAGCTATATCGAGTCCGCTGCGGGTGTGAGCGCCGGCGGCCGTACCGGCCTGACGGCCATCGTGGTTGCCGTGCTGTTCCTGCTGGCGCTGTTCTTCGCCCCCTTGGCCGGTAGCGTGCCGGCGTTCGCCACGGCCCCGGCGCTGCTGTTCGTCGCCGTACTGATGGCCTCGGGCCTGGCGGAAATAAACTGGGACGACGTCACCGAAGCTGCACCGGTGGTGGTAACTGCCTTGGCCATGCCGCTGACGTACTCGATCGCCAATGGCATCGCCTTCGGCTTCATCGCCTGGACCGCCGTCAAACTGATTTCCGGCCGCCGTGGCGACCTGAACCCGGCCTTGGTGATCCTTTCCATCCTGTTCGTCATCAAGCTAGGCTGGTTCAACGCATGAGTGCTGCTTTCGACCCCTCCTCCTACGCCACCCAACTGGACGCCAAGGTGGCCCGGCTGCGCGAGCTGCTGGCGCCATTCGGCGCGCCGGAACCGGCTGTTTTCGACTCACCGCGCGAGCATTACCGCCTGCGCGCCGAGTTCCGCCTGTGGCGCGAGGATGGCCAGCGCCACTACGCCATGTTCGCCCCGGGCGAGAAGCACAAAGCAATCCTGATCGACGATTTCCCCATTGCCAGCGAACGCATCAACGCGTTGATGCCACGCCTGAAGGCAGCCTGGCAGGCCAGCGAAGAACTGGGCAACCGCCTGTTCCAGGTGGAGTTCCTCACCACCCTGGCTGGCGATGCGATGATCACGATGTGCTATCACCGCCCGCTGGACGAGGCCTGGGAAGTGGAAGCCCGGCAACTGGCTGAAGCGCTGGGGGTGAGCGTCATCGGCCGCTCCAAGGGCAAGCGCCTGGTTATCGGCCGCGACTACGCGGTGGAGAAACTCGATGTGGCTGGCCGCGTGTTCAGTTACCGCCAGCCGGAGGGTGCGTTCACTCAGCCCAACGGCGCAGTGAACCAGAAGATGCTCAGCTGGGCCTTCGAGGCCATTGGCGAGCGTGAGGATGACTTGCTGGAGCTGTATTGCGGCAACGGCAACTTCACCCTGCCGCTGGCCACGCGTGTACGCCAGGTGCTGGCCACCGAAATCAGCAAGACGTCGGTCAATGCCGCCCTGAGCAACCTTGACGAAAACGCTGTGGATAACGTGCGGCTGGTACGCTTGTCGGCAGAGGAGCTGACCCAGGCACTGAATGAGGTGCGGCCGTTCCGTCGCCTGGAAGGCATCGACCTGAAGAGTTATCAGTTCGGTACCGTGTTCGTCGACCCACCGCGGGCCGGGATGGACCCGGATACCTGCGAGCTGACCCGGCGTTTCGAACGCATCCTGTACATCTCGTGCAACCCGGAAACGCTGGCAGCGAACATTGCCCAGTTGCAGGACACCCACCGCATCGAGCGCTGTGCATTGTTTGACCAGTTCCCGTATACCCACCATATGGAGAGTGGGGTTCTGCTGGTTCGGCGCTGATCGTTGTATCGCCGGGGCTGCTTTGCAGCCCATTCGCGGGCAAGCCCGCTCCTACATTGATCGGCGTACAGCCCGTTGCTCGGCGTACGCAGATCGTTGTAGGAGCGGGCTTGCCCGCGAATGGGCCGCAAAGCGGCCCCAAGCTTCACCTCAGAAGTCGAAGAAAACGGTCTCGCCTTCCCCCTGAATACGGATATCGAAGCGATATGCCGTCTTCCCATCCACTTCGCAACGCTTGGCAATCAAGGTTTCACGCCGCTGCGGCTGCTCGATCAGGTTGAGCACCGGGCATTTGGCATTGGCCTGGGCCTCGTCATCGAAATACAGGCGCGTGTGCAGGTGGATGTTGATGCCACGGGCAAACAGGCTGATGTTGATGTGCGGCGCCATCGGCACGCCAGCAGCGTTGTTCACCACACCCGGCTTGACCGTTTGCAGCGTCCACTCACCGGCATCGAAGGTGGTAGCCGTGCGGCCAAAGCTGTTGAAGGCGTTTTCCAGGTTGTAGGCATCCTGGTACTCACCGTTGGCGTCGGCCTGCCACACTTCCAGGAACGAGTCGCGCACCAGGTGGCCGTTTCCGTCGTAAACGTGGCCGATCAGCAGAATGTGCTCGCCCGGGGCGTCTGGCTTGGCCAGGCAGTTCCAGATTTCCTGGTCGCGGGTCGGGTTGCCGGCGGCTTCCAGGGCCAGGCCGATGTGCACGTAGGGGCCGGCAGTCTGCGAAGGGGTTTCCGGCAGCAGTTCGATTGGCATGGCGGGGTCCTCAGCAGTTTTCGAAGTGGGTCTTGCGCTGGCCACGCAGCACGATGTCGAAGCGGTAGGCCAGGCAGTCCATCGGGTTGGCGTTGCTCATGTCGAGCTTGGCGATCAACTGCTGCACAGCTTGCGGGTTGGCGATCGACTTGACGATCGGGCACATCGGGATCAGCGGGTCAGCTTCGAAGTACAGCTGGGTGATCAGCTTGGTGGCGATCGATGGGCCGCTGATGGCGAAGTGGATATGCGCCGGGCGCCAGTCGTTCGGGCCGTTGCGCCATGGGTACGGGCCCGGCTTGATGGTGCGGAAGCTGTAGTAGCCGTCACGGTCGGTCAGGCACCGGCCAACACCACCGAAGTTCGGGTCCAGCGGCGCCAGGTAGCGGTCGTTCTTGTGGCGATAGCGGCCGCCGGCGTTGGCTTGCCACATCTCCACGAGAGTGTTCGGCACAGGCTTGCCGTACTGGTCGACGACACGGCCGGCGACGATGATGCGCTCGCCAATGGGCAGCCCACCATTATTGAAGTTCAGCAGCAGGTCATGGTCGTGGGCGCCGAAGCCCAGGTGGGAAAAGTCCGGACCAGTGGTTTCGCTGATCGACTGCGGAATGCTGACCAGTGCCTGGCGCGGCGAGCGGGCAACGGAGGTCTTGTAGTCAGGCGTAAGGGCTTTAGGGTGCCAGTTGCGATCACGGATCACGAAGCGGCTGTTGTCCTGGGCGGGCATGCCGGTTTCCTCTCTTGGAATTATGAGAACGCCTGGGCGTGGCAGGCGGACTTGCAGTTTCCGGCAGGTCGCGCGCGATGAATATTGAAATCGACCACCTCATACATAACCAAATGGTTATGGCTTAACACCTTTGCCTGACACCTGCCGCTTTCCTGAACTAATCTTTGACTTCTTGTTTCACGCTCGGGAGAGCATTCATGGAATGGCGAAAAGGCCGACGCAGCGACAACGTGGTCGATGCCCGGGGCGAAGGTGGCGGTGGCGGCATGCGCTTCGGCGGCGGCAAGGGGCTGGGGCTCGGGGCGATTCTGCTGATCGTCGGCATCGGCTGGCTCACCGGGCAGGACCCGCTGCAGATTCTTGGCCAGCTCACCGGCCAGATGGAGCAACAGCAAACGGCCCCCAGTGGTACAAGCGCCAAGGCCCCCCCGGCCAACGACCAGCAGGCCGAGTTCGTCGCCTCGATTCTGGGCGACACTGAGGACACCTGGAAAGCCCTGTTCGCCCAGGCCGGCAAACAATACCGTGACCCCAAACTGGTCCTGTTCAGCGGCCAGGTCAATTCGGCCTGTGGTTTTGCCTCGGCAGCGGTCGGGCCGTTCTATTGCCCGGCGGACCAGCGGGTGTACCTGGACATGTCGTTCTTCCGTGAAATGGAAACCCGCTTCGCTGCAGCTGGCGACTTCGCCCAGGCCTACGTGATCGCCCACGAAATCGGCCACCATGTGCAGACACTGCTGGGCGTTTCGGCAAAGGTCGATGCCGCACGACGCGCCGGCCAGCGCATGGAGGGCGACAACGGCCTGTTGGTGCGCCAGGAGTTGCAGGCTGACTGCCTGGCCGGTGTATGGGCCTACCAGGCGCAGAAACGCCTGAACTGGCTGGAGCCAGGCGATGTCGAGGAAGCGCTGAATGCGGCCAATGCCATTGGCGACGATCGCCTGCAGCAGCAAGGCCGCGGCCGCGTAGTGCCGGACTCGTTCACCCACGGTACCTCGGCGCAGCGGGTGCGCTGGTTCAAGACCGGGTTTGCCGAAGGTGAAGTGAACCGCTGCGACACCTTCAGCGCACGCACCCTCTGATCCCAGGCCCAACAGGGAGCGAGTGAGACCGTCTTGCTGATATTTTGCTGAAAAAGCGTTTCAGCTTCCCCAATCATGGCCGATAACCCCTGCACGAATCAGCGGGCATCCAGAACAACAACGCCTCGCGATCGAAGATCAAGAGAGCGAAATCAACTTCTGGAGAGCGTGCATGAACAGCTGGTTCGCCAACATCAGCGTCAACCTTAAACTCGGCCTGGGCTTCGGCCTGGTGCTGGTCCTCACTGGCCTGCTGGCCCTCACCGGCTGGACCAGCCTGGGCAGCCTGATCGACCGTAGCAACTGGATGGGCGATATTGGCCAGCTGAACAAGGACCTCACCGATCTGCGCATTGCGCGCCTGCAGTACATGATCGCCAACGGCGACGATACCGCCGCCGCCAACACCCTGGCCAAGCTGGATGCATTCAGCAAGCAGCAGGCCTACCTGGCCACCACCTTCAAAAGCCCGGAGAACGTCAAGCTGCTGGGTGAGCTGGGCGATACCATCAGTGCCTACAAGCTGTCGCTGAACAAGATGCGCCAGGGCTACGACGCCACCCGCGCAGCGCGCGTTTCCATGGACAGCTCGGCCATTCGCGCCGACCAGGCCATGGATGCGCTTAGCCAGGAGGTGATGGCTCGCCCCGAGGCTGACAGCGTGCGTCTGGCCCAGTACCAGCTGATCAGCAAGGCCCGCCAGCAACTGCTGCAGGTACGCATCGATGTGCGTGGCTACATCGCCGAGAACAGCAGCGCCAACGAGCAGGCCGCCTTGCGCCAGCTGGATGCAGCACTGGCCGATACCGACAACCTCAAGCGCCAGCTGCCCAGCGCAGACGCGCGCCTGCAACAGTTCGAAAACGCGGTACTGGCCTATCGTGACGCCGTACGCCAGTTCCGCGACGCGGTTGCCAACATCACCACCTCGCGCGCCGAAATGACCGTGCAGGGCGCCGACATCGTCAAGCGCAGTGACGCGCTGTACCAGATCCAGCTAGAGCGCCGTGACATCGAGAGTACCCAGGCCCGCAGCCTGCAGGCCATCGCCACACTGCTGGCGCTGCTGGTCGGCGTACTGGCGGCGGTGCTGATCACCCGCCAGATCACCCGCCCGTTGCAAGACACCCTGGTGGCCGTGGAAAAAATCGCCAGTGGCGACCTTACCCAGCACATGCGCGTCACCCGCCGTGACGAACTGGGCGTGCTGCAGCAAGGCATCGCGCGCATGGGCACCACCCTGCGCGAGCTGATCAGCGGCATCCGCGATGGCGTCACCCAGATCGCCAGCGCCGCCGAAGAGCTGTCGGCAGTCACCGAACAGACCAGCGCGGGCGCCAACAGCCAGAAAGTCGAGACCGACCAGGTGGCCACCGCCATGCACGAAATGGCCGCTACCGTTCAGGAAGTGGCGCGCAATGCCGAGCAGGCCTCACATGCAGCCACCGGAGCCGATGACGAAGCCCGTGCCGGCGACCGCGTGGTGGGCGAAGCGATTGGCCAGATCGAACGCTTGGCCGAAGACATGCACCGCTCCACCGAGGCCATGAACCTGCTGCAGCAGGAAAGCCAGAAAATCGGCAGCGTGATGGACGTGATCAAGTCGGTGGCCGAACAGACCAACCTGCTGGCGCTCAACGCAGCGATCGAGGCGGCGCGTGCCGGCGAGGCAGGCCGTGGCTTTGCCGTGGTTGCCGACGAAGTGCGCGGCCTGGCCCAGCGCACGCAGAAGTCTACCGAAGAGATCGAAGAGCTGATTGCCAGCCTGCAGCACGGAACCCAGCAAGTGGCGAATGCCATGCAGGGCAGCCGTACCCTGACCGACAGCAGCGTCGAACTGGCGCGAAAGGCCGGGTCATCGCTGGAGAGCATCACCAGTACGGTATCGAGCATCCAGTCGATGAACCAGCAGATTGCTGCGGCGGCGGAGCAGCAGAGTGCGGTGGCTGAAGAGATCAGCCGAAGCATCCTGAATGTGCGTGATGTGTCAGAGCAGACCGCAGCAGCCAGTGACGAGACGGCAGCGTCGAGTGTAGAGCTGGCGCGGCTGGGTGGGCAGTTGCAGACACTGGTCAGCCAATTCCGCGTCTGACCGTTGGAACCTCGGGCCGCTTTGCGGCCCTTTCGCGACTCAAGGCCGCTCCCATATTGATCGACGTACGCAGGTCCTCGTGGGAGCGGCCTTGTGTCGCGATAGGAGGGCAAAGCCCTCCCGGCGTGCTCACAGGCACTACTTGACGATCATCCCCACCCCACGCCCACGTGGGTCGGAAGCGGTCTCAAGCTTCGCCCCATCGACGCGGATCGCCTGGATGTCGCCCATCTCCCAGCCCTGGTCCTCCAGCACATAGCCCATCTTCTTCAGCTCCTCAGCTACCCGCCCGGTCAGCGGCGCATAGCTGTCGAAGTAGATGGTGTCCTTGGGCAGCAACTGATGGTGCACGCGCTGCGCCGCCACCGCCTTGTCCAGCGGCATGCCGTAGTCGTACAGGTTGTTCATCACCTGGAAGATCGAGGTGAAGATCCGCGAGCCACCCGGGGTACCGATAACCAGCTCGACCTTGCCATCGCGGGTCATCAGGCTGGGGCTCATCGACGACAGCATGCGCTTGCCCGGTTCGATCGCGTTGGCATCACCGCCGACCACGCCAAAGGCGTTCGCCGCCCCCGGCTTGGCGCTGAAGTCATCCATCTCGTCGTTGAGCAGGAAACCGGCACCCTTCACCACGACGCCACTGCCGTAGTCGAGGTTGAGGGTGTAGGTATTGCTGACCGCGTTGCCCTGCTTGTCGACGATCGAGAAATGCGTGGTCTGGTGCGGTTCAAGGCCCGGCTTGACTTTGTCGGTTGCGGAAATGGCCTTCGGGTTGACCTGGGCTGCGCGGTTGGCCAGGTAATCCTTGGCCACCAGCTGGTCCACCGGCACCTTGGTGAAGGCCGGGTCGCCCAGGTAGTCGGCGCGGTCGGCGAACACCCGCTTCTCGATCTCGGCCAACAGGTGGATGTACTGCGCCGAGTTATGCGCCACCCCTTTGAAGTCGGCCGCGCGGTCTTCCTTGATGCCCAGCAACTGGGCCAGCGCCACACCGCCTGAGCTCGGCGGTGGCGCGGTATACACCACATTGCCACGCCAGCTCACGGCCATCGGTTCACGCCATACCGCCTTGTAATCCTTGAGGTCATCTTTGGTAATCAGGCCTTTGTCAGCCTGCATCTGCGCCACCAGCAAATCGGCGGTCTTGCCTTGATAGAACTCGCTCACGCCCTTGTCGGCTATACGCTCCAGGGTCTGGGCCATTTCCGGCTGCCTGAACAGCTCGCCGACCTTCATGTTGCCGAAGTAATCGTTGAAGTTGGTCGCCGTCTTGAACATGCCCTGGGCATCGTTGCGGTACTGGTACTGCTTTTCCGCCACCTTGAAGCCGTTTTTCGCATAGCCGATGGCCGGGGTCAGCAACTCGCTCCAAGGCAGTTTGCCGAACTTCTGGTGCGCCTCCCACAGGCCCATTACCGTACCGGGTACACCTGCTGCGCGTGCCCCGACCAGGCTGAGGTTCTCGATGACCTCGCCCTTGTCGTCCAGGTACATGTTGCGGGTGGCGGCCTTGGGCGCGACTTCGCGGTAGTCGAGGAAGTAAGGCTTGCCATCGACGAACAGGGTCATGAAGCCGCCACCGCCGATATTACCGGCCTCCGGGTAAGTCACCGCCAGGGTGAAGGCAGTCGCGACTGCCGCGTCCACCGCGTTGCCGCCCTTTTTCAGAATATCGGCGGCCACCTGTGCACCATATTGATCGGGGGCGGCCACCGCGCCACCCTCCAGGGTGGCGGCGTAAACCGAGGAACAGCTCAGGATCGCGGCTGCGAGAGCCAGGTACTGGAACGGGACCATACGCATGACACTTCCTTGGTGTTGTTTTTGTTGAGCAGTCAGTAAGGCCGAAGCGCTTCGACTGTGCAATCAACCGTCGGAAGTTTCGCCGCCTGTGGACAGGATTTGTCGCGATCAGGCAACTCAGCACGCGTACATCGCCAGCTTGCGCTGGATGAAATCCAGGAAGCACTGGATGCGCAGCGCCAACTGGGTGTTGCGGTAATACACCGCGTGGATCGGCTGACGGTAGCCATTGTTGGCCTCGCTCAGCAGCACCTGCAGGCGCCCTGTGCGGATATCTTCGTGGGTCATGAAGTGCGACAGGCTGACGATGCCCTCCCCGGCCAACGCCAGCTGGCGCAGGGTTTCGCCGCTGGAAGCGACCAGCGCCGGGCGGATGCTCCAGCGATCGCCCTGAGCGTGGCGTAGCGGCCAGTGATTGAGCGACTCAGGTTGGCTGAAGCCGAGCAGACAGTGGTCGGCCAGCTCCTCGACCTGCCGTGGCGTGCCGTGCTGCTCCAGGTACGCCGGACTGGCCAGCACCTGCACCGGACTGCAACCCAGGCTGCGCGCGTGCAGGCTGGAGTCGGCCAGCTCTCCGATACGGATCGCCACATCAGTGCTCTGCTCCAGCAGGTCGATGATCAGGTCGTCGGTGTTGAGCTCCAGCTCGATGCCTGGGTACTGGCGGCGGAACTCGCCGATCCAGGGCAGGATGGCATGCAGCATGAACGGCGCAGCGGCATTGATGCGCAATCGCCCGGTCGGGGTCTGGCGGTTCATCGACAGACGCTCTTCCATCTCGTCCATCTGCTGCAGGATCAGCCGCGAGCGCTCAAGAAAGTAGCGCCCCTCTTCGGTAAGGTCCATGCGCCGGGTGGTGCGGTTGACCAGCGTGGTGCCCAGCTTGCCCTCCAGGCGCGAAAGGGTGCGGCTGACGGCAGACGGGGTCTGGCCCATCTGCTCGGCAGCAGCGGAAATCGAGCCGCAGTCGATGACGGCGACGAATACCTGGAGTTCTTCGGATCGGGTTTTCACATCAGGGCCTGTGGTTGGTCTGTGCAAGGATTAGATAACCGCTTGTCGAGGCCAAGTCCAGCGGCGCCTGTACGGGCCTATTCGCGGGCTTGCCCGCTCCCACAAGTACTGCAAAGTCCTTGAAACCTGCGTAATACCTGTGGGAGCGGGCAAGCCCGCGAAGAGGCTGGTACAGACATAAAATTACTGTGCCTTGCCAAACACCTTGTCCAGATGGGCCTCATAAGCTGCCAACGCCGCCGGCACATCCGGGCGCTTCATCACATCCACAGCCAGGAAGGTCGGCAGGCCGGTCATACCCAGGAACTGGTTGGCCTTGTGGAACGGGAAGTACACGGCATCCACCCCCTTGCCTTCAAAGAAATCGCTGGGGTCATCGAACGCCTGCTGCGGCGCGTTCCAGGTCAGCGACAACATGTATTGCTTGCCGTGCACCAGACCACCGCTGCCGTATTTCTGCGAGTGGTCCGAACGGGTACGACCGTCATTGGCATACAGGCTGCCGTGGCCGGCAGTGAACACGTCGTCGATGTACTTCTTCACGGTCCACGGCGCGCCCATCCACCAGCCGGGCATCTGATAGATCACCACATCGGCCCAGAGGAATTTCTCCACCTCTTCCTGGGCGTCGTAGCCGCCATCGATGAACGTCTGGCGCACGTCGAAGCCGGCGTGGTCCAGGTGAGCGATAGCCGCTTCGTGCAAGGTCGCGTTGAGACGGCCTTCGGAGTGAGCGAACTGTTTACCACCGTTGAGCAGAAGGATCTTTTTCATGCTGGCCTCCACGGCCGAATCAAAAATTGATGCCGGAAGGTTAGAGGCTCGCGGAGGCGGGATACAGCGGTGACGGGGCAAAATACAATTGACCAGAAGTCACGAATGGGCAATACATTATTGCCTTAAAATACCGTCTCCACCCATCACCGAGTAGCGCCCCATGAGTGAGCCGTTCGCCTTTATCCTCAAAGCCAAGACCCGCCCGGAAATGGCTGATGCGTTCGAAAACCTGTTCCGTCCCTACGTCGAGCCAAGCCGCCAGGAACCCGGCTGCATCGAATACCACATGCTGCGCGACCAGCAGGACCCGAGCCTGTTTGTGTTCTTCGAAGTGTGGGCCGACAAGGCCGCGCTGGACGTGCACTCGGCCCTCCCGCACATGGCTGCCTTCTTCGAAAAACGCATGGATTACCTGGAGCGCGATTTCGATATCCAGAGGGTCGACATGCTCAGCGCTTCGTCCGCTAACCGTTGATCAGCAGGTGGCCGCCGAGGGCGGCCAGGCCGATGAAAAAGCAACGCTTGAACAGCAGCGCGCTGATCCGCTGACGCAGCCACTGGCCCGCCAGCATGCCGAGCAAGGCCGGCGCCAGCATCAGCAGCGACGCCCCCAGCGCCTGGCCACCCAAGGCATCCTGCCCGGCCAGGCCTAGGGCCAAGGCCAGGGTCGACACCGTAAACGACAGGCCCAGGGCCTGGATCATCTGCTCGCGGCTCAAGCCCAGGCTCTGCAGGTAAGGCACCGCTGGCATCACGAACACCCCGGTCGACGCGGTGACAACGCCCGTGACCAGACCGCAAAGCGGTCCCAGCCAACGCTCGTGTCCCGGGGCTACCTGCAAGCCCGGGCCGACCACCCCATACAACGCATAGACCAGCAAGGCGCCCCCCAGCGCATGCGCAGCCCAGGGGCCAGTGTTGATTCCCAGCCAGGCGCTGCCCAGCAAGGTGCCGACAAGAATCAATGCCAGCATCGGCCCCAGGCGGACCAACAACCCTCGCAGGTGCCCGCCGCTGGCCAGCTGCCACAGGTTGGTGAGTGTCGAGGGCACGATCAACAACGCGGCAGCCTGCGCCGGCGGCATAGCCAGGCCCAACAGGCCCATGGCAATGGTCGGCAGGCCCAGGCCGATGACCCCCTTCACTGCGCCAGCCAGCAGAAAGGTCAGTACAACCAGCAACGACAGTGCCGGGCCAATGTTCTGGTAGAAAGCGAGCAAGGTAGTCATGGGCCGATGATGCCGTGCCCCGGGCGACGTTAGAATCTGCCATATACTCAGCCAGCCTCTTGCCCGGACAGAGCCACATGCATTTCGACCTGATCGACCTCAAGCTGTTCCAGCACACCGTGGAGTGCGGCAACATTACCGCCGGCGCCGGCCGCAGCCATCTGTCGCTGCCAGCGGCCAGTGCGCGCATCCGCGCCATGGAAGCATCGCTGGGCATTCCCTTGCTGGAACGTAACCGCCGTGGCGTACAACCAACGCCGGCTGGCCAGGCATTGTTGCAACATGCACGGCTGATAACGCAGCAGGTCGAACGCCTGCAGTTCGACCTGGGCCAATACGCACAAGGGCAGCAAGGCCAGGTGCGCCTGCTGTGCAACACCGCTGCGCTGACCGAATACCTGCCCGAACTGCTGGCCAGCTACCTGGCTGAAAACCCGGGCGTCAGCGTGGATGTGCAAGAGCTGCCGAGTTTGCGCATCGTGCAGGCAATTACCCAAGGCATGGCCGACTTGGGCATCGTGTCCACAGCCGCCCCCAGCGAGCACCTGCAGACCGGCCGTTTCGAGACGACCCGCTGGTGCTAGTGACTCCACCGGGCCACCCCCTGGCCAGTGCGCTGGCGCCAAGTTTCGTCGACAGCCTGGCCCATGGCTATGTCGGCCTGGGGGCCGGCAGTGCATTGGGGTTGTACCTGGAAGAGCAAGCGCTGCACGAGGGGCAGCGCATGCAGGTTCGGGTGCGTGCGGAGGGGTTTGATGGGGTGATCCGCATGGTCGCGGGCGGGGCTGGAATCGGGGTGGTGCCGCTGGCAGCGGTGCAGCGTTGGCAAGGCATGCTGCCGTTGCACTGGGTGGCGCTGCAGGAGCCATGGGCCAACCGCCGGCTGCTGGTGTGCGCGCGGGATTTCGCGGCATTACCAGGCTATGCCGCCGGACTGGTATCCACCCTTACCCACTGACAGCCTTCGCTGGCCTGCTTCCACAAACTCGTTCGCGTACCGCTCGGACCGTGAAGGTATTGATACCCCCCTGGGGTATTCGTGAAAGGGTACGGCGACCTCCTACTTCAGATATGAACGCAGCAACGCTGCCACCTTGTCTGCCTCGTCCTGCCGTTCCTCGGCACTCAGGCCGTCCGCCACGAGGTGATCGCGGATGTGCCCTTCCATCACCTCGGCCATCAGCCCGTTCACCGCGCCGCGCACGGCAGCGATCTGCTGCAGGATCGCCAGGCAGTCCTTGTCCTGCTCCAGCGCCGTCTCCAGGGCGGCGGCTTGGCCTTTGATCTTGCGCACCCGGGTCAACAGCTGCTTCTTGCTCTTCAGGGTATGTGCCATTGGGTTTCACACCATGCTAGGTATACTGGGGTATAGTATTCTTCTCGATCTTCCGGGAGCATGATAAACCATGGCGACACAAACCTCAGACCGCTGGCAGCACAGCCACCAGTTCCACACCAGCAACCTGGGCGCTGAGCGCAAAACCCGCCTGGCGGTTTGGCTGACCGCAGTGATGATGGTGGCGGAGGTTGCCGGAGGCTGGTACTTCAACTCCATGGCGCTGCTGGCCGACGGCTGGCACATGAGCTCCCACGCTCTGGCACTTGGCCTGTCCTTGCTGGCCTACGCTGCCGCTCGGCGCTATGCAGGTGACCGGCGCTTTGCCTTCGGCACCTGGAAGATCGAGATTCTCGGCGGCTACTCAAGCGCCTTGCTTTTGCTGGGCGTGGCCGGGCTGATGGTGTTCCAGTCGGTGGAACGGCTGTTGGCACCGGGACCAATCCATTATGACGAGGCAATCTTAATCGCGGTGGTGGGCCTGGCCGTCAACCTGATCTGCGCCTGGCTGCTGCGCGATGACCATCACCATCATGATCACCATGGCGACGATCATCACCCTGACTACCACCATCACGACTTGAACCTGCGCTCGGCCTACCTGCATGTGATGGCCGACGCCGCTACGTCGGTGCTGGCAATCGTGGCCCTGCTGGCCGGCAAGTTCTGGGGCGCCAGCTGGCTCGACCCAGTCATGGGCCTGGTGGGTGCGTTGCTGGTGGCGCTGTGGGCCCGCGGCCTGCTGCGCGATACCGGGCGGGTGCTGCTGGATGCGGAGATGGACGCGCCAGTGGTGGAAGAAATCCGCGAAGTGGTCACGCAGTTGCCGGTGCCGGCCAGCATCACCGACCTGCACGTGTGGCGGGTGGGCAAGGACCAATACGCCTGCATTCTTGGTCTGGCCACCCACGCCGCGCTGAACGCCGACAGCGTGCGCCAGGCCCTGGCCGTGCACGAAGAGTTGGCGCACATCACTGTCGAGGTAAACCGCCTGGCATAGCGCGGTCAGACACCTGGACGTCGAGCCCAGGCAACTGCGGCTCGGCCGTTGGGCCTATGGTGACCAGTCATTCAGCCAGTCACCAGGAGTTGTGCCATGTCCGATTTCATCACCGTCCTGCGCGAAACCTGCCCGACGCCAGTCGTGGACGCCACCAAGTGGAAGCGCATCGGCGGCGATCCGCACACCGTCAACCTCAATGCCTACCTGTCGGCCGACGGCAGCAAGATCATGGGCACCTGGATCTGCACCCCGGGCAAGTTCGAGGTCAACTACGATAAATGGGAGTTCTGCCACTTCCTCGATGGCTATTGCATCATCACCCCGGAAGGCGAAGAACCGAAACACCTGAAAGCGGGTGATGTGTTCGTGATCGAGCCAGGCATGAAAGGTACCTGGGAAGTGGTCGAGACTGTACGTAAGTATTTCGTGTTCGCCTAATTTGCAGGCGCGGGTTTACCTGCGAATGCGGCGGTGAGGTTTCTGCAGCATTCGCGGGTGAACCCGCTCCTACCACTGCCGCGCAATACCTGTGGGCGTGGACGAAAAAAATCGCGGAGCAGGCGCCCTTCCCTCTGGTGCGCAGTTACAGAGGGAAGGCCACCTGGCCCGCGATGAAGTCCACCTCTTGCATCACTCCTTCTTGCGATAACCCTCGACGATGGCCGAGAAGTCCTTGCCCCCCTCGCCTCGCAGGCTCATGGCCTGGTACAACTGCTGGGCCACGGCACCGAGAATCACCGGTTGGTGTGCCTGGCGTGCCGCTTCGGTAGCCAGCCCGAGGTCCTTGAGCATGAGTTCGGCGCCAAAGCCACCGGTGTAGCCACGCGATGCCGGAGCGGTTTCGATGATGCCCGGCCACGGGTTGTAGGTGTCCGAGCTCCAGCAACGCCCGGTCGAACTATTGATGATGCCGGCCAGCACCTTGGTATCGATACCCAGCGCGTTCCCCAGGGCCATGGCCTCGGACACGCCGATCATCGAAATGCCTAGCAGCAGGTTATTGCAGATCTTGGCGATCTGGCCGGTACCGACTTCCCCGCAGTGCACGATGTTGCGGCCCATCTGCTCCAGTACCGGCTTGAGGCTCGCAAACAACTCGGTACTGGCGCCGACCATGAACGTCAGGGTGCCGGCCGCCGCGCCGCCAGTACCACCGGAAACCGGCGCATCCCCCATGTCCACACCTTTTGCCGCTGCGGCCTTGGACACATCACGTGCGGTCTGCGGGTCGATGGTGCTGCAGTCAACGGTCGGCGTGCCAGGACGAATGCCGGCCAGTACGCCGTCCTCGTTCAAGTAAACGCTACGCACATGGGCTGCGGCCGGCAGCATGGTGATCACCAGCTCGCTGTTGGCCGCCGCGTCCTTGGGCGAGGGGCTGATCTGCCCGCCCAGTTCTGCCAGCTCGGCCAGCACGGCCTTGTTCAGGTCGAACAGGTTCAGCTGATGCCCGGCCTTGATCAGGTTGCGGGCCATGGGCGCGCCCATGTTGCCCAGGCCGATGAATGCGATACGCATGACGTACTCCTTAGCGCAGGCTAATGGTGGTGTTCACACCGTCGTTGACGCTGTCGTCATCGAACCAGCGAGCAGTGACGGTCTTGGTCTGAGTGTAGAACTGCACCACTTGCTTGCCGTACGGCCCGAGGTCACCGAGCTTGGAACCCCGCGAGCCGGTGAAGCTGAAGAACGGGACGGGTACCGGGATCGGGATGTTGATGCCGACCTGGCCAATATCGATTTCGCTCTGGAACTTGCGGGCCGCAGCGCCGCTCTGGGTGAACAGGCCGGTGCCGTTGCCGAACGGGTTGGCGTTGACCAGGGCGATGGCCTCGTCGAGCGTATCGACTTCCAGGGTCACCAGCACCGGGCCGAAGATTTCCTGGGTATACACCTGCATGTCGGTCTTCACCCCCGAGAACAGGGTCGGGCCGACGAAGTTGCCTTGCTCGTAGCCCGGCACCTTGACGTCACGGCCGTCAAGTTCCAGCTTGGCGCCTTCCTTGATACCGCTTTCGATCAGGCCCAGCACACGCTCCTTGGCACGCTTGGATACCACCGGGCCAACGTCGGTGCCCGGCTCACAGCCAGCATTGACCTTGAGCTTGCTGGCAGCCTCCTTGATATCCGGCAACCATTCGCGGGCCTTGCCCACCAACACCGCCACCGAGGTGGCCATGCAGCGCTGGCCCGCCGCGCCAAAGGCAGCACCGACCAGCGCATTGATGGTTTGCGTGCGGTTGGCATCAGGCAGCACCACCGCGTGGTTCTTGGCGCCCATCATCGACTGCACACGCTTGCCATGCTGGCTGCCGAGGTTGTACACGTGCGTGCCGACTTCAGTAGAGCCAACGAAGGAAATCGCCTTGATATCCTGGTGGGTGCAAATGGCATCCACCACCTGCTTGCCGCCGTGCACCACGTTCAGCACGCCGGCCGGTACGCCAGCTTCCAGCGCCAGCTCGACCAGCAGCATGGTCGACAGCGGGTCCTGCTCGGACGGTTTGAGCACGAAGGTGTTGCCGCAAACGATGGCCATGGGGAACATCCACAGCGGGATCATTGCCGGGAAGTTGAACGGGGTGATGCCAGCGCATACGCCGATCGGCTGGCGCAGGGTGTAGGTATCGACACCGCCGGCGACGTTCTCGGCAAATTCGCCCATCTGCAGGGTGCCAATGGACGCCGCATGCTCGACCACTTCCAGGCCGCGGAAGATATCGCCTTCAGCGTCGGCCAGGGTCTTGCCCTGCTCGGCGCTGAGCACCTGGGCAATGCGTTTGGTGTGTTCGCGGATCAGTGCCTGCAGCTTGAGCATGATGCGCATGCGCGCGCCGATCGGGGTGTTACGCCACGTCTGGAAAGCGCGGTGAGCAGCGGCCACGGCTGCGTCGACTTCCTCGACGGTGGCGAACGGTACGCGCGCCAGCACCTCTTGGGTGGCCGGGTTGACGATGTCACGCCATTCGGTGGTTTTGGACTCGACCCACTGGCCGTCGATCAGCAGCTTGACCTGCTCGACCTTGGTGCTGTTAGGGGATTGCGGTGCGTTCATCTGCGTTCTCCTTGGAATTGTTGTCGGGACGAGATCGCCAGCGCCGGGCAAACGCGAGGTGGCGTCCTGAGGCTTGTTTCGAGTATAGATGTGCAAACATCCAACAAGAACGCACAAAAAAACCGGATCATCATGCAAAAAGACCTCACATCCCTGAGCGCGCTCAACTGGGACGATTTGAAGTTCTTCCTCGAAGTGGCTCGCACCCGCAAGGCCAGCAGTGCCGCCAAACGGCTGAGCGTGGACTACACCACCGTGTCGCGACGCATCAGCTCGCTGGAGGGCGCGCTGGGCACCTTGCTGTTCGAAAAGTCGCGGACCAACGGCTTTGTGCTGACCGCCGAGGGCCAGCGCCTGCTGGGCTATGCCGAATCGATCGAGAGCACACTGCACATGGCTTGCGAGCAGGTGTCCGGGTCGGGGGTGGCGTTGTCGGGCCATGTGCGCATGGGCTGCACCGAAGGCTTTGGCAGCTTTTTCATCACGCCGCAGCTAAGCCACTTCGTCGACGCCTACCCGGCGATTTCGGTGGACATCCTGCCGCTGCCGCACTTCATCAGCCTCTCCAAGCGTGAGGCGGACATCGTCATCGCGCTGGAGCGGCCCGAGCACGGGCCTTATGTGTGCTGCAAGCTGTGCGACTACCGCCTGCGGCTGTATGCCACCCAGGGCTACCTGGACAGCCACACGCCAGTCCGCCAGGTGACGGATCTGGCCAAACACCCCTTCATCAGTTACGTGGATGACCTGGCGTTCAGCTCCGAGCTGCTGTACCTGGCCAACCTGATTCCCAACGCCAGCGCGCATCTGCGCAGTACCAGCGTGATCGCGCAGTACACGGCAGCGCTGCAGGGGCGTGGGCTGGCGATATTGCCGTGCTTCCTCGCCGCGCAGGACCCGCGATTGGTCACGGTGTTGCCGGAGGAGATCGAAGTGACGCGGCAGTTCTGGATGTATTGCCGGGAGGATTTGCGCAAGTTGAAACGCATTACCCTGCTGTGGGATTACATCCGCGGGGTGACCGAGGCGAATGCGCCATTGTTGATGGGGCAAACCCGCGAGATGCGCTTTGCCCAGGACTGATGGGCCTGCGCATTTCCGAAGGCAACACAGCCCCTGTAGGAGCGGGCTTGCCCGCGAACACCGGCGAAGCCGGTGCCAGACAGCGCGTTGCCTGCTTCGCGGGCACGCCCGCTCCCACAGGGGATATGTGACTGATGGGGCTGCGCACTTCCAAGGACAAGCACAGATCCTGTGATAGCGGGCTTGCCCGCGAACACCGGCGAAGCCGGTGCCAGACAGCGCGTTGCCTGCTTCGCGGGCACGCCCGCTCCCACAGGGGATATGTAACTGATGGGGCTGCGCACTTCCAAGGACAAGCACAGATCCTGTGGGAGCGGGCTTGCCCGCGAACACCGGCGAAGCCGGTGCCAGGCCGCGTTGCCAGCGCCTACAGGGGATATGTGACAGCCCGAGCGGCAACGATCAGTAGGACGCAACCACAATGGACACCCGACGGTTCTCGGTACGCCCTGCACTGGTGCGGTTGTCCGCCACCGGCTGGCTGCTGCCCAGGCCACGGCTCTGAATGTTCTGCGCCTGCATGCCAACCCCGACCAGCGCTTTGGTCACGCTCTGCGCGCGGCGCTCGGACAGCTGCTGGTTGTACGCTGCTTTGCCCGACGAGTCGGCATGCCCGTCCACCCGCACGCCCTGGATACCAACGCCGAGCAGCGCCTTGCCGATGCGCTCGACAATCGCCTGGCTCTGGCCGTTGAGGCTGTCCAGATCGCTGCCGAACAGCACTTTGCCAGACAAGTCGTAGGCCCAACCTTCATCGGTCGGGGTGAAACCTTCGCGCTTGAGCACGGCAATCTGTTCTGGGGTAAGGCCTTTCGGGGGGGCGCTCTGGCACCCCGTCAGCGCCAGCAGGGCGAGCAACAAGGCCCAAAGCGGAAAACGTAAAGCTTGCATCACGGGTTCAACTCCTGTTCCTGATTTCGTTGGCGGACCGTTCCATCTGCGCCACTTGCCAATGGCCACGGCGTTTGCGCTTGGCCTGGTACATTGCCGCATCGGCGGCATTCAGAAGACTGGCGGGGTCAGCGCCGTCATCCGGGTAATAGGCAATTCCGACACTTAGCGAGGTGGAGACACTGCGGCCACTGTCCAGTTGCACCGGCAGCTTCATGCTGGCAACGATCTTCTCGGCAATGTGTTCGGCGTCCTTGCGCGTATGCAAAGGCGTCAGCAGCACAGCAAACTCGTCGCCCCCCAGGCGCGCCACCAGGTCTTGCTCGCGCAGCTGGGCGCGCACACGTTCGGCCACGCTGATCAACACCTCGTCACCCACGGCGTGGCCGAGGGTGTCGTTGATCTGCTTGAAGTGGTCGCTGTCGAGGAACAGCAGTGCCAGGTGGTCCTGCTGACGCGCCGCATTCAGCACGCTGCGGCTTAGGCGCCCTTCAAAGAAGGCGCGGTTGGGCAAGCCGGTCAGGCTGTCGTGGCTGGCCTGATGGGCCAGGGTCTGGTTTTCGCTCTGCAGGTGACTATGCCACACCTCCAGTTCATCCAGCAGGGCATTGAAGTCGTTACCCAGCTCGTTCAGCTCGGCAATCGGCGCTTCTGGCACGCGCCGGTCGAAGCTGCGCTCGCGGCGGGCGGCATGGGCGACACTGGCCAGGCCACGCAGCGGGCGGGTGATATCGTTGAGCAGGCGCCGCGACAGATACTGGGCAGCCAAGGCGCTGAGGACCGTGCAGAACAGGATACCGGCCAAGCCACTGAGCAGGAACAGCAACAGGCTCCTGCCCTGGCCTGCCAGCTCGATGTGCCCGACCTGCTGTTGTTGGTGCACGATCGGCAACATGACCGGCTCATCCAGCAAGGCGCTGGCAACCTGCACCTCCAGCTGCGCGAGCATGCCCGTATTGTCGCGTTGCCAGTGCGCCAGTTGCTCGCCCTCGTTGTTGAAGACCTTGGCCTCGGCCACTTCTTCGGTACTGGCAATCAGCGCCAGCGATTCATTGGCGGCGGCGCTGTCATCGAACACCACCGCTGCCTCTACCGTGTAGTTGATCGAGCGGGCGATCAACTGCAGGTTATGGTTGGCATAGACACGCAGGGCGAGCACGCCCAGCAGGGTGAGGGAGATACCCGCCAGGCCAACGGCAAGCAGGGCGACGCTGAGGTGGCCACGGCCTAGCACCGATCGCAGGGTCGGGCGCACGGTACGCTTGCGGGTCGGCTTCATGGCTGCTCCGCCCGGCGCCGCGACAATTGCAGCACGCTGGGGTGAATGCGCACGCCAGAGCGTGCCACCGAGTCGAGATTGACTTCAAAGGCCACCTGCTGGTCGCTGACCCGCAGGCAGAACAGGCTGCCGACCGTGCAGGGGTCATCCGCCTCGCTGATGCTCAGCACCGGGTGGCCGCCGATACGCTGGAACAGCCGATCGCGCTGGCCCTGGTCAAGCTTGCCAATGTAGAGGGCATCGCAGGCCTGGGCGACTTGGGTGTCCTCTGCCAGCAGGCGCCGCACCTGCAGCGGTCTGCCAGACGCCTGGACATGGCCCTTGATGAGATCGTCGGCGTACTCGGTCGGGCCGACCAGGCACAGGCGTAAAGGATAAGGATCGACGGGCCAGCGGGCGTAACTGAAGATACCCAATACTACCTGGGTGACCGCCTTGGCGCGTTGCTGTACCTGGGCGGAGGTTGTGCCGGGGTCTGCCTGGGCAGCGCCTGCAGAAAGGAACAGGACGGCCAGCAATAGCGAAAGCGCACAGCTTGTCACTCGCCTTGCGGCCACGTTCATGTGGGAAATCCCTTTAAGCCCCTTCCGATATCGGCGCAACGATAGCACATGGCCGCTTTATTGTATGAGCCTGCAGCCACGTGTAATGGGTCTCATGGCCCTAGACCTGCTCGAGCATCAACCCGGAAATACGCCGTACTTTGCGCGCCACCGCTTCTTCGAAAATGCCTTGCCGTGGCTCGACCAGGCTGAAGCAGTGCTTGGCCCGAGTGATGCCGGTGTACACCAGTTCCTTGGTCAGCACCGGGTTGAGCGCCTCCGGCAGCACCAGGGCTGTGTGGCTGAACTCCGAGCCTTGCGACTTGTGCACGGTCATGGCGAACACCGTTTCCACTTCGTTGAGCCGGCTCGGCAGAACGAATCGCACACCACCACTGCCGTCGTTGCGCGGGAACGCCACACGCAGCAGCGGCTGGCCATGCTCATCCGGCAGGCGCAGGGCAATACCGATGTCACCGTTCATCAGGCCAAGGCCGTAGTCGTTGCGGGTCACCAACACCGGGCGCCCTTCGTACCAGGGCTGATGACTGTCGATCAGACCGGCATTGTGCAGCACCCGCGCCACCCGCTCGTTGAGGCCTTCGACACCCCAGGCGCCCCGGCGCACCGCGCACAGCAACTGGAAATCCTCGAAACTGCGCAACACCTTGCCCGCCCATTGCTCCCAGGCGGGGTCGTCAAAGGCGGTATCAAGTGCCGGCCGGTAACGGCCAAGGGTGCGCAGGTAGCTGCGGTAGCCTTGCGGTCCATCGGTACCGCGGTTCAGGCCGTCGAGTAACAGGCGGTCGAACGCACGATCCTGTTCGTGCTTGAGCGACAGGCTGTGCACGTCGGCAGGCGGCGCGGCCAGCAGGTTGCGCGCCGCGTGAGCGTCCTGACGATTGACCAGTCTGGCCAGCTGGCCAATTCCGCTGCCTTCACCGAAACGCCGTGAAAAACGCAGCATCACCACCTGCTGGGCCAGCGGGTGACGCTGCTCATCGCCGGCCTTGAGGCCACTGCCGGCCAGCGACTCGCCACTGACCTGCTGAAGCCACGCTGCAGTCGCCGGCGAGTAAAAGCCCTCCTCAGCATCCCGGCACAGGTCACCCAGCACCGCGCCGGCCTCGACCGAGGCCAACTGGTCCTTGTCGCCCAGCAGCACCAGACGCGCCCGCGGCGGCAAGGCATCGAGCAGGTTGGCCATCATTTCCAGGTCGATCATCGACGCTTCGTCGACCACCAGCACGTCCAACGGTAACGGGTTGCCAGCATGATGGCGGAAATGCCGCGAGCCCGGGCGGCTGCCGAGCAGGCGATGCACGGTGCTGACTTCAGTGGGGATTTGCCCGCGTACTTCGGCGCTGACTTGCAGGCGCTCGACTTGCTGGCCAATGGATTCGGTCAGGCGCGCAGCGGCCTTGCCGGTCGGCGCAGCCAGGCGGATGCGCAGTGGCCTGCCCTGCTCCACTGCCGGCGCCTGCAGCAACGCCAGCAGGCGCACCACGGTGGTCGTCTTGCCGGTGCCGGGTCCGCCAGTGATGATGCTGAAACCGGCCCGGGTGGCCAAGGCGCAGGCGAGCTTCTGCCAGTCCACCTGGCCAGCTGGCGCACCGCCCTCGAACAGTTGCGCCAGGCGCTCTGGCAGGTCCGCAGGCGGTGCTTCGGCCTGACTCAGGCGCTGGCGCAGGGCCTGGTCGATGCGCCGCTCGTAACTCCAGTAACGGCGCAGGTAAAGGCGCTCGCCACTGCGTACCAGTGGCCGCGCTTGCTGGCCAGGCGTATCACCTGCGGCCACCAGCGGGCTGGCGCTGATGCGCTGAAGCCAGGCATTCAAGTCAAGGTTGGCCAGCAGTTGCGATGGCAGTAGCAAAGGGCCGATAAGGGCGTCACCTTCCGGCGGCAACGAGAGGGCGAAATCCGGCTCGGCCAAGGTTTGTTGCAGGTCGAGGCAGACATGTCCGTGCCCCAGTTGGTGGCTGGCCAGCGCCGCTGCCAGCAATAGTAAGGGATCACTGCCGGGGGCACGCTCCTCCAGGAACGACACGAACGCGCGGTCCAGGGCACGTAGCCAGCCCCGCTCAACCCAGCGGTCGAGTAATTGCAGCAGATCAGCGCTGTTGTGCTGTGGTGCCAGCGCCAGCAGGTGCTCTGCGTGCAACGGGGTGGGCAACAGGTCGACAAGGCTTCGGCTCATGGCGCAACTCCGGCAAACAGGTCCTGCTGTACCGGCGCGTGCTCGCCACGGAACAGTGCATCGAGGCTTTCGATCAGCTCACGCGGTGGCTTGGCGTGGTACACGCCGTGGCCGCTGCTGCTGGCACCGCGCAGGAAGATGAACAGGGCGCCGCCAACATGGCGGTCATAATCGTAGTCCGCCAGCCGCGCGCGCAACTGCCGGTGCAGGGCCAGCAGGTACAGCACATACTGCAGGTCGTAGCGGTGCTCAAGAATCGCCTTTTCCATGGCCATGGCATCGTAGGCCTGGATGTCCGCACCCAGCCAGTTGGACTTGTAGTCGGTCACGTAGTAACGCCCGTCCAGCTCGAACGCCAGGTCGATGAACCCTTTGAATATGCCGTTGAGCACTGTCGGCTGCGCTGCTGGGCGCGCCAGACCGGGGTGGGTGTGGCGGGCCACCAGGCGATCGAGTTGTTCTGCGTCGACCCGGTGGCTAGCGAACCAGAATTCCATTTCGATCTGGTAATGACGCAGCTGGCCCAGCGTTACGCTCTGGTCGCTGCCCGGCAGCGGCAACGCCTCGCCCAGCAAACGCTGCATCCAGTGGCTCAGGGTGGGGATCCAGCCGGCCCAGTCACGGCGGTTGCAGCGCTGGCCAACGGTGAGCTCGATCAGTTGAGGGTTAGCGCTGACCTCGCTGAAGCCCTCACGACCTGCCCACTCCAGCAAACCATGGAGGAAGGTGCCGGGGTTAGGCCCCCGTGGGAAGCGATGGATATCGCCGCTGTCGGCCGGGACCTCGCGCAACACCTGGGCATCGGGCACCTCGTCATCCAGCAGTTGCTGGGCCTGCGAGCTGTCGGCGCCGAGTGTCTGGTCGCCGACACGAAGGGCACTGTACGAAGCGATCCACCAGTGCTCGGCAGCCGCATGGCGTGGCCTGCGTGCTGGCAACAGCTCACGTTCGGCGTGTGGCATGCGATACATCTGCTCATCCGCCTGCGGCAGGCCTGGGCAACTGATGTGCGGGCAACTTGCCGCCAGAGCCTGCAACCAGTCCGTCAGCTGCGCCGAACCAGCCAAGGCAAGGCCGCCCCCCAGCAGGTAGCCAAACGCCGAGCGGTGCAGCTGCGAGCTCTTCAAATTACCGCGCTTGAGGTCGGCAACACCCAGCCAGCAAGCATGCTGGGCGCGGGTCAGGGCCACGTAGAGCAGGCGCAGGTCTTCGGCCAGGCGCTCGTCGTCAGCTCGCTCTATCTGCTCCTGATCGGGTGTGAGGGTGAGGTGGGCATTACCTTCGCTGTCATGCCAGGCCAGCGGCAGACGGCTACCATCCACCGGTTTGCTGGTGCAGATGAATGGCAGGTAGACCAAGGGATATTCCAGGCCCTTGGACTTGTGGATGGTCACCACCTTGACCAACTGTTCGTCGCTCTCCAGGCGCAGGATCTGCTCTTCACCGGCCTGACCGGAACTGGCGAGGTGCTCGGCCAGGTGGCGGATAAGCGCCTGTTCGCCGTCCAGCTCGCCGGCGGCCTGCTGCAGCAGCTCGGCCAGGTGCAGCAGGTTGGTCAGCACCCGCTCGCCATCACTGCGGCGGATCAGCGTGCGCGGTAGCTGGAAGTCATGCAGCAAGTGGCGCAACATCGGCAACACCCCCTGGCGCTGCCAGGTGTCGCGGTACAGGCGAAAACGCATCACCCAGCTTTCCCAGACCCGCTCGTCCTGGTTAAGCCGGTCCAGCGCAGCCAGCGACAGGCCCAGTGTAAGGCTGGCCAAAGCAGCCTTGAGCAGGCGCTCTGAGTCAGGCTCGGCGCAGGCCTTCAGCCAGGCCAGCAGGTCGTGGGCTTCCTGGGCGGCAAACACCGAGTCCTTGTCAGACAGGTAGACGCTGCGCACCCCGCGTGCGGCCAGTTCGGCGCGGACCATCTGCGCCTCATGACCATCGCGCACCAGGATGGCGATGTCCGAGGGCAAGCAAGCGCGCAATTCGCCTTCGGCATTCTGGAAACCCGCCGTGCCCTGCTGGCCGCCATTGAGCAAGGCCACAATATGGCTGGCGCAACTGGCGGCCAGTTGCTGGCGGTAAACGCTGCTGGAGACTGGCTCTTCACTTTCCAGCTGCCAGCATTGCAGGGCTGCACTGACTTCACCGTCAATCAGCAGCTGTTCGCCACGCCCCTTGGCGCGCACCTCGATGAATGGCAGCGGGTTGTCATCGGCCTCGCGGAACAGGAATGCACCCCGCCCCGCTTCACGCGCCTCGGCCTGCAGGAACACCTGGTTGACCGCCGCCACCATGGCTTTGCTGGAGCGGTAGTTGGTGTCCAGGCTGTGCAGGCGGCCGCTGGTAGCGCGTCGCGCGGCAAGGTAGGTGTAGATGTCGGCACCCCGGAAGGCGTAGATCGCCTGCTTGGGGTCGCCGATCATGAACAGGCCGGTTTCTGCGCGGTTTTCGCTGATCTGGTAGATGCGCTCGAAAATGCCGTACTGAACCGGGTCGGTGTCCTGGAATTCGTCGATCAGCGCTACCGGGAACTGCTCACGGATCAGGCTGGCCAGGCGCTCGCCGGCCTCGCTGGCGAGCGCGTGCTGCAAGCGCACGAGCATGTCGTCGAAGCCCATTTCTGCACGCCGGCGCTTCTCCACTTCGAAACGCGCCGATACCCAACTGGCGGCGTGCTCGAGCAGCGGAGCATCCGGGCTGTCCAGTGCCTGCAGTTGCTGCTGCAAGTGCTGCATGGCGTTGAGGGCTGGGTGCTCGGGAGGCTCTCCCTTCCAGGCCTCGGCCATGCCCGTCGGGGTCAGCCGCGTAAAGCCAGTGCCCAAGTCGAGCTCTACCAGTTGCTCATCGCTGGCCCAAGCGCAGAGCTTGTCGAACCAGGGCTCGAAGTAACGGGCTTGCATCTTGCGGCCGTCGACCTGTTTGGCGGCCAGCGCATCGCGGCAGATTTGCCGCAGTTCCTCGGCCCACTGTGCCCATGGCGCCTTGATCCGGGCCAACTGTGCGCCACGTTGCTGCAGCGATGCCTGGATCAACGCAGCGGGCTCTGGCCCATTCTGCTGGGCGCGCACACGGCCGAACAGTGGGCGAATGCGTGGCAGCAAAGCGTCGGGGCTCCCCCAGTTGCCGCGCACCCAGGCCAGTGCGTCACCTTGCATCCCATAGCAGAAGCGCCGCCAGTAATCGCGCATGACCTGGCCCAACAACTCGCTGTGGTCGGTTTCCAGGGTCTGGGTGAACAGGCTGCCGCTGTCGAAGGCATGCTCGCGCAGCATGCGCTGGCACCAGCCATGGATGGTCGATACCGCAGCCTCGTCCATCCACTGCACGGCGATTTCCAACCGGCCGGCGCAACGCGGCCAAGTCTCTTGTGGGTAATCGTCACGCAGTTGGTGCAACAGCGGATCGGCGCCTTCCAGCTCGCCACGGAAGAACCGTGCGGCTTCAGCCAGGCGGGCGCGGATACGCTCGCGCAGCTCTTTGGTGGCGGCGTCGGTGAAGGTCACCACGAGGATCTGCGGTGGCAGCAGCTCGCGCTCGAAGCCCTGTTCGCCACCGTGACCGAGGATCAGGCGCAGGTACAGCGCCGAAATGGTGAAGGTCTTGCCCGTGCCGGCGCTGGCCTCGATCAGCTGGCTACCGTGCAGGGGGAAACTCAGTGCCAGAGGACGGTCCTGGGTCATGCGCCTTTCTCCGGGTTGCCCAAGGTCTGCCAAGGGGCGGTGAACAACGGGCGATACAAGGTTTCGCACCAGCCTTCAAACGTTTCGTCAGCAGTGAGTGCTGCAAAGTCCCGGAACTGGCGGGCCAAGGCAATGCTTTCACTCCGCTCGCCAAAGCTGGTGCGTTCGTCGCCTTCGTAGGCGCGAGCTGCTGCGGCCATGGCTTTAACGGCATCGTCCTGGGCCAACCAGGCGAACGCGGTCTTGGCCGCGACTGGCAACGGCGCATTCATTGCCGCCTGACGGGCCACCAACAGGTCGCCCAGCAGTTGCGCGGCCAGCGCTTGCGGCAGCGGTGCAAGCAACAGGGTCAGGTCACTGGCTACCAATGCACTGTTATAGGGGTAGCCCGCTGCACAGGCCGCCAAATGCGTAACCCAGGGCGCGATAAGGCGGTGCCACTTGAGGTTGTTGCGCCCGGCACTGATGGTGTTGGGTACTGTGGTGATGCTGAGAAGGCTCTGATCTTCCGCCTGGAACACCCGCCCCAGCCAGCCCTCCAGACGGTGCTGACCGTGCTCGAAATGCACCGGCAAAGCGCCCTCGACCAGCTGTGGCCAGCGTTGCAGCAATTGCTGGTGACGTTGCAGCAGGTCCGGCAGCGGTTCGATCAACTCGTTTTGCAGCAGTTCGCCGAAACCTGCTAGCGGCAGCAAACCGCAGGCCTGCAGCCGTCGGGCCTGGGCGCGCAAGGCCTGTTCGGCGTTGTCCGGTTCGGCCAAGGCGGCGCCAAGCAGGCTTTCACTGGCGCCGTAGCGTTGCAGGGTATCGAGGACGAAGGGCTCTTCGTCCGGGGTCGGCGCTTCCAGCGCCTCAAAGTACACCTTCAAACGCTGGCTGAAGAAGTGCCGTACCGGATGGCGCAAGAAGTCATTCAGCTGGTGCAGACTCAGGGCTTCAGCGTCCTGATAAGGCGGCAAGCCCAGCTCGCTCTGCTCGTCTGCCTCACCCTGCTGGTGCAGCACCTGCCATTCATGGGCATAGCTGAACAGTGGGCTGCCCTTCTGGAAGTACCGAGGGCTGAACGGCTGCAGCGGGTGCTCCTGGGTCAGTGCGTGCAACAGTTGCTCGCCCGGTTTCGCGGGCTGGCCCTGCTGCGCGTCGGCCAAATGCCAACCCGCAGCGATGTGATCGCGCAACTGGCCGATCAGCACCGAGGCCGGGCGTTCGCTATTGTCGCGGATACTGCGCCCGACCCAGCTGACATACAGTTGATCACGTGCTGACAGTAGCGCTTCAAGCAACAGGTAACGGTCGTCTTCGCGGCGTGAGCGGTCGCCGGGGCGATAGTCGCTGGCCATCAGGTCGAAGTCTAGCGGTGGCTGCGCACGCGGGTAGTCGCCATCGTTCATGCCCAGCAGGCAGACCACCCTGAACGGGATCGCGCGCATGGGCATGAGTGTGCAGAAGTTGACCGAGCCGGCGAGGAAACGTTGCGACAGCTTGCCCTGATCGAGGCCCGACAGCCAGGCTTCACGCACCACGGTAAGCGGTAGGGGGTCGTGCAGGCCGACGGTCTCGCACACCTCAAGCCAGCTATCACGCAGATCCTGCAACTGCATCAACAGGAATTCATCACCCTCGTCCTCGGCGAGGAAGAACACGTGCAGCAAGGCATGTAGTCGCTCGCCCCACTGGCTGACGGTGGCAGGCTCGGACAGGGCCTGGCAGGCGACTTCGAGCGCATCGAGCAACGCGACCAGCGGGCCGATCAGTGCCGCGTCCAGGCCACCGATTTCATCGTAGGGTTCAATGCCATCACAGGCCTCACCCACCCCCACGGCATAACCCAACAGCATGCGGCGCAGGCCGAAACGCCAACTGTTCTGTTCAAGCCCGGCGGGCAAGCCCAGGCTCGCCCGCTGCTCGGCGTCAAGGCCCCAACGGATGCCAGCGCCCTCGATCCAGCGGTGCAGCGTGGGCAGGTCGTTTTCGCGGATGCCGAAGCGGGCGCGGACTGCCGGCACGTCCAGCAGGTCGAGCACTTCGCTGACCGCGAAGCGGCTGTCAGGCAGTTTGAGCAGGTGCTCAAGCGCAATCAGCAAAGGCTCGCGACCACGCTGGCCTTGGTCTGTCAGGGTGAACGGGATGTAGCGCGGGTCGTTGCGCTGCAACTGGCCGAAGACGGCGCGGATATGCGGCGCATAAGTGTCGATGTCCGGCAGCATGACGATCACGTCGCGCGGGCGCAAAGTCGGGTCGGCGCTGAAGCGGGCCAACAGCTGGTCGTGGAGGATCTCCACTTCACGTTGCGGGCTGTGCGCGATATGGAAGCGGATCGAGCGGTCTTTTGTGGTGTCGACTGGCGGCCACCGTTCGCGGCTCTCGGCGAGCGGGCGCAATTCCAGGATGTCGTCCTGCAGTTCGTTGAGCAGCGTGGTGGGCGAACCGTCGCTGAACAGGTCGATGCGGCCGTCGCTGAACACGCCCTGATAGCTGCCTGGGTCATCATCGCTGTCGAGCAGGTTGATGTAGTCGCGGCCTTGTTTACCCCAGGCTGCCAGCAACGGGTGGGCATGCTGGTGCAGCGTCTGGTCGTCCAGTTGCAGGGGCATGCCTTGCTTGCGTTGCTGGCGTTTGTACTGGTGGCGCAGCAGGTCCTTGTCGGCGACGATATCGGCCCAGTGGTGGCGGCATGGGTTGTGTACGCACAGCAATACCTGACTGAAACGCGACAGGCCTGCCAGCGCTTCCAGGGCCTGGGCCGGCAGCGAAGAGATACCGAACACGATCACCCTCGGTGGCAGCCCTGCAGGCGCCTGCTCCAGGCTGTTGATGCGCTCGATGAAACGTTGGTGTACCCCGGCGCGGCTTTGCGCCATGCCTTGCTCGCCAACATCCTCCAGCAATGCTCGCCACAACTCGGCTTGCCAGCGGTTGCCTGGCGGCAAAACTTTGCGCTCGCCGCGGGCCGTGTTGATGGCGTGCTCACCAGTGGCCCAGTCCTTGAGCCAATCGGCACGGTAGACCTGGTACTGGTCGAACAGGTCGGCCAGGCGCTCGGCGAGCTGGTAGCGCTTGCGCAAGTCACTGTCGTCGGTGAGGAAGCGCCGCAGTGGCTCGAAATGCGGGCGCTCGATGAGCGCTGGCAACAGGCGCATCAGCCGCCAGGTCAGTGGTGCCTTGTCGAGCAGAGACACTTCGGGAATTTCGCTACGGCCAAGCACGCTGCGGTAGAGCTGCCACATAAAGCTACCGGGAAGTTGTACATCGATTGCAGCGGCGATGCCGCAGCCGCCTTGGTCATCTTCCAGCGGATCTTCAGCCAGGGCCAGCTTGAGCCATTGGGCGATGCCATTGCTTTGCACCAGGGCAATTTCGTTTTCCAGAGGCGCCAGCGGGTAGCGACGCATCCAGCTCACTACCAGGCTACGCAGGTCGTCGAGGCGGTTGCCGTGGACGATCATGAAGCCAGGATGGAGATGGGCGGTGTTGAGCATCGGAAGGTCTCTGGAGGCGCTGATGGCTGAGAGGGGAACGATATCACGCGTACATGAAACGGCCGAACGCCATCAGGCCGCAGGAGCGGGCGTGCCCGCTCCCGCAGTGATTCGAACAGGTCGAGTTTT
>NZ_JBICJR010000003.1:0-34968 GCF_043103245.1 Pseudomonas sp. YQ_6
AACCGTCGGCTCCCATCATCCGGCCCCTACGCTACGCTCCGGGGTCCCCTCGCTCCGGGCTTGCTCCCGGGAGGACCGCGCACTTAGAAGCAAAAGCCAAAGCAAGAGCAGAAGCAAAAGCTGGAGCTGGAGCTGGAGCAAAAGCGACTGCCACGCCTGGCATCACTTCCTCAGTGGATCATCCCAGAAATGCCGCTCGGCCTCTTGCTGGATATCCGCCCGGCTCAACCCCAGGTCGCGCAAGGTTGCATCACTGAGGCTGGCCAGCTCCTGACGCTGTCGGTACAACTCCAGCCAACGCGCCGGACGCTGCAAGGCCGCGTGCCACAGGTAGCTCAGGGAAAAGGCAGGTTGCTGGATGCTGCTGACATGACCTTTCATCGTGAAGCCCTCCGTGTTGATGGCCTCAGTCTCACGCCAGGCATAAGATCAATCCAACGAATGTTTCTGATGCGATGCATCTCGGAGATTGATGCAATGTCCCAGTACCAGAGCCTCGACGCGGATGTCCTGCGCACCTTCGTCGCCATTGCCGAGCAAGGCGGCTTTACCCGCGCAGGCGAAGTGGTCAACCGCACCCAGTCAGCGGTCAGCATGCAGATGAAACGCCTGGAAGAAGACATTCTGCAGCGCCAGCTATTCGAACGTGATGGCCGTCAGGTGCGGCTGACCGCCGAAGGCCAGGTACTGCTGGGGTATGCCCGACGCATTCTCAAGTTGCATGGCGAGGTGTTCAACACCCTGCGCATGCCGCACATGGTTGGGCTGGTGCGCATCGGCACACCAGACGACTACGCCATGCGCTTCCTGCCGACCATCTTGTCGAGCTTTGCCCAAGCCTACCCGCTGGTGCAGGTGGAAGTGCATTGCGATTCGTCCAAGCAGTTGATGCTGCGCCAGGACCTGGACCTGACCATCGTCACCCGCGAGCCCGGCAACGAGATTGGCCAGTTGCTACGCCAGGAACGCCTGGTGTGGGCCGCGGCAGAAGGCTTTTGCCCACACGAACAGCGGCCGATGCCGGTGGCACTGTTCAACACCGACTGCTTCTGTCGCGCCTGGACCTGCAATGCGCTGGAGGCACAGGGCATCGATTACCGTATTGCCTACACCAGCCCAAGCCTGGCGGCAATCTTTGCCATCGTCACCGCCGGGCTGGCAGTGACCGCGCAGCTGCAGAGCCTGATCGGGGGCAACATCCGCATTCTGGGTGAGAGTGAAGGGCTGCCGCAATTGCCGATGGCCAATGTGATGCTGGTGCGCAGTACGCAAACCCCCTCGCCAATCACCGACTGCATGGCCGACTACATCGTTGAGGGTTTCAAGTGATCGGGGGCCGTAAAGCGGCCCCAAAATCTCACAGCTCAAACCCCAGCATTACCGCACAGACCACCAGGAACACACAGAACATCGCCCGCAATACTTTCTCCGGCAACGCGTGGGCCAGCTTCACGCCCCAGCTGATGCTGAGCAAGCCACCCACCGCCAAGGGAATCCCCACCCCCCAGTCAACGCTATGGTGCACGCCATAGGTCACCAGCGTGACCAAGGTACTCGGCGCCGCCAGCGCCAATGACAGCCCCTGCGCCACCACCTGAGTAGCGCCGAACACACTGGTGAGGATCGGCGTGGCCACCACGGCCCCTCCCACCCCGAACAAGCCGCCCATGGTGCCGGCAAAGCTGCCCAGCGCACCCAGCCACGGCCAGGCATGACGCAGCTCGGCACTCGGCGGCGACACCTTCATGAACATCCGCACCACGTTCCACACCGCCAAGGCTACCAGGAAGCCGACAAAACCCAGACGCATGGAATGCGCATCAAGCCCCACCGCCCAGATCGACCCCAACCAGGCGAACAGGAAGCTGCACGCCGACAGCGGCAGTGCATGGCGCAACGCGATGCGGTTGCGCTGGTGATAACGCCACAGCGCCAGCAGCACGTTCGGCACCACCATCACCAACGCCGTCCCCTGCGCCAACTGCTGGTCCAGGCCAAACAACACGCCCAACGCCGGAATCGCAATCAGCCCGCCACCAATGCCGAACAAGCCCCCCATGGTGCCCAAGGCAGCGCCCAGCACGATATACAACAACCACTCGATCATCAGGGCCTCGTCCGCCTGTACCAATAATGCGAGCATGCTAACGATTGTGCGCTGGCGGGGAAACGCACAGCAGCGCACAATGGCTGTGCGTTTTTCGCAAAAGCAAGGCAGCCATGAGCCCCGATACCCTGACCGACCAATTGAGCCTGTTCCTCGATGTGCTGGAAACCGGCAGCTTTTCTGCCGCCGCCCGTCGCCACCCGCTGACCCCGTCTGCGGTAGCACGGCGCATCGACAACCTGGAAAGCGCCGTCGGCAGCCGCCTGTTCACCCGCAGCACCCACGCGGTGCGGGCCACGCCTGCAGGCAACGCCTTTGCCGAGCGGGCCAGGCGCATCATCCAGGAGTTGCGCCTGGCCCGGGCTGAAGCGGTGTCACTGAGCAATGCCCCGGAAGGCCTGATCCGTATCGACGCACCTGCCGCGTTTGGCCGCCGCCACCTGGCCCCGGCCATTGCCGACTTCCTGGTGGCCTACACGGGCCTGGACGTACAACTGCGGTTGATCGACAGCTTTGTCGACCTGCAGGGCAGCCACCTGGGCGAGGTCGACCTGGTGCTGCGCGCCGGCCCCTTGGCCGACACCCGCCTGGTCGCCACACCGCTCGCCTACATGGTGCGCATCGCCTGCGCCAGCCCCGCCTACCTGGCCAGCCGCGGCATCCCCACCTGCCCCAGCGAACTGCCTGGGCATGACGGGCTGGACTGGGATGGCCTGGCGCCGCCGTTCGCCTGGCGCTTCAGAGTAGCCGGGCAAACCCGCCTGTATCGCCCCGCGCGCATGCGCATGGCCGCCAACAATGCCGAAACCCTGTTGTTCGGCGCCCTCGCCGGCCTGGGGATAGCCCACCTGCCCACCTGGCTGATCAGTGAATACCTGCTACGCGGCGAGCTGATCCCGTTGTTCTGCGACGGCGGCTTGCCTGAAGCCGAGACCAGCGGCATTTACGCGCTACGCCTGGCACATGAAACGAACTCTCGCAGCCGTTTGCTGCTCGAATTCCTCAAGAGCCGCTTCAGCCCGATTCCACCCTGGGACCTGGCCTTGCGCAGTGAACTGCGCGATTAATTCGCGCACTGATGATCAGCGTGCCAGAATTTTCCATTGATGACTTTCAAGGACCTGCATGAACGCCGACACCCAAGCCTCCTGTGACGAGCTGCTGCTGGACAACCAGGTCTGTTTCGCCCTGCACTCCACCTCGTTGCTGATGACCAAGGTCTATAAACCGCTGCTGCAGGCGCTGGGCCTGACCTACCCGCAATACCTTGCCATGCTCGTGCTCTGGGAGCGTGACGGCCTGACCGTGGGTGAAATCAGCCAGCATTTGCTGACCGACCCAGGCTCGCTGACCCCGCTGCTCAAGCGCCTGGAAAGCGAAGGCCTGTTGCAGCGTAACCGCAGCCGTGAAGATGAACGGGTAGTGATGGTACAGCTGACCGACAAAGGCCGCGCCCTTCAACAGCAGGCCAAACAGGTGCCGCCGTGCATTCTCAAGGCCAGCGGGCGGAGCCTGGAGCAGCTGCAGAAACTGCAAGCCGACCTGCTGAACCTGCGCGACAACCTGCAAAAGAACCTCTGAGCGCTATGCTGTGAAATGGCCGTTCCGATGAACGGTGATGATTTATCTTGCGCACTAACTAATTGCGCGCTAATTTAAATCTCACACCAACCCCCGCCCTCCTGCAAACGGGAGTGCACAGCACATTAGCGAGGCTCAAGATGCAAAAGGTCACTCCGCTGTACATCGCAGAAGCAACCTCCACCGGTGGGCGCGACGGCAAATCCCGCTCCAGCGACGGCAAGCTGGAAGTCAAGCTCAGCACCCCCAAAGAGCTGGGCGGCGCGGGCGGTGACGGCACCAACCCCGAGCAGATGTTCGCCGCCGGTTACTCGGCCTGCTTCATCGGGGCCTTGAAGTTCGTGGCCGGGCAAGAGAAGAAAGCCCTGCCGGCAGAGGCCTCGATCACCGCCAAGGTGGGCATCGGCCAGATCCCGGGCGGTTTCGGCCTGGACATCGACCTGCACATCAACCTGCCGGGCCTGGCCCAGGCCGATGCCGAAGGGCTGGTGGAAAAGGCGCACCAGGTGTGCCCGTATTCCAATGCCACCCGCGGTAATGTGGATGTGCGCCTGCACGTAACCGTCTAAGACGCAAAGGCTTGCGCGATCCCCTGTGGGTGGGTTTACCCGCGAAGAATACACCGCGGTGGATGGCACGGGCTTCGCCCGTGTTCGCGGGCAAGCCCGCTCCCACACGGATCTGCGCCAGCTTTTAGAAATTGAGCACGACAGTTGTACCCACAAAAGCACGAGCACACAGGCATAAAAAAACCCGGCTTGCGCCGGGTTTTTTGCGTCTCGCAAGAAGCATTACTTCTTGGAACGGCCTTTGAAGCTGTTGTCGCGAGTGTCGATGTCGATCCACTCGTCGATCTGGATGAAGTCGGCAACCGAGATCTCGGTACCGTTCGCCAGCTTGGCAGGCTTCATGACTTTGCCGGAGGTGTCACCACGAGCAGCGTTCTCGGTGTAGACAACTTTACGGCTGATGGTGGTCGGCAGCTCAACCGACACCAGACGGCCTTCGAAGAACACGGCTTCGCAGACGTCTTCCATGCCTTCTTCGATGTACGGCAGAACGGCTTCGATGTCTTCGGCGTTCAGCTCGTACATGGTGTAGTCGGTGGTGTCCATGAAGGTGTACTCGTCACCATTGATGAACGACAGGGTCGCTTCTTTGCGATCCAGAATCACGTCGTCCAGCTTGTCGTCCGCACCGTATACGGTTTCGGTCTTGTAGCCGGTCAGCAGGTTCTTCAGCTTGGTCTTCATGATCGCGCTGTTACGGCCCGACTTGGTGAACTCAGCTTTTTGAACCAGCCACGGGTCGTTGTCGATCCGCAGGACGGTACCGGGTTTCAGTTCTTTACCAGTTTTCATTACGAAGTATCCGAATCTGGATGGATTTATAAAAATCGAGGCCGCGTATCATAGCGAATTTCGGTAAAAGTGTACTAGCGCTGTGGCAAGGTCCGGCTGAGCGGCCTGTCGCGCTCCCCAAAGGCGGGCATGCTGCTGCAGTTCCGGCCAATGCTGGCGGGCCGTCCGCCAGGCCTGGCCCATGTCGAAATCCATGTTCCAGGCACGCCAAAGGCCCAGCAGGGCTGCATCGGCATCGTCTGACAGGCCGCAGCGATAATGCGCGAGGAACGCTTCGAGCTTTTCCCAATGAGCATTCTCGTCCTGCACATAGATGTGCCAGAGCATCGGCTGCCCCGCCCACTGCGCACGCACGAACGAGTCTTCGCCACGCACGGCATTGAAATCACAGCTCCATAACAGCCGGTCGAAGTCGTCCTGGCTGACGAAAGGCATCACCTGAACGGTCAGCGCCCCACGGTTGCGCACATCACCCACCTGCAGCGGCCCCTCGCCCAACCATTGGCTGAGCCCCGCGACAATGCGCCCTTGCGGGACCAACAGGTGGCAGGCCTGGTCAGCCGTGGCCAGGGCATCAAGCCAGTTGCCCAGCTGTGGGTTTTCATAGGCAAACAGCGAGATCAGCAGCGCACCCGGCACTGGGTCTACACCAAGCCCCTGCAAAAAAGCACGGCGCGCATCCGTCGACTGCTGGAACGCATCACGCCGGGCCAGCAGCGAACCCTCGCGCAGCAAACCGCCCGTTTTGTCGGTAAAGCCCGGGAAAAAGAATACCTTGCGCAAACCGTTGGGCTGCGGCGAAGGCAACCCATGGCAACCCTCCACCCAGTCCTCGGCACTCAGGTACTCGAGGTTGAGCCAGAGCGGCGGCTGCGGGCGGGCACGCATCGCCTCGACATACGCTGTGGGCAACTGGCAGGCAAACGCGCCGATCACCACATCGGCCGGCGCCACCGGCAACCACGCTGCCGGCCAGTGGCGCACATCCACACCGTGCTGCCACTGTTGCGCCGCCGTGGCATCGGCGCCAGGGCACATGGGCGTGAAAGCGTTGAGGTCATCCACCCACAGGCGCACCGCCAGGCCGTGCTCGGCCACCAACTGCCGGGCCAGGCGCCAGGTCACGCCGATATCGCCGTAGTTGTCGACGACGCTGCAGAAGATGTCCCAGGTGGCTTTCATGCGCCCCTCCCGTGCTGGTGCAAAAACCGCGAATTCTGCGCATAAATTGGCGCTGACAAAAGCACCTGCGCAGAAAAATGCCCAAGCGCATGCGACAATGCCCCCCTACCACGCTGCCAGGAGGCTGCCATGCCGCGCCACCGTGAATTGAAGATCACCCTCAAGCCGTTGCCGTTGATCATGTGCGTTGCCTTGGGCCTGTGGCTAGGCGCCATGGCCATTGCCGTGAGCCTGTGGCTGGTCCAGCAGTTGTGGCCCCAGCAGGTGCAACCTTTGGCCCAGGTTGTAGCCCCCCACGCCTACCGACCCGCTGCAACCCCCGCGCCGACCACTGCCCAGGATGCCCAGGCCGAGATGTTCGAACGCTACAAGGACATCCTGCACAAACAGGAGCTGCAACAGGCCGCCGATGCCGCCCAAGGCAACCCGCGCAACCTCAACAGCCCCAAGTGCCAGTTCTGGCTGCAGCAAAACCGTACCGCGCCCACCGAAAAAAGCCAGGCCAACGTGCTGGAGTTCTGTTACTGACCATGGACAAGCCCCACCTGCTGGCGCTGATTGTCGCCACCCTCGAGCATGACCTGGACGTGCTGACCCGCGCAGCGCAAACCGCCTACGAGGCCGCCACCGCCGAAGAGAACATCGCCGAGAACAAGTACGACACGCTGGGCCTGGAGGCCTCGTACCTGGCCACCGGCCAGGCGCGCCGCAGTGCCGAGATCCGCCAGGCGCTGGTGATCTACCAGCAGTTGCTGCTGCGTGATTACGACCCGGCGCGCGGTGTGCAGGTAAGCAACCTGGTGACCCTGGAAAATGAACATGGCGGGCAGCGCCGGCTGTTTCTCGGGCCTGAGGCAGCGGGGTTGAAGATTGGCGAGGGTGACGGGCTGGTGACGGTGATTACCCCACGATCGCCGCTGGGGCAGCAACTGCTGGGCAAGCGCGTGGATGACGAGGTGAACCTGGGCGCACAGGTATCGTTCATTGTCGATGTTGTCTGAACCGGCCTCTTCGCGGGCACGCCCGCTCCCACAAGGCCCCCACTGTCTTCAGGGCTGTGATATCCCTGTGGGCGCGGGCGGGCCCACGAAAAGGCCGGCACAGGCAATAATTCTCTAAAGAGCCTGCAGGGCATCGAACCGCCCCGCCAGTCCCTGCTCGGCAAACTGCTCCACCACAAAATCGATGAACGCCCGGGTCTTGCCCGGCAACAGCTTGTGCTCGGCGAAATACAGGCTGATATGCCCATCGTCCACATACCAGTCCGGCAACACCCGCAGCAGGCGCCCGGCCAGCAAGTAGGGCACGGCAAACGGCAGGCTTACCAGGGCAATGCCCAGCCCCTGCTCGGCCACCGCGCACGCCGCATCCGAATCGCTCATGGTCATCGCCTGGCGCACTTGCAGCGGCTGCTGCGCCTGCCAACGGCTGGTCAACGGCCACGAGCGCACCCGCCCGGTCTGCGGTGACCGCACCAGGATACCGTCATGGCGTTGCAGCACCTGCGGGTCTTCTATCGGCGCGTGCCGCTGCAGATAGGCCGGCGCCGCTACCAACACCCGGTGCGCCGGGGTCAGCTTGCGCGCCACCACCCCCGGCGGCAGTTCGAAACCACCGCCAATCGCTGCATCGAAGCCCTGGCCGATCAGGTCCACCTGGCGGTTGTCGAAATGCCAATCCGGGGTAATCGCCGGGTATCGGCGCAAGAATTCCCCCAGCAACGGCAGCACGTACAAACGCCCGAACACCGTGCCCATGCTCACCCGTAACGACCCGGCCGGCTGGCCTTCTGCACTGGCCAGGTTGGCCACGGCGTACTGAATGGTGCGAAAGCTGTCACTGACCTCGCCAAGAAAACGCTGCCCCGCTTCGGTCAAGGTCAGCTTGCGGGTACTACGCTGGAACAACCGCACACCCAGGCGCGCTTCCAGCTGCGCAACGTGCTTGCCCACGGCAGCCGGGGTAAGGCTCAGGCGCCTGGCGGCTTCGGCAAAACTGCCGACCTCGGCACTGCGGATGAAGCATTCCAACGCGCTAAACGATTCCATGGCCATGATTAGCAACCAAAGGTTTACTCTGCTGATAGTGATTACCATCTTATCAGTAGGCAATCGAGCGCCGATACTGTGCCCATCCAAGGCATTTCGGCCTGGCTTCCAGCAGGAGAACAGCATGTCCAAGCAACTTACACTCGAAGGCAAAGTGGCCCTGGTTCAGGGCGGTTCCCGAGGCATTGGCGCAGCCATCGTACGGCGCCTGGCCCGCGAAGGCGCGCAAGTGGCCTTCACCTATGTCAGCTCTGCCGGCCCGGCTGAGGAACTGGCTCGGGAAATTACCGAGAACGGCGGCAAAGCCTTGGCCCTGCGGGCTGACAGCGCTGATGCCGCGGCCGTGCAACTGGCGGTGGATGACACCGTGAAGGCCTTGGGCCGGCTGGATATCCTGGTCAACAACGCCGGTGTGCTGGCAGTGGCCCCGGTGACGGAGTTCGACCTGGCCGACTTCGATCGCATGCTGGCCGTGAACGTACGCAGCGTGTTCGTCGCCAGCCAGGCCGCGGCACGCTATATGGGCCAGGGCGGTCGTATCATCAACATTGGCAGCACCAACGCCGAGCGCATGCCGTTTGCCGGTGGTGCACCGTACGCCATGAGCAAGTCGGCACTGGTTGGCCTGACCCGCGGCATGGCCCGCGACCTCGGGCCGCAGGGCATTACCGTGAACAACGTGCAGCCCGGCCCGGTGGACACCGATATGAACCCGGCCAGTGGCGAGTTTGCCGAGAGCCTGATTCCGCTGATGGCCATTGGGCGATATGGCGAGCCGGAGGAGATTGCCAGCTTCGTGGCTTACCTGGCAGGGCCTGAAGCCGGGTATATCACCGGGGCCAGCCTGACGGTGGATGGTGGGTTTGCAGCCTGATTGAAAGGTTGCCTGTGCCGCGACAACGCCGGCACAGGCTTAGCCTTTCTTTGCCCCCAGGCACTGTTCCATCACGTCCAGAAAAGCCCGGGCCGCCGGCGTGGGGCTGGACGACCACACCGCATACAAGTGCCGCACCGGTGCATCCACCAACCGCGCCACGGCCACCCCTTCGATGCCCTGAGCCACCCGCTCGGGCACCAGGCCGACGGCCATGCCCCGCTGCACGAATTTCTCTACCAGACGAACATGCCCGATCTCGAACTGCACCCTGCGCTGCAACCCCACCGCCTGAAAAGCCTCGTCGGTCTGGCGTCGCGCCCCAGTGCCTTCGGGGAAGTCCACCAACACTTCGCCTGCCAGGTCAGCCAGCGCCAGCTGTGCTCTGCCCGCCAGGCGATGCGCCAACGGCAACACCGCCACCAGTTCTTCCCTGGCCAGCAACCGATGCTGCACCCCCTGCACTACTTCGCCTTGCCACAGCCCGATAAAGCCCACGTCCAGGCGCCGCTCGAGCACATCAGCGATCAGCAATTCGCTCTTGGCCGTGAGCCAGCGCACATCCACATCCGGATAACGACCGTGGAACACCGCCAACAGGTCGACCAGGTCCAGCGCGGTGAGCGAGCTGATTTCACCAATCGCCAGCCGCCCGCGGACCTGGCCGCAGGCCGCCGCCACGTCATCGGCAATGCGCCGGGCCGCCTCCACCGCTGGCCGTGCGCTGAGTACAAAGGCTTCCCCCGCAGGTGTCAGGCGTACCCGTCGCGAACTACGCTCGAACAGGCTCACCCCCAGCTGCGTCTCCAGCCGCGCCACCTGATGGCTAAGGGCCGACTGCACCACATGGCAGCGCTGCGCCGCGCGAGTAAAACTGCCGGTGTCGGCCACAGCAAGGGCATATTCGAGCTGCTTGAGGTTCATCGATCTATCTGCTTTCAAGATGAATAGGTTGAAAACTATACATTGGTGTCATGCCTAGTACTTGCTGATAATCATCACCACACACGACTGCCCCCACGAGAATTGTATGCACACCCCCACTCTCAGCCGCGCCTTGATCCTGCTGATGGCCACCGCCACAGGCCTGGCCGTGGCCAGCAACTACTACGCCCAACCGCTGCTGCACAGCATCGCCCAGCAGTTTGGCTTGAGCACCGCCAGTGCCGGCAGCATCGTGATTGCCGCGCAGCTCAGCTATGGCGCCGGCCTGTTGCTGCTGGCACCGCTGGGCGACCTGTTCGAGCAGCGCCGGCTAATTACCGTGATGACCGTTGTCTCCACCTTGGGCCTGGTCATCAGCGCCTGCGCACCCAGCCTGCCCTGGCTGCTATTCGGCACGGCGCTGACCGGGCTTTTCTCGGTGGTGGCACAGATCCTCGTGCCGATGGCAGCAACCCTGAGCGAGCCCCATCAGCGTGGGCGCGCGGTTGGCACACTGATGAGCGGCCTGCTGCTGGGCATCCTGCTGGCACGTACTGCTGCCGGCTTCATGGCCGAGCTGGGTGGCTGGCGCAGTATCTACGTGCTGGCCGCAGTGCTGATGGCAGTTACCGCCGTGGCGCTGTACCGCAGCCTGCCACAGCACCACAGCCACGCCGGGCTGAAATACCCGGCGCTGATCGGCTCCGTGTTCCGTCTGTTCATCGAAGAGCCCGTGCTGCGCCTGCGCTCGTTGCTCGGTCTGTTGGCATTCAGCCTGTTCGCCCTGTTCTGGACACCTCTGGCGTTTCTGCTGGCGAAAGGCCCCTACCACTATTCGGATGCAGTAATCGGCCTGTTCGGCCTGGCCGGTGCGGCGGGTGCGTTGTCGGCCAACTGGGCCGGGCGCCTGGCAGACCGCGGCAAGGGCGCGCTGGGTACCACCGTGGGCCTGGTGGTGTTGCTGCTGTCGTGGGTGCCGCTGGGGTTTGCCGAACAGTCCCTGCTCGCCTTGCTGCTGGGGGTGCTGATGCTCGACCTGGCAGTACAGCTGGTGCATGTGAGCAACCAGAACGCAGTGATCGCCCTGCGGCCCGAGGCACGTACGCGGCTGAATGCCGGTTATATCACCTGCTACTTCATTGGCGGGGCGCTTGGGTCGTTGCTGGGCACGCAGCTGTTCCAGCGCCAGGGCTGGATGGGGATTGTGGTGGCCGGCCTGGTGATTGGCGGGCTGGGGTTGCTGGTGTGGGGCCTGGCCGAGCGTAAGCGCAAGAACACCTTGCAAGTAGCCTGATAAATGGCCACTAGATTCTTCGCGGGCACGCCCGCTCCCACAGGTGCCTCACAAACCTCAGGGCAGTGATACACCTGCGGGCGTGCCCGCGAAGAGGCCACTAGCTACGGCGACAAAGTACCGCACTACCCTCCGTCGCAATGCCGTTGACTTGCCTGCCTGGGCAGCGCTCATTAAGCGCTGGAATGCCCTTTCCCTGACAGGATGAATTTATGACAAGACTCACGGTACAGTCCGGCGATTTCTTGCAAGGTGAAGGCGAGTATCGCAATGGATCGCTCACACTCAAGACCGCGCGCAGCCCCTCACCCGGTGAGCGGATTTCCTTGGCACGCATCAGCGACTTGCGGCTGGCCAGCCTGGAAACCAACCGCAGCCTTGGCAGCGCCTTGGGCTGGGGCATGGCCGGCGCCCTGGTGGCAGGGCCAGTAGGGCTGCTGGCCGGGCTGTGGTTGGGTGGCAAGGAAGAAGAAGCGACCTTTCTGGCCACCTTCAAGGATGGACGCAAGCTGATGGCCATTACCGATGGCAAGACTTGGTCGAAGATCGATGACAACTGGCGGCAGCACAAGCGGTCGATCAGGACAGGCTGACTGAATACGCTGGGCCTGGATCGTTTTATGTAGAGGGCGGCTGGTAAGATGCCGCCTTTTTCATGGCCTGTGCCGGCCTCTTCGCGGGTAAACCCGCTCCTACAGGGGGATCACCAACTGGTGTATCGCCACCCGGTGTTTCACCAACCGGTGTAGGAGCGGGTTTACCCGCGAAAGGGCCGGCACAGGTATCGCGCATCCAGGAGCCCCACCGCATGCCCCCGCATCACCCCCGCCTGCCCCTGAGCCTGCTCAGCCTGGGCCTGGCCCTGCAGTGCCCCTCTGTGTTTGCCGAAGACAGCGTGATGCTGGCCCCGTTGCAGGTCTCCGACACATACGCCAATGATGGCTACCAGGCACGCCAGGCCGCGGTGGGCGGCTTCCAGCCCGCGCCACTGCTCGACACCCCCGCCTCCGTCAGCGTGTTCAGCCAGCAGTTGCTGGAAGACCGCCAGGTACGCAAGCTTAGCGAAGTGTTGCAAAGCGATGCCTCGGTCGGCGAAAGCTATGCCCCCATTGGCTACTACGAAAACTTCAACGTGCGCGGCTTCGAGCTGAACGCCGCCAGTAGCTATCGCATCAATGGCCAGACCATAGCCGGGGAGCAGAACGTAGCCCTGGAGAACAAGCAGCAGGTGGAATTGCTCAAGGGCCTGTCCGGGCTGCAGACCGGCGTGTCGGAGCCTGGCGGCTTGATCAACTATGTGACCAAGCGCGCCGAAAACATACGCAGCGTCACGGTATCGACCAACGAACAGGGCGAACGTTATCTGGCCACCGACCTTGGCGGCTGGTTCGGCAGCGAAAAGCAGTTCGGCCTGCGCGCCAACCTGGCCCATGAAGACATCCGCACCTACGTCGACCACGCTGACGGCAAGCGCGACTTCGCCTCGCTGGCATTCGACTGGCAGATCAACCCGGATGCCACCCTGCAGCTGGATGCCGAGTACCAGCATCGCGAACAGGCGTCGGTGCCGGGTTACCAACTGCTCGGAGGCACTGAAGTGCCCCACGGCATCGACCCGGAAGACCGCCTGGCCTACCAGCATTGGGCAAAGCCCGTGCAGAACGACTCGCTGAACCTGGGCGGGCGCTTCGAATACCGCTTCAACGATACCTGGACGGGCACCGTGAGCGCCTCTCGCAGCAAAGTGGTGATCGACGACTACAGCGCGTTTGCCTGGGGTTCGAGCGAGGGGGCGTTTTTCGGCAGCAATGGCGACTACGACATCTATGACTTCCGCAGCCCCGACGATACCCGCCGTACCGACGAGGCACAGGCCATGCTCAACGGGCACTTCGATGCCCTGGGCGTGGGGCACGAGCTGACCGTGGGTACCAGTGCGCAGCGACGCACACTGGATCAGCGCCCGTACTACAACGAGTGGCTTGGGACCGGCAACATCCATACCGACGCCCCGGACCTCGATCCATCCGACAAACCCGTCGGCGCCAGCGAACGCCGGCTGGACAGCCGCCAGTACGGTTTGTTCGTCAGCGACCGCATCAGCTTCAACGAACAATGGCAGACCGTGCTGGGCGCCCGTGAAGTGCGCCTGGATGAAAAGACCTGGGACGAGAACGGCGTAGCCGGGCGCCATACCCGCCAATACGAGCTGCTGCCCAACGCTGCGCTTATCTACAAACCGCAGCCGAACACCACGGTATACGCCAGCTACGCCAAGGGCCTTTCTGCCGGAGGCACGGCCCCTTGGTTCGCCAGCAATGCAGCTGAGATCCTTGCGCCCACCACCTCCCGCCAACTGGAACTGGGCCTCAAGCACGACTGGCAAGGCCTGAGCCTGAGTGCCGCCCTGTTCCAGATCCGCCAGGCTTACCAGTACGCGCGCCCGGACGGCACCGGCAACTTCACCTACGTGCAGCAAGGCCAGCAGAAGAATACCGGCCTGGAACTGGGCGCCAGCGGCCGGGTGACCCCGAACCTCCAGGTACAGGCCAGTGCGGCAGCCATTCGGGCGCGGGTGCAGAACAGCGGTACCGAAGCCTATGAAGGGCACCAGGCGATCAACGTGCCTAAATTCCGGGCGGCGCTGCATGCGGAATATACCCTGCCGGTTCCGGGGCTGGCGCTGCTGGGCGGGGCGCGGTATAGCGCCAGCAAGTATGCGAGCCAGGCGGGCAATGTGGAGGTTGGCGGGTATACCTTGTTCGACCTTGGCAGCCGCTACAGTACCCGTGTTGCCGGGTATGACACGGTGCTGCGGCTGACGGTGGATAACGTGCTGGACAAGCGTTACTGGCGCGATGTGGGCGATTACCTGGGGGATAACTACCTGTTCCAGGGGGCACCGCGTACCGCTCGGCTTTCGGCTTCGATCAGCTTCTAGATTGCCGGGGCCGCTCAGCGGCCCTTTCGCGACACAAGGCCGCTCCCACAGGTGTGGACTGCTCCCAAGGGTTGGATTGGTGTCCAACTTCTTGGGGGCAGTCCAGGTGTACCCCGATTGCCTGTGGGAGCGGCCTTGTGTCGCGATGGGCTGCGCAGCAGCCCCAATGGCCTTGAAAACAAAAAGCCCCCGTGCTTTTCAGCGCGGGGGCTTTTTGTAGAATGTGGCGGTGAAGAAGGGATTTGAACCCTTGATACGATTTCTCGTATACACACTTTCCAGGCGTGCTCCTTCGACCACTCGGACACTTCACCGTTTCTCTTCAAGCCTTGCGGCCCGTCGAGGTGCGCTAATTTAGTGAAAGACGTTTCCTTTGGCAAGCATTTTTTTCAATTTTTTCATGTATTTGCACTTGGGCTGCCGTGAGCACTGACCGACCAGTCAGCCTTGCTGCTTTACCTCGCCCCTGGCGCTGGGTAACGTCGTCGCCACGCCAACAAAAGGACTCTGCCATGAGCGAGCTGATTACCTACCACGCCGAAGACGGCATCGCCACCCTTACCCTGAACAACGGCAAGGTCAATGCCATCTCGCCGGACGTCATCACTGCCTTCAATGCAGCGCTGGACCGCGCTACCGAGGAGCGTGCAGTAGTGATCATCACCGGGCAGCCGGGCATTCTGTCAGGCGGTTACGACCTCAAGGTGATGACCCGCGGCCCCCAAGAGGCCATCAGCCTCGTCACCGCCGGTTCCACCCTCGCCCGCCGGCTGCTGTCGCACCCGTTCCCGGTGGTGGTGGCCTGTCCCGGCAATGCCGTGGCCAAGGGCGCCTTCCTGCTGCTGTCGGCCGACTACCGCATTGGCGTCGAAGGGCCGTACAAGGTATGCCTGAACGAAGTGCAGATCGGCATGACCATGCACCACGCCGGCATTGAACTGGCCCGCGACCGCCTGCGACGCTCGGCCTTCCACCGCTCGGTGATCAATGCCGAAGTGTTTGACCCGCAGGGTGCAGTGGATGCCGGCTTCCTCGACAAGGTGGTGCCGGCCGAGCAGTTGCAGGAAACGGCAATGGCCGCAGCGCGGGAGCTGAAGAAGCTGAACATGCTGGCGCACAAGAACACCAAGCTGAAAGTGCGCAAAGGGCTGCTGGAGGCGCTGGACAAGGCAATCGAGCTGGATCAGCAGCATATGGGCTAGCCGCACGGGCCCTTTCGCGTGTAAATCCGCAGTTCAACGGGCATGCGTAACCTGTGTAGGAGCGGGTTCACCCGCGAAAGGGCCGGAACAGTCATGCAGCCAGGTTTGCCCCAGCCAGTGTACACCCGTACACTGAAAGGCGAATGTCTGGTGTGAGTCGTACTATGCTTTATTCATTGCGTATGTTTCTGCTGGCGCTGCATTTTCTGGCCGCTGGCGCCGTGGGCCTGATCATTGGTCTGTGCCGCCCCTTCAACCCTGACAACAGCCGCGTTTTCGCCCGGCTCTACAGTTTGCCGGCCACCTGGCTGATGCGCATCAAGGTAAAGGCCGAAGTCGGCCCATTGTGGGACCACCCGCCCGGCTGTGTGATCGTGGCCAACCACCAGTCCAACTTCGATCTGTTCGTGCTGGGCCAAGTGGTGCCGCAGCGCACCGTCGCCATCGGCAAGAAGAGCCTGGGCTGGATCCCGCTGTTCGGCCAACTGTTCTGGCTGGGCGGCAACGTGCTGGTCGACCGCAAGAATGCCTATCAGGCGCGCAGGGCCATACAGAAGACCACCCGGGTTCTGCAGGACGACACCTCGATCTGGATTTTCCCCGAAGGCACCCGCAATCCCGGCGAGCACTTGCTGGCGTTCAAGAAAGGCGCGTTTCACATGGCCATCGAGGCCGGTGTACCGATCGTGCCGGTCTGCGTCAGCCGCTATGCAAGGCGCCTGAGCCTGAACAGCTGGCGCCAGCGCACGGTGATTGTGCGCTCGCTGCCGCCCATTGCCACGACGGGCATGACGCTGCAGGACCTGCCAGCGCTGATCGAGCAATGCCGTGGGCAAATGCAGCAGTGCATTGACCGCATGGAAAAAGAACTGGCCTGATCCGGGGTTGCTCTGGAGCCGGGTACAGCCCAAGCTGTATCCGTGTTCAAACGAATAAGCGGACAACCATGGGTCGAGTCGTGGCATCGGCGGTGTACAGCGCCGGCAGGAAGGTCACCAACATCAGCATCGACGAAGGCAGCGAGTGGGCGCGCAAGCCGGGGCATTTCGTGTGGATCGGCCTGGAAGAGCCCAATGCCGAAGAGCTGGCCAACCTGCAGTCCCAGTTCAACCTGCACGAACTGGCCATCGAAGATGCCCTGGAAAAACACAGCCGACCCAAGCTGGAAACCTTCGGTGACGCGTTGTTCATCGTCACCTATTCGCCAGTGCGCCACGAAGGCAAACTGGAATTCATCGAAACCCATATCTTCGCTGGCAACGGCTACATCATCACCTGTCGCAACGGCCACTCCAAATCCTACGCCATGGTCCGCCAGCGCTGCGAGGCTCGGCCTCTGCTGCTGGAACATGGCGAAGACTTCGTGCTGTACGCCCTGCTCGACTTCGTCACCGAGAACTACCAGCCGGTCAGCGAGGCCATTCATGGCGAGATCGAAGCGCTGGAGGAAAGCGTACTGGGCGGCTCGCTGCAAGAAGACGACATCCGCCGCCTGCACAGCCTGCGCCGTGACATCCTGCGCCTGCGCCGCTACGTGGCACCTCTGGTTGAAGTGAGCGAAGAACTGCAGCGCCTGAGCTTCCCGTTCATCGACAAGAACATGCGCCCGTACTTTCGTGATGTGCAAATTCACGTGACGCGACAGATGGAAGACTTGGCCGGCATCCGCGACATTGCCAGCCAGACGATCGAGATCGGCATGCTGCTGGAGTCGTCACGGCAAAGCATCGTGCAGCGCAAATTCGCAGCCTGGGCGGCGATTCTGGCATTCCCTACCGCGATTGCCGGGGTTTACGGGATGAACTTCCAGAACATGCCAGAGCTGAGCTGGCACTACGGTTACTTCGCGGTACTGGGTGTGATTGCGACGGGGTGTGCCGGGTTGTATGCCAGCTTCAAGAAATCGGGTTGGCTTTGATGGCCTCTTCGCGGGCGCGCCCGCTCCCACAGGTTGCGCACAGTGCTTGAAATTGTGCATCACCTGTGGGAGCGGGCGTGCCCGCGAAGGGTTGCCACCGATTAAGCGGCGCTGTCGCTGGCCTTTGACGGCTGCTGGATAAAGCGCAACATCCACTCCCCTACCAAATCCCCCTGGTGCTCGGTGGTCAGGCTGGCGACAGCCTTGTGATACACCTCGTCACCCAGGTATTCCTGCCGCGCATCGAGCAGTGCGCGGGAGTAGTCATGCACGAATTCCGGGTGGCCCTGGAAGCACAGCACCTGGTCGCGAATGTGATACGCCGCATTCGGGCAGAAATCGCTGGAGGCGATCACCGTAGCGCCTTCCGGCAGTTCGGTCACCTGGTCCTGGTGACTGATCAGCAAGGTCAGCTCCGACACCTCCGGGTCCATCCACGGCGCATGCGCCGCCAACGAGTAGCGATGAATACCCACGCCCCAGCCTTGCTCAGCCCGCTCGGCCTTGCCACCCAGGGTCAAGGCCAGCAACTGGTGGCCAAAACACACGCCCAGCAGCTTTTCACCGCGCTCGTACAACTTGAGCAGGTAGGCCTTTAGCGTCTGGATCCACGGGTCGGTACCGAACGAATCGGCCTTGCTGCCCGTCACAAGGTAGGCATCGAACTTTTCACTGTCGGCGGGATAGTCGCCGTGCATCACGTTGTACACACAAAATTCGGCGGCAATCGGCTGACGCGAGAAGAGCTGCTCGAACATCCTGCCGTAGCCCTGATATTGCGCCGTCAACTCCGGTCGCAGGACATCGGTTTCAAGGATGCAGATGCGTAACGACATAGGGGTAGTCCTGAACGACATGGGTGGGAATCTGCTGTAGAGACTGCCGCGAAAGGCACGTACAAGCAAGTAGGCTGCACTGACGAACGGTCACATTTCGTCGGCGCCTGCCGGGTACTTGCGCCACTGTCTAGATAGAGCGTGCCAGCTAGATAGCACTTAGCCTCATAGCCAGAGGAATGGTTTTAGTGAACGGTTAGAACAAAGGGTTCTCAAATATGGATAACGCACACCCTACTGTTGAAGGTATATCCACTTTCAAGAGGCAAGCAGTCCGGCGCCATGCAACGCCGCTGCGATCGACCCGAAGCGCGACAAGGAAGCCAACGGGTATTCAGGAATAACAACAAGAAGGCGGTCCGCCATGTTCAGACAATCGAAAATTCGCCAAGCTGGGCTCATTTTATTTGCCACCACGTTGCTGTTGATCTTGCCGAACCTGACACGTTTGTTTGGCTGACTGCGGCGGTGGCGCCAACGGGCAACGCACAGGTAACCTGCTGGCCTTGATGGTCGGAGATTGCCTATGCGCCACTGCCTTGCCCTGCTAGCGTTGGTCCTGAGCCTGCCATTGTCGGCGGCGCAACTGCACCTTGAACTGGGCGCTACAACGCGCCAGTGGAGCAGCGTCGAACTGCTTGGCCACCCTGAGGCCCAGGACATCAGTATCGAGCAGGACGTATCCTACAAACGCCCCATGCACTATCGGGCGGTGCCGCTGGCCACGCTGCTGGAAGGGGTGAGCGCCCGCGATCACCTGCAGGCCGTGGCGCTGGATGGCTTTGCCGCCGAAATGCCCGCTGCGCAATTGCTGCAGCCAGGTCCAGCACGGGCCTGGTTGGCCGTGGAAGACCCAGGCAAGCCGTGGCCGCCACTGGGTCAAGGCAAGCCAAGTGCCGGGCCGTTCTACCTGGTATGGACTGCGCCGCAGGCCAGCGGGATCCGCCCTGAACAGTGGCCATTCCAGATCGCCACCCTTCGCAAGCTGGCCCCGGTGGATCAGCGGTTTCCTGCGCTGCTACCCGACCCGATGCTGCCGACCGACAGCCCGGTGCGTCAGGGCTTTGCCCTGTTCCAGCAGAATTGCCTGGTATGTCACCGGTTGAACGGTGCGGGAGATGGGCAGGTGGGGCCGGACTTGAATGTGCCGTATAACCCGACCGAGTATTTTCAGCCGGTTTATTTACGCAAGTTGATACGCGACCCGCAAAGCCTGCGGCAGTGGCCGCAGGCGAAGATGCCGGGGTTTGCCGAAAGTGTGTTGAGTGAACAGGAATTGGATGCGCTGCTGGCCTATTTGGGGCACATGGCAGCGCGTAAGCCTTGAGGGCCTCTTCGCGGGTTAACCCGCGAAGGGGCCAACACAAAACTGTCAGGCCGTGAGCCGTTCGTGCTTGACGCCCCACCCTTCCACCTCCCCCCCATACGGTGTCACCAACTGCTCGAAGGCCTCTTCAAAGTCGCCAATCCCGCCATGGGTGGCGTACATGACCTTGCTCAGTTCCAGGTGCCAGGCACCGTCGCCCAGCTCCTTCACCTGGGCATTGAGCGATTCCCCGCGAAACTGCCCGGCTGCACGACGGGCCCCTGCTTCGTCCGGGAATACGGCATAGAACTCGATAGGGTGGATCTGGGTGAAGTCGAAACCGCCTGCTTTCATCTGGCGCAGGACGTTGCTGCTGATATCGTCGTTCTGGCTGCTCATGAATCGTCCTCCTGAATAAAGCAATGGATAGACTTTCCGTGCACTACGCACCTGCCGGCAACGGCCGGGCAGTTCGAGCTGATGCAAGACGCGAATTATTGAGGCGGCGCCAACCCACAGAACAGGTAGGCCCTCCACCAGCGTAGCGCCTGCCAAGGCACCACGCAAACGTGTGGTTCAGGGTACTTCGTGAATGCTGGTGATGGTCACACCGCTATGCTCTTTGAGCCAGCGTGCGGTCGGGGAGATGATACGGTCCTGGAAGTCGTTGAGGTCCAGCTCGTCCATCACCGGAAACAGGTGTGAGCGGATGGCCCGCGCAACGTCTTCCTCGCTGGGGCAATGCTCGGCATGCAACAGCAATGTGGACGGTTCGCCCTTCTGGTCGGCAAAAATGACTTCCCACTCTTTCATTGAACGGACCCTCTCAGTCAACGAACACCAGGTGTGTGATGCCTGAATAACTGACCTTGGGGCGGGGATAATGTTCAGTCCGGGAAAATTGTGCGGGGCCCATTCGCAGGCTTGCCCGCGCCCACAGGGCCAGCACGAGGTTCGAACCCTGTGCAAGCCTGTGGAAGCGGGCAAGCCCGTGAATGGGCCGCAACGCGGCCCCGGTTTACTTCGGTGTGCCGTGCACTACGCCAGCGGTGTTATCCAGCAGGCTCTTGGTCGCCGTCTGGATATACGCTTCCAGCTTCTTGAGCATTTCCGGCTGGTCCGGGCTTTCGATCAGTTCGGCCTTGAACTCGCTGCCCAACTGGTAGCGGTACATCCGCGGGCTCATGTCCTTGGACTCGATCAGGATACGGTCACCCTGCACCAGCCCGACAATCTGCTCGCTGCCCGACGGCTTGATCATGCCCACGCCTTGGTCACCCTCGGGCAGGTTGAGCAGGTCACGCCCCCAGCACTGGTGGCGAGCCTTGCCACCCAGGCGGCCCATGATGGTCGGCACGATGTCGACCTGGGTACCCACGGTGTGGTTCACCGCACCGAATTTCTCCTGAATGCCCGGGGCAATCAGCAGCAGCGGCACGTTGAAGCGGCCCAGGTCCAGCTCGGTAACCTGCTGGTGGTTGCCAAAGCCATGGTCACCGACGATGACGAACAGGGTGTCCTTGAAGTAAGGCTCCTTACGCGCCTTCTCGAAGAACTGGCCCAGCGCCCAGTCCGAATAACGCATGGCGGTCAGGTGCTCGTCCAGACGGCCCTGGCCGGTAACCTTCTCTACCGGCAAGTCCTTCGGCAGGGCATACGGCGTGTGGTTGGACAGCGTCTGCAGCAGCGCGTAGATCGGCTTCTTGCCATCGTGCTTGGCCAGCTCTTCGTTGCCGCGGTCGAACATGTCCTGGTCGGATACACCCCAGGTCGGGTCGGAGAACACCGGGTTGACGAAGTCATTACGACCGATGAAGGTGGTCATCCCCTGGTTGCCGAAGAACCCGGACTGGTTGTCCCAGGCAAAGTCGCCGTTGTAGACGTACACGTCGTCGTAGTCACGGGCGCTGAGCAGGGCCGGCAGGCCCGACAGCTTATGGCCGCCTTCCGGGGTCTGCATCAGGTATTCGAAACCTGGCAGGTTGGGGAAGCAGGCCATGGTGGCGAACATGCCCTGGTGGGTATGGGTGCCGTTGGAGAAGAAGCGGTCGAACAGCAGGCCTTCTTTGGCCAGCTTGTCGAAGTACGGGGTGATGTTGTTGGGGCTGCCCAGCGCACCTACCGAGTGGCCGGCGAAGCTTTCCATCAGGATCACCACCACGTTCTTGATCGGCAGGGTACGGTCAGCTGGCGGCACAAAGTCGCGGCGGATGGCGGCTTCGTCGGCGTCGACCAGTGTATCGTGGGCGGTCAGCAGTTGCTCACGCACACTTTGCGTGGCCACGTCCTGCTGCAGGACTGGCTTCCAGATGTTGGCACGGTCCTCGCCAAAGCGGCTCTTGGCGGCGTCGATCAGGGTCAGGGTGCCGTTCAGGCCCAGCTGGTTGACGAAGTTGGAGTCAGTGGTAAAGGCATCACCCCAGCGCATCGGTGGGCCCTGGCGCAGGGTGCCACGGGCAGCGGCCACGGCCACCAGCAAGATCACCATGAATACCGCCAGGCGCTTGTACCACGGGGCAACGCGGTGCAGGCCTTCGGCGCGGGTAGCGCGATCGATACCTTTGAACAGCAGGCTCAGCAGCCAGGTACCGAAGGCCCAGGCCAGCAGGTAGCGGACCACCGGGAAACCGTACCAGAGCATGCTCATGACGGTTTTCGGGTCTTCCTTGATGTACTGGAACACCAGGCCGTTGAGGCGCTGGTGGAACTCGCGGTAGAAGTCCATTTCCATCAGGCCGAGGAACATCACCACGCTCGAAGCGAGGGTCAGCCAGAAACGGAACACGCCACGCCGGGCCATGGCCCAGGGGCTGAGCATGGCCAGCAGCAGTGGGATGCTGATGTACACCACCACCCGCAGGTCGAAGCGCAAGCCGTTGAGGAAGCCTTCGGCGACCGTCGAATAAGGGGTATCGCCGACCATGTCGTTGTTGTAGGCCAGCAGCGCCAGGCGCACCAGGCTGAGCATCAGCATGATCACCAGGCCACTGAGCAGCGTGTAGGCCAGGTGGGATTTCAGGGTCGGCGAAAATGACGTTCGCGCGCCCTGTTGCTTCAAGGCGTCGGAGTTAGCCATGAATGGGAAGGTCCTAGGATTGCGGTTTGCGAAGAGGCGATGGCGCTAGGCCAACGCAGCATTATGCGGGTGCGGATTCTCTTTAAACCAATGTGAAAATTTTGTCACGGCCCCATTACTGGCTATGTCAGTACCGCGCCTAGAGCCGCACATTTCCCCGCGGCCCGGCAATCGCCCAGATCACCAGCCCCACCACCGGCAGCAAGGCGATCAACAAGATCCACAACACCTTGATGCCCACCTCGCTGCCACTCTTGATCACGTTGAGAATGGCCCAGATATCCAGCGCCAGAATGATCAGCCCGACCAGGCTGTTGAAGGTAGATCCCATATCTGAATTCCTGTCCAGAGGCTTTGCTGCACAGCATAGTCAGCTATCGCGCCAATAGAAGGGAATCCTTGGCGGATGTCGCAGGTCCCTCGGTAGACTGACTGCATTCACTGATTCGAGGTTCGCATGCCGCCCACCCACAGCCAAAGCGCCGCCCCATCTTCACTGCTGCAGGCCTGGCGCCAGCAGGTTACCGATACTCCCTGGCTCAGCGCCGGCCTTGGGCTGAGCCTGCTGGCGGTGTGCGTGCTGCTGGCCGCCAGCCTCTGGAACGCGGTGAACGGCGACCATGCCGACAACCTGCACCTGGCCATGCTGGGCGGGTTGTCCGGCTTTGGCGCCACCGCACTGGGCGCCGTGCTGGCGGTAGTACTGCGCGATGTCAACGCGCGTACCCAGGATGTGATGCTGGGCTTTGCTGCCGGCATGATGCTGGCCGCCAGCTCGTTTTCGCTGATTCTGCCGGGCCTGGAGGCTGCCCGCGAGATCACGGGCAACGGCCCGGCCGCTGCGTTTACCGTGGTGCTGGGCATGAGCCTGGGTGTGCTGCTGATGCTGGGCCTGGACCGCTTCACCCCGCATGAACACGAAAGCACCGGCCCGTGCGGGCCCGAAGCCGAGCGCATCAGCCGGGTGTGGCTGTTCGTGCTGGCGATCACCCTGCACAACCTGCCTGAAGGCATGGCGATTGGCGTGAGCTTTGCCAATGGTGACATGAACATCGGCCTACCGCTGACCAGTGCCATCGCCATCCAGGACATCCCCGAGGGGCTGGCCGTGGCACTGGCCTTGCGCGCCACCGGGCTTTCTAACCTGAAGGCCGCGTTGGTGGCGATAGGGTCGGGCCTGATGGAGCCGCTAGGGGCGGTGATCGGGCTGGGTATTTCTACCGGCTTTGCCCTCGCCTACCCGATCAGCATGGGGCTGGCGGCGGGGGCGATGATCTTTGTGGTCAGCCACGAGGTGATCCCCGAAACCCACCGCAACGGGCACCAGACAGCGGCGACCTTGGGGTTGATGGGCGGGTTTGCGGTGATGATGTTTCTCGATACCGCGCTGGGCTGAGGCTGAACACCGGCCTGGTGTCGCGAAAGGGCCGCGAAGCGGCCCCGGCATTATTTGCATCGACGCTGAAATCCCGGGGCTGCTGTGCAGCCCTTTCGCGACACAAGGCCGCTCCCACAGGGACTGCGCCAGGCTTTAGATGTGGACGGCGACTTTCAGGGCTTCCAGCGCCGGTTCGACCTTGATGCCCAGCGCTGCCCCCAGCTCCATTACCCGTGCCAGGTCCTGCTGCCCCACCATGACCATCTGCAGCTCGTCATCGAGCAACTGGCTGAAGTTGAGCAGCACATAACCACCCGCCTCCTTGTTCAGCGCGCCCATCTGTACCTGGATACGGTTGAGCGCGGTCAGTGGCTCGGTACGGGCCAGTTGCTTGGGCTTGAGGGTAAACGGCACGCTGTTGTCGAACGAGTCGCTGATCTGCTGGAACAGCTCCAGATAGCTGTCGGCCTGGAACACCACGGTATCCGGCAGGCTGCCCAGCACCACCCATTCGCCCAAAGGAATCGGGAAAGTGTCGTCGTAGTTGATGTCGGGGTTGGCGGCCAGAAAGGCGACAGGGTCGGCGTAGGCTTGGGCGGCCTCGTCGGCGATACGCTCGATGTCTGCCTCACGCATGCAGCCGGCGCCAATGAGGCTGATGAATTCGAGCAACTGAGTTTTCATGAAAGGGGGCCTGCGACGGGTGAAAAGTCGCCAAGGATAGCCGCAAATGCCCCCCGGCGGTTAGCCGGCCAGCGCTTGCAAGCGCGCGGCGGTGTCTGCTGCGCCCATGGTTTGCGCCGCCATCAGGGCAGTGATGCCGCGGGCATCCTGGTGCGCCGGGTTGGCCCCTTGTGCCAGCAGGTAGTCGAGGATTTCGCTGCGATTGAACATGGCCGCCAACATCAGCGCGGTGCGACCGTCCTGCGCGGCGGCATCCACCGGCACGCCATGCTCCACCAGCAGGCGAATCATCGCCAGGTCCCCTTTGAACGCAGCACCGGCAATCGGCAGCTGGCCGTTGTCGTTGGCAATCAGCGGATCGGCACCTTGCGCCAGCAGCACCCGCACCGCCTCGTGGTGGCCGTGGTAGCTGGCCAGCATCAGCAAGGTATCGCCCTTGTGATTACGCAGGTTGGCCGGCAGGCCGCTGGCAAGCAGGCGCCAGAGCATGTCGGCGTCGCCCTGACGGGCACGTTCGAACACCTGCTCGGCGAACGCAGCGGTTTCGTCGTCGGTCATTGTGGCAGGTGCGGCTTGGCTGGACATAGGGAACCTCCTGGCATAATTGATGGCCCAAGTGTTCGTCAGGCATGCCATTGCGGTCAAAGGTTCAGATTCTATAAGGCCGATAGGCAAACCCTGACCCGTGCAAAATGCACTGTGCAAAATGCACGACCGTGCAGCCTGCACGATGCCGCTTCTGCAAATTCACCGTAACTGACTGTTTTTACTAGATTTTTTGCCAACCAGGATTCTGGCACGGTCACTGCAACCATCAACTCATGTCTGCCACACACCAGCCAGGAGTTGATATGGACCTCATCCAGCAAAAGTTCGCATCGGTATTTTCGGCCTATCAGGTGAATACCAAAGCCCGGCCCGATGGCGGTGTACTGCTTACCCTGCGCGCAGCGGATGGCAAGGTTACCCGCCGGGTGCTGACCTATGGGCAATTGCACAGTGCCGAACAGCTGTCCTGGGCGATCAGTGCCATCCGTCGTGATCTGGCTGAAGAGGCCAGTGAGTTGCCGGTCATCTCGATGCTGCAGAGCCAGCAGCGGTTTGCCTTGCCGACGTACCGCTGAGGGGTGTATTGCCTGAACTGGCCTCTTCGCGGGTAAACCCGCTCCTACATTGACTGCGCGATGCCTAAGGGCGGCGCAACCAATGTAGGAGCGGGTTCACCCGCGAAGAGGCCGGCAATGCCATTACAACTCGTCGATCCCCAGAAACGCCCGCGCCGTCACATCCCCGGTAAACCGCGCCTGCATGCCCTGCTCGCTGCCATACAAGCGCAACGCCAGGCAAAACGGTGTATCACCCAACTCAACCCAACGCCGCGTCCCGGCCGGCACCAGCAGCTGGTCACCCTTCTCGCACAGCACCGAATACACCCAGTCCCCCAGCCGCAGGCCAACCTGCGCCCGCCCGCTGACCACGGCGAACAGCTCGTCGGCATCATGCACATGCTCATCACGCACATCGACCTGGGCCGGGTCTTCACCGTCGCGGTTGAGCAGCGCGAAGGCCTTGCTGCCATGCGCCGTCATCAACTCATCCAGGTACACGCGGCAAACATCCAGCACCTCGTCCTGGGCCGTGCCCGGGCGCACCCGCAGGCCAGGGTCGGCATGCACAAAGCGCACGCCCTGCTCGGCCAACGTAGCGGCGATGTCGTCGTGGTGAGTCAGCACCTTGTTCGGCAGTGCCGGGCTGGCGGGGTGGAAAACGCTGAGAATGCTCATCAGGGGCGGGTCCTGGTCGGTTGCGAACAAAGGGCAATGATAACGGCTGCGGCCAAGGCTGCGGCACTGGCCATACCAAAGGTGAAGGTGGGGCCCAGCAGCTTCCAGCTGTAGCCTGAGTACAGCGCCCCCAGCGCACCGCCGGTCCCCGACAGCGCTGCGTAAAGCGCCTGGCCCTGGCCCTGCTGGCGAGCGCCGAAGCTGGCCTGGACGAAGGCGATGCTGGCGGCGTGGAAGCAGCCGAAGGTGGCCGCGTGCAGCAGCTGGGCGAAGATCAGTACTGCCGGCTCCTGCGCCAGGTTACCTAGCAGCAGCCAGCGCAATGCCGCCAGCAGGAAGCTGACCAACAACACGCGCTGCACGCTGAAACGGGCGAACAGGCGGCTCATGACCATGAACATCAGCACCTCGGCCACCACCCCAAGCGCCCATAGAAGGCCGATGGCACCGCGCGTATAGCCCAAGTGCTCCAGGTGCAGGGTAAGGAAGGTGTAATAGGGCCCGTGACTGAGCTGCATCAAGGCCACGCACGCGTAGAACGCGATCACCCCCGGGGCACGCAACTGCTGCAGAAAGCCCCCCGTGCCGCTGCGCCCACCCTGCTCCACCGGCTGGGCATTGGGCACCCACAGGCTGGCGGCGACGATACCGGCCATGATCGTGACCAGCGCCACCGGGTAGATGTCCAGGCTCAACCATTCGAACAAGCGGCCCAGGCCAACCACGGTGAGGATGAAACCGATCGAACCCCACAGACGTACCTGGCTGTAGCGCGACGTCTGCCCGTGCAGGTGGGCCAGGGTGATGACCTCGAATTGCGGCAGCACCGCATGCCAGAAGAACGCGTGCAGGGCCATCACCAGCGCCAGCCAGGCGTAGCTTTTGCCGAAGAAGATCAGGGCGAAGGTGGCCAGGGTGCACAACGCGCCAAGGCGGACGATCAACAGCCGCTGGCCCGTGCGATCGCCCAGCCAGCCCCACAGGTTGGGGGCGACGCAGCGCATCAGCATGGGGATGGCCACCAGCTCGCCGATGCGCGCCGGGGAAAAGCCCAGGTGGTCGAAGTACAGCGCCAGGAAAGGTGCGGTGGAGCCCAGCAGGGCGAAGTAGAACAGGTAGAAGCTGGACAGGCGCCAGTAGGGGATGGGTTGCATGGGGTGGCCTTGTGGGGACCTGGGCCGGCCTCTTCGCGGGTGAACCCGCGCCTACGCGGATCCACCCTGTCACTGCACCTGAGGGCAGTGATATCCCAATGTAGGAGCGGGTTTACCCGCGAAGAGGCCGGTGCAGTTGGATCAGCGCTGGCCCAGCACCGGGGTATTCACTTGCACATCGGCATTCTGCGCACGGTGGCGCAGCAGGTGGTCCATCAACGCGATGGCCATCATCGCCTCGGCAATCGGCGTGGCACGGATGCCCACGCACGGGTCGTGGCGGCCTTTGGTGATGACGTCCACCGGGTTGCCATCGACATCGATCGAGCGGCCCGGGGTGGTGATGCTGGAAGTGGGCTTCAGTGCCAGGTGGGCAACGATCGGCTGGCCCGAGGAAATACCGCCCAGAATGCCGCCCGCGTTATTGCTGAGGAAGCCTTCCGGGGTCAGCTCGTCCCGGTGCTCGGTGCCGCGCTGGGCCACACTGGCGAAGCCGGCGCCGATTTCCACGCCCTTGACCGCATTGATGCTCATCAGCGCATGGGCCAGCTCTGCATCCAGGCGGTCGAAGATCGGTTCGCCCAGCCCGGGCATCACGCCTTCTGCGACCACGGTGATTTTTGCGCCCACCGAATCCTGGTCTCGGCGCAGCTGGTCCATGTAGGCTTCCAGCTCAGGTACTTTGTCCGGATCGGGGCTGAAGAAGGCGTTCTGCTCCACCGACTCCCAGGTTTTGAACGGGATTTCGATCGGGCCCAGCTGGCTCATGTAGCCACGCACGGTGATGCCCTGGGTGGCCAGGAACTTCTTGGCGATAGCGCCGGCGGCCACGCGCATGGCGGTTTCACGGGCAGAGCTGCGGCCGCCGCCGCGGTAGTCGCGGATACCGTACTTGTGGTGGTAGGTATAGTCGGCGTGGGCCGGGCGGAACAGGTCCTTGATGGCCGAGTAGTCCTTGGACTTCTGGTCGGTGTTGCGGATCAGCAGGCCGATCGAGCAACCGGTGGTGCGGCCTTCGAACACGCCGGAAAGGATTTCCACCTCGTCGGCTTCCTGGCGCTGGGTGGTGTGCCGGCTGGTGCCGGGCTTGCGCCGGTCAAGGTCGTGCTGCAGGTCGGCGAGGGAAATTTCCAGGCCCGGAGGGCATCCATCGACAATGGCGACCAACGCCGGGCCATGGCTCTCGCCAGCGGTGGTGACAGTGAACAGCTTGCCGTAGGTATTGCCGGACATGGACGCTCCGCGAAATCTGCCAGAAATGGGTGAAAGCGGCAGTATACAGATGCTTTGATCGCCTGTGCGGGCCTCTTCGCGGGCATGCCCGCTCCCACAGGATCACCACAGAACCGAATGCTGTGAAATACCTGTGGGAGCGGGCGTGCCCGCGAAAGGGCCGAGCCTGCCATTCGCTTCCCAGAACCTTCCCGCAAACAGTGGGTCAAACCCACATCTCCCCATGTAGTACCGCATGATGTCGCGCCTCGTCGCCTTGCTCTTCCTGCTGTGCACTGGCCTGGCCCAGGCCGCCGCCCCCACTGTACTGCAACGCCCGATCGACCTGGACACCGGCCAGGGCGTGCTGCACGGCAGCCTGCTGCTGCCGCAACAGGCCACCCCGCCGCCAGTGGTGCTGATCATCGCCGGCTCCGGCCCCACCGACCGTGACGGCAACAACCCGGCGTCGGGCCGGGTCGACAACCTCAAGCGCCTGGCCCTGCTGCTGGCCAACGAACACATTGCCAGCGTGCGTTACGACAAACGCGGGGTGGCCGCCAGCCAGCCGGCCACGCCTGACGAGCGTGACCTCAGCGTGGAGCGCTACGTGGCCGATGTGGTCGCCTGGAGCCACAAGCTCAAAGCCGACCCGCGCTTCGGCCCGCTGATCCTGATTGGCCACAGCGAAGGCGCACTGATTGCCAGCCTGGCCGCCGAGCAGGCTGGCGCCAGCGCAGTCATCACCCTGGCCGGCAGCGGCCGGCCGTTGGCCGAGGTGCTGCACGAACAACTGGCCCAGCGCCTGCCGCCCGCGCAACTGGCCAGTGGCAGCGCCCTGCTCGACCGCCTGCAGGCCGGGCAGACCAGCCTGGATGTGCCAGCGCCGCTGCGCCAGGTGTTTCGCCCCAGCGTGCAGCCGTACCTGATTTCGCTGTTCCAGCAAAACCCGGCAGCAGCCTTTGCCCGCCTGCCCATGCCCGCGCTGATCGTGCAGGGGCGCAACGACGTGCAGGTGGACGTGGCCGACGCCCAACGGCTGAAAGCGGCCAAGCCAGATGCACAACTGGTCCTGATCGATGGCATGAACCACATGCTGCGCATCAGCCCCAAGGGCATGAGCCAGCAGCGCGACAGCTACCTCAACCCCGAGCTGCCGCTGGCGCGCGAGCTGGGCGAGCGAATTGTGACGTTCATCCAGCATTTGCCTTCGGCGTAAGTCAAACAGGCTCAGGTCTCAGCCATGCCTGCCGATACAGCAGGCATAGCTGAGGACAAGCCCTGATGACCACCTCCCCCACCGCCGTCGAGCCGGCCGAAGAACCCCAGGAAATCCCCGCCCTGCCCTGGGCCGAGCTGACCGCCGAGCATTTCCAGCTGCTGCGCCTGGCAGCACTGCCGACCGACCGCAGCACCGGTGCACGGCCGCTGCGTTTTGTGCAGTTCGGCTATGCCGAGCGCCATGACAAGGCACACAGCCTGCTGCGCATGGAAATCCAGTTGCCTGGGCAGAAAGTGCACAAAGAGCAGAACCGCCTGGACATCCGCGTCGACCATGCCGAGCGCCTGGTGCGTATTGGCAATGAACATGGCCTGCAACTGGAACCGGTGAACCGTGGCATCGGCCGTTTCATGCTGGCCCAGGCCGCACAGTGGTTGCAGCGCAAGTGGTCGCACTACCGGGTGGAAGGCATGGCGCTGCCGAGCAAGGACGCCCTGAACGAGGACTCACGCCTTCGCCGTGACCAGTGCTTGCGCGGGGTGGGTATCGAGGTGCAGTACGAGGACAGCCAGCACCTGAAGGGCCGCACCGCGGATATGACGGTGGGCCAGCTCAAGGCCGCCTGGAGCAGCGAGCGCCTGCAGCGGGTGGAGATTCTGGATGCCGCCAACCTGCTGCAGCAGGCCGACCAGCAACTGCAGGAAAAGGAAGGGCAACTGCGCGAGCGGGATGAGCGCGTGGCCAAATACCAGCGCGAAGACGGCGGATTGCGTTTCACCATTACCTGCCTGGTGGCGTTTACCGTGTTCCAGGCAGGGCTGTTGATCTGGATTGCAACCCGCTAAGACCGCATCAGCCGGTGGAGATTGGGGCTGCAAAGCAGCCCCAAATAGCCTAAACGCGGGCCTTGAACAATTCCTGATGCTGGCGGCACTGCTCGGCGGTGAGCATGAACACCCCATGCCCGCCACGCTCGAATTCCAGCCAGGCAAAGTCCACCTCGGGGTACAACGCCTCGACATGCACCTGGCTGTTGCCCACTTCAACAATCAGCAAACCCTTCTCGGTCAGGTGGTCAGCCGCTTCGGCCAGCATCCGCCGTACCAGGTCCAGGCCGTCGCTGCCGCAGGCCAGGCCTAGTTCGGGCTCATGGTGGTACTCGGCCGGCATGTCGTCGAAGTCTTCGGCGTCGACATACGGCGGGTTGGACAGGATCAGGTCGAAACGCTGCCCCGGCAAACCGCCAAAGCCATCGCCCTGCACGGTGTACACGCGCCCGTCCAGGCCATGGCGCTCGATGTTCTGGTTGGCCACTTCAAGGGCCTGGAACGACAGGTCGGCCAACACCACCTCGGCCTCCGGGAACACATCGGCGGCGACGATGCCGATGCAGCCCGACCCCGTGCACAGGTCCAGAATGCGCGCCGGCTCGCTGGCCAGCCACGGCTCGAAACGTTTTTCGATCAGCTGGCCAATGGGCGAACGCGGCACCAGCACCCGCTCGTCGACGATGAACGACATGCCGCAGAACCAGGCCTCGCCCAGCAGGTAGGCGGCCGGTACACGCTCTTCGATACGGCGCTTGAGCAGGTGCTGAAGGCGTACTCGCTCGTCGTCCTCGAGCATGCAGTCCAGATAGCTGTCGGCCACCTCCCACGGCAGGTGCACCGCACCCAGCACCAGCAGGCGGGCTTCGTCCCAGGCGTTGTCGGCACCGTGACCGAAGAACAGGTCATGCTCGTGGAAGCGGCTGACCGCCCAGCGGATGTAGTCGCGCAGCGTGCGCAGACGGGATGTGATCACGGGGTACTCCTATTTTCAGACCGGACAAAAGTCTAACAGCCCCACCCACACATTTGTTCCTTTGCCTTGCCCAAAGGCTAGCCACAGGCCAGTAACCACGCCGCTTGCGTTGTCAACCATTCCCATTGGCGCCAAGGCAGGGGAGAATAGGTATACAAAAGCCCTATCCAAGGAGCCCTTGATGTCCGTTCCAACCACGATGTTTCGCCTCACTGGCCGCGACTATCCGCCGGCCAAGCTGAGCCACGCCAGCCTGATCATCATCGATGCACAAAAGGAGTACCTCAGTGGTCCCCTGAAGCTGTCGGGCATGGACGAGGCCGTGGCCAACATCGCCAGGTTGCTCGACGCCGCCCGTAAGAGCGGCCGTCCGATCATCCATGTTCGCCACCTGGGCACTGTTGGTGGCCGCTTCGACCCCCAGGGGCCGGCTGGCCAGTTCATTCCGGGGCTGGAGCCGCTGGAAGGTGAAATCGTCATCGAAAAACGCATGCCCAACGCGTTCAAGAACACCAAGCTGCACGAGACATTGCAGGAGCTGGGCCACCTGGACCTGATCGTCTGTGGTTTCATGAGCCATTCCAGCGTCAGCACCACCGTTCGCCGCGCCAAGGACTATGGTTATCGGTGCACCCTGGTAGAAGACGCGTCGGCCACCCGCGACCTGGCATTCAAGGACGGCGTCATTCCGGCCGCGCAGATTCACCAGTGCGAAATGGCCGTGATGGCTGACAACTTCGCTTGCGTCGCACCCACCGCCAGCCTGATCTGAGCGGCTTGCAGGACCGCCCGGCAGCCGGGCGGAACCCGATGGGCAGCAGCAGGTCGAATTCCGGATATCCACCGAGGAGAGCGGAATGAAGCTTAAAGGCAGTTTCGACGCCAAGCGCCTGCGCCCGCGCGAACCGCGTAACTGGGGCGCCCGCCTGGCGGCCGGCCTGTCGGCCCTGCTGGCGACGCTGGGCGTACTGCTGGCCATGGCCGGCGTCGCCGGCCTGCTGGGCAACTACCCTGCCCTGCAGGAACTCAACGCCAACAAACCGTTGTCCAGCATCCTCACCGTGGCTGGCTTGTTGTTGCTGTGGCTGGGTGTGCGCTTCTGGCGGCGCAGCCGTATCCGTTTGCGCCGCGGGCGGGAGCTTAACCTGTCGCCGCACCTGATGAAGAAGCACGATTGATGGTTTTGCGTAACCTGTGCGGGCCTCTTCGCGGGTAAACCCGCTCCTACAGGTACCCCGCCGCCTTCAGGCTCTGTGACATCCCCGTAGGAGCGGGTTTACCCGCGAAGAGGCCCGCACAGGCTGCACACGGCCCCACAGTCGCGTAAACTACGCCGCCTACGTGGAGGCATCATGCAAGACGACGATTTTTCCCTGTTCAAGGCCGAAGTGCGCGGCGTAAAGCCGATCCGCCACGACCGTGCCGACGTCGGCAAGCCCAAGGCCGACCGCCAGAAGCTGGCCGGCCTGCGCCAGGCGGCGACCGTGCGCAGTGACAAGGCTTTGGTCATCGATGGCATGTCCGACCAGTTCGTCATCGACGTAGGCGCCGAAGACGAGCTGATGTGGCGCCGCGATGGCGTACAGGAAGGCCAACTGCGCAAGCTGAAGCTGGGGCAGATTCCATTCGAGGGCAGCCTCGACCTGCACGGCATGACGGTGGAAAAGGCCCGCGAAACCTTGTGGGACTTCATCGCCGAAGCCACCAAACTGGAGGTGCGCTGCGTGCGGGTGACCCACGGCAAGGCCGCACGCCTGGACGGCAAGCGCCCGATGATCAAAAGCCACGTCAACACCTGGCTGCGCCAGCACCCGCAAGTGCTCGGTTTTGCCTCGTGCAGTGCCCGCCACGGCGGCACCGGCGCGGTGTATGTGATGCTGAAGCGAACCATGCTCGAAGGCCGCGACGAGTAACGCCGCGCTTGCAGCGCCGCCCTCACCGCCGTACCCTTCGTTTTTGCGATTTTTTCCCACAGGTAGATCCATGTCCCTGGAACAGAACTACACCGAGATCCTCAGCCAGATTGGCGAGGACGTCTCCCGTGAGGGCCTGCTCGACACGCCCAAGCGGGCTGCAAAGGCGATGAAGTACCTTTGCCGCGGTTATGAGCAAACACTGGAAGAAGTCACCAACAACGCTTTGTTCAGCTCTGACAACAGCGAAATGGTGCTGGTCCGGGACATCGAGCTGTATTCGATGTGCGAACACCACATGCTGCCGTTCATTGGCAAGGCACACGTTGCCTACCTGCCGAAGGGCAAGGTACTGGGCCTGTCGAAGGTGGCACGTATCGTCGACATGTACGCCCGCCGCCTGCAGATCCAGGAAAACCTCAGCCGCCAGATCGCCGAAGCCGTGCAGCAGGTAACCGGTGCCGCGGGTGTGGCCGTGGTGGTCGAAGCCAAGCACATGTGCATGATGATGCGCGGTGTCGAGAAGCAGAATTCGACCATGATCACCTCGGTGATGCTGGGTGAGTTCCGCGACAACGCCGCCACCCGTAGCGAGTTCCTCAGCCTGATCAAGTGATTGGTTGCTGACCCCGAGCCGACCCTTCAGGGTCGGCTTTTGCATTTCAGGAGTTGCCCATGATCGTCAAAGCCCTGCGGGTTGGCCTCGGCCAGCTCATCGTCTTCGGTGACTGGATCAGCCGCCCGGCCAAGCGCAAGCGCGACCCCGCCGCCCAGGCCCGCATCGAGCAAGCGGCCAAGGGGCTGGCGCTGTACCAGTTCCACGCCTGCCCGTTCTGCGTCAAAACCCGCCGCACCCTGCACCGTTTGAACGTGCCGGTGGCGCTGCGCGATGCCAAGAACGACCCGGTGCACCGCCAGGCCCTGCAAGAAGGTGGCGGCCGGGTGAAAGTGCCATGCCTGCGCATTGAAGAAGCCGGCAAGGTGACCTGGATGTATGAGTCCAAGGCGATCATCGCTTACCTGGATGAGCGGTTTGCCGCCATCTGACTGACGCTGCAGATCCCTTGTGGGAGCGGGCGAGCCCGCGAAGCAGGCACTGCGGTGGTTGGCACGGGCTGCGCCCGTGTTCGCGGGCACGCCCGCTCCCACAAGGATTGCGCAAGCGCCT
>NZ_JBICJR010000040.1:0-1839 GCF_043103245.1 Pseudomonas sp. YQ_6
CGCACAGGGCGATGACGTCTACAACGATGCTGGCCAGATCAGCCTTGGCATCAACTCGGCGGTAGACGCCACTGGTGCGACCTTCGAGAACCTGCAACTGGGCGGCAACGCTTCGGTTCAAGTGACCGACACCACCGACGAAGTAGTGGCCAAGCTGACCGCGACCCCGTCGGTCACCGAAGGCGGCGAGATCACTTACACCATCACGCTGACCAACAAAGACGGTCTGCCAATCAACAACCACTCGGAGCTGTACTTCAAGCTGACCGACGGCACCACCGTCGTCGTGGCAGCCAACAGCACCACCGGTTCGGCCACTGCAACCGCCCCGGACAACGTCTATGTCGGCACCAACGCGCCGGTGGTCAATGCTATCGACGCGGTCAGCGGCGCAGATGCGTGGAAGTTCGAAAACCTGAACCTGGACAAGACTCCAGTCAGCACCGAGGTGACCGACGAGCCTGGCACCCCAGGCAACGAAGGCGATATCGTCAAAGTCACTATTACTGCTGACCAAACTTCGGTGGCCGAGAACGTCAAACCGACCTTCACCGTACACGTCAACCAGCCGCTGGCCCACGACCTGGTCGTGACCCTGAGCAACAACGCCCAGGTCACCATCAAGGCCGGCGAGACCAGCGCGCCTTACACCCACGACGCGCAAGGCGATGACGTCTACCAGGACGCTGGCCAGATCAGCCTGGGCATCAACTCGGCAGTAGACGCCACTGGTGCTGCGTTCGAGAACCTGCAACTGGGCGGCAACGCTTCGGTTCAAGTGACCGACACCCTCGACGAAGTCGTGGCGAAGCTGACCGCGACCCCTTCGGTGACCGAAGGCGGCGAGATCACCTACACCGTCACGCTGACCAACAAAGACGGCCTGCCGATCAACAACCACTCGGAGCTGTACTTCAAGCTGACCGACGGCACCACTGTCGTCGTGGCAGCCAACAGCACCACCGGTTCGGCCACTGTAGCCGCCCCGGACAACGTCTATGTCGGCACCAACGCGCCGGTGGTCAATGCCATCGACGCGGTCAGCGGCGCAGATGCGTGGAAGTTCGAAAACCTGAACCTGGACAAGACCCCGGTCAGCACCGAGGTCACCGACGAGCCAGGCACTCCAGGCAGCGAAGGCGACATCGTCAAGGTCACCATCACAGCCGACCAGACTTCGGTAGCCGAGAACGTCAAACCAACCTTCACTGTGCACGTCAACCAGCCGCTGGCCCACGACCTGGTCGTGACCCTGAGCAACAATGCCCAGGTCACCATCAAGGCCGGTGAGACCAGCGCGCCGTACACCCACGACGCGCAAGGCGATGACGTCTACCAGGACGCTGGCCAGATCAGTCTGGGCATCACGTCCGCTGTGGATGTAGACGGTCACACCTTTGAGAACCTGGAACTGGGTGGTGCTGCTTCGGTTCAAGTGACCGACACCCTCGACGAAGTCGTGGCCAAGCTGACTGCCACCCCTTCGGTGACCGAAGGCGGCGAGATCACCTACACCATCACGCTGACCAACAAAGACGGTCTGCCGATCAACAACCACTCGGAGCTGTACTTTAAGCTGACCGACGGCACCACCGTCGTCGTGGCAGCCAACAGCACCACCGGTTCGGCGACTGCAACTGCCCCGGACAACGTCTATGTCGGCACTAACCAGCCGGTGGTCAATGCCATCGACGCCGTCAGCGGCGCAGATGCATGGAAGTTCGAAAACCTGAACCTGGACAAGACTCCAGTCAGCACCGAGGTGACCGACGAGCCTGGCACCCCAGGCAACGAAGGCGACATCGTCAAAGTCACTATTACTGCTGACCAGACTTCGGT